>JBGGMM010000112.1:0-2994 GCA_041288045.1 Pseudobdellovibrionaceae bacterium | reverse complement strand
ATTCATGACAACTCTCCGCCGGGGGATCAAAAGAGCAATGCCGGGACCAACCGAGAGCCCGCAAAAAACCGAGTTTTTTTAGATATCTAATGAGATTGAGTTAAGAAATGAACTGTCTATGTCTTTGACAGAGGACTTTTTTTGTTTTTTTTTTGAAGGGGTCAGCGACTAGGCCGATCGTGAAACCATCCTTTGCGGCGTTCAGAAAACGCTGCGGCAGAACTCGGCCCCTACTCCACCAAAAATTTCGAAAGCGAAGGAATATCAAACGCGCAATGCCCGCCCCAAGTTGGGTGCCACTCAAGCTGCCCACTCAATCGAGTGAGAAGCTTGGCGAAAACCTCGTTGCCCTCATAAATCGCATAGGGATCGTAAAAGCCCACTGTCTGGTAAATGGGCGGTAGCTCGGTGGCGCTTTTCAAACCTCGGATCAAATTCAAGGGATTAGCTTTGGCCCAATCTTCTGGTTTGGGATAGAAAATTTTTGAAATCTGCAAAAGGCTGTTCACTGAACCAACGACTTCTTGTTGGTCGTTGATGGCTGTGTAGTACTGCCAAGCTGATGAAGCTCTGATGAAGGCGTCGATTTCTGCCGGTGAAGAATAGGGGCTGACTTTGTCCACCATCGGCGCACACAGAAAAGCCGCTTTTTGAAACAGTTTTGTTTTCAGTGCCATTTGAGTGGCGTTGAATCCACCCATGGATTCACCAACAACAATTCGTCGGCCGCGAACACCGCCAATTGAATTTTCAATTTTGGGAACGATTTCATTGACGAAGATTTCAAATAGACCGCTCACTTCGGAGCTGTTTTTTTCAGCCAAGAGCCAAAAAGGTCCAAAGGAAATTGAAATGACAGTTGGCGCCTGCAATTGATTGTCATCCCAGTACTGGCGGATCTGTGAGGGATAATAATATTTTTCCTGCCAGAAGGCCTCTGTGCCACGAGCTCCATGGAAATGATAAATCACGTCTTGATTGGTGCTATTCACCGGTTTGTGAATGCAGTATCCGCCTTCGAAATCATCGCCCCATTTGGCGCAACTGATATTCCAATCGGTGGCCAATGCGAGATTTGCAAAGAAAATTCCGACAAATAAAATGAGGTTCTTCATTTTTTCTCCTCCTTGATCTGAAGAAATCTTATTCAAGGGATTTGTCGGGAGTCAAAAAGAAAGGCCCCTGCTTCGTTTTGGAAGCAAGGGCCATAAATGGGATTATTGTTTTGCTGTAAGCCGGATTCTGTCCTCATACATGAGTCCCCCTCACGCATAAGTGATGATCATTCCTCTAGGATTGAAATTGCTTTCAACCTCAAGCGATCTGACCCGGAAGCTCTGCACGGGTCGTGCTTTCTATGCTTCCCTATTTGATCTTGCTCCACGCAGAGTTTGGCTGTTTTCACTCCAGCAGCTCCACCCTTTTGACAGGGTGCCCTTGCGGGGCGACGGCCTCCCGTTCCCGGTCCGTCGGTCAATGCCCTGGACATTCTCTCTGTTCCACTGTTCCTCAACTGCTAGAAAACTTTCGTCTTTTTGCAGCCGGAGGGGCGTTACCCCCTGCGCTACCCTGAAGAGTCCGGACTTTCCTCCCTTGAGCCTTCACCAACGTTCCACTGGCCCAACGGCGATCATCCACAAAACAAGAATTGCAAGCGTTGTAACACAGCTCATCAACCAGCACAAGGAGCCTAAATCCGATTGAGATTTTGGGGTCTCTCTTCTAATTTAAGGGCTTCTCACGTGAAAGGATTGCTTATGAACACTCTCGCTTTGTTTCTCACTTCGATCGCCCTGGTTTCACTGAGCGCTTTTGCCTCTGGCGGCGAAGAGCAGCATGAAGGGACTCGCAAAAATGATTTTTATCCCAACAAGCCCGCAGACAAATCCTTGGCTACACGCCCAGCCAAAGCGACACTTCTTGAACCGAAAGCATTTTCCAATGTCGCTCCAGGCACTGTGACTTTGAAATGGCAAGAAGCGGCCGGTGCTGATTCTTACCGAGTGCAAGTAGCAACAGATCCCAATTTTAAATGGCTTGTAACCCAACAAGATTTTGTCAAAGCCACCAGTTTGGATGTGTCCAATCTCGAAGCCGGTCAGCAGTATTTCTGGCGTGTCTATTCCATGAATCCAAAAAATGAATCTGGCTTCACTTCCAGTTTCGCTTCTGTCTCTTCTTTCGAAGTGAAATAAGAACTGTTCCATTCTCAGAATGATGCGTTTTCAACTGAATCAGGCTTGATCAATATTTCGTCAATTCTTCAAGCTTGCCTTTAGTCTAGGCCCTGGCCTCTCGATAAGTTCTACAGAACATTCAAAATTAGGGAGGCTTTGTGGCACGTCAGTTACTCCTCATTTCAGGATTGGTTTTTGGGTCTTTGATTCTCCTCTATCAAAATTTCGTGCTTTTCTAAATCCTCACTGACAGTGTTGAGGAATGTATTCGAGTTTTCGAAGTGACATTCTCAAACTCCACTCTCAGAGTCGATTGAATCATCTTGAGGTCCCGCATGCATTGAGAGGACCTTCAGGTGAAATGCTCTTCACCGATTACTTTTTCACTGCGCAAAAAAAGCCCTATTGCCTGGTGCACCTTTCGGGAGTGCACGGGGTTGAAGGTTATTTGGGCTCTTTGATCCAGCAGGAAATTCTGCGAGAAAATCTAGAAAATTTGCCTTTTCAGTTGGTGATTGCTCACTCCGTGAATCCCTATGGT
Source organism: Pseudobdellovibrionaceae bacterium (assembly GCA_041288045.1). Lineage (GTDB taxonomy): Bacteria > Bdellovibrionota > Bdellovibrionia > Bdellovibrionales > Bdellovibrionaceae > 21-14-0-10-47-8. The sequence continues at coordinate 276 of JBGGMM010000112.1, read as the reverse complement.
ATGGCCACAATGAAGCGAACCAATGCGGCCAATGTGGATTTGAACCGAAACTCTCTCGCCGATTACAATATTCAAAATCCTGAATTTGCTGCCTTCAATGATTTTTTGCGTCGCGGAGCCTCATCGGATTTTCTAAAAACAATTCCAAGCATTCTCCGCTTGGGAATTGAAAAAACAGTTCGCTCCGTCGCTTGTGGCCAGCGCGACTTCCCAGATTCTTTATTTTATTGCGGACCGGAAAGACAGCCTGAGCTGGCCGCATTAAAAAACAGTCTG
>JBGGMM010000111.1:0-13357 GCA_041288045.1 Pseudobdellovibrionaceae bacterium | reverse complement strand
AACTGGGGTGTTTTTTTTTTTTTTTTTCACAGTCTTTTTTCCATAGACATGGACTTGCCAAGCTAGAGTTTTCAGAGGAGTGAAATTATCCACGCTCTCGATCCACGGCAAGCGATCACCTGGCTGTAATTTTTGGCCGAGACCAGCAAGAGCATGACGGTAAGAAATTCCAGTTTGAGAAACTGTACGGAAAAGAAAATATCTCAAAAATTCAAACTGGAAAGCAGCTGGTAAAAGCCATGGAATGACTCGAGTGCGAACAAATTGCGCCCAGGGTCCAGGTGAGGAAACAACTTTAAAAGCCTGATCCGTAGTCCTCACCAAAAGTTTTGCAAATGGCATTCGATCCGCTTCGTAGGATTCTAAAAGTTCCTCTGAACTTTCGCCTTTTAAGACTTCACCTAATTTCCACGCCAAATTCACGGCATCGCCAATCCCAGTGTTCATTCCTTGGCCGCCTACGGGAGAGTGAATATGTCCAGCATCGCCCAATAAAAAAGCTCGTCCCACTTGAAAATGTGAGGCCACTCGGTGATGCACGTGATAGGTGGAAAACCACTTCACTTCGTCGACTTGAATATCCATTTCTCTGAGAATTCTCGGGTTCACATCTTCCCACCGGAGAGACCTTCCAGATTCATTTTCACGAATCACCCCAATAAGGCGTGCATGCCCTTTTTCCTTCAGCGGAAAGATCGCCAAAAAATCGGATTGATCTAACGAGAGGTGAAGCTCGCCATTAAGAGCCGGCCCTTGTCCGCGAATGTCGGCAACATAGAAAAGATCGGGATAGGTACTGCCCTCAAAGCCAGTGTTTAAAACTTCGCGAACTCGTGATTTCGCTCCATCACAACCTGCCAGATAAAGAGCAGATCCGTTTTCGGTTTCACCTGAGGGCAAACGAAGCTGAAAGTGAACTTGATCTTTTTCCTGTTGAAAGGACAGAAGCTCAGTCTGTCTTTCAACTTCAACGCCAAGATTTTTTAGCCGCTCAATTAAAAACACTTCGTGTTCGTCTTGGGGGAAAATCAACACAAAAGAATAAGGGCTCAGCCTCCTCCCCGTCTGCCCGAGAGAAACCTGCGCTCTTCGTTGATGATTGACCCATAGGTTGAGATGAGGAAATTCAAAACCGCGGGCAATCACTTCGTCCGCAATTCCCAATTGCCGGTAGAATTCAAGAGTGCGAGCGTGAACAACAATCGCTCGAGATGTGAGCCCTGGACCTGAAGATTTATCGATCAAGCGAACTTTGATCCCAATTTTAGTCAACCAAAGCGCCAACACAAGCCCTGTGGGCCCTGCTCCGACAATCAAAACCGGAGTTTGAGAGGGAAGCATACTGGCTCCTTTCTCTAAATCTCAGAACCAGTATGAATTTGGATCCTGGACCTATCAAGTCGCGCCTCAACTGCAAAAAAGCACATTGAGATCCCCAGCCGTTCGACCAGCTCACCGATCTAAGTACTGCAAAAGACTTTGATCTTGGTGGAAAAACTTTCCTATTTCCTTTGTCGCAATTCTTGTGGGGCCTGGACTTTGGACAAGATTTTTCGTCCTTTCATCAAGTTTTTTTAAATGGCGAACGATATGCTGAGTACAGAGCTCGTGAAAGTGAGCGAGCTCAAAAAAACAACAACGGAGAAGTAAAATGAAATTCCTAGTAAAACTACTGAGTGCAGCCCTTCTGTTCGCCGCACAACTTTTCATGCCGATGGCAGCTCTGGCAGCGGATACATCCATCGCCAATCTGAACATCAGCGGTAACGTTCCAGTGATTTTCAGCATCACTGCTCGTGGTTATCCTGGCGACCTGGACCTTTCTGGTAAAGTTGACGTCGTTGACCGATTGGTAGGAATTTTTCATTTCAAATACAATGTGGACCTCGCAAGTCTCACACTGAAATCTGCTGAAGTAGACGGTGTTCCATCAAGCACAACTGGTGCAGGAACAGGCTATAGCTTCGGTGCTGGTGGCTTCCAATTGAAATTCGGAGCTTGCACAACAATCTTAGGTACTTATAAAGCTCTTTTCACTCCTGGAGTCGGCGCTGGTAAAGTTGACATCGGAACTGGTGTTGACATTAAAGATGGCGCGACAACAGTTGGTATGACTCAAGGTCGAGAAGAAGATTGCACTTTGGGTGCGACTTGGAAGGGAACCAATACAACTCTTCCACTTGCTGGAAAGTATACTCTCGCTCTGACTATGACAATGGTTTCTATCTAATCTGAATTTTTCAAAGAAACGATCGGCGACCTTACTCTGTTGTGGTCGCCGTTATCGTTATGTCATCTGAATGCGGTCCCCCTAGAACTGTCGGGCCTGTCACACTGCCAATCACGACCTTAATCGGATAACCCAAACCAGATAAAGCTGTCGATCCACTTCCCGTCAGACCCACGACCGGAACCGTGCTGCTATTAGAAAGATTCAAAGTCGCCCCGTTGACCATTAAGCTATAGGGAACCAACGAATTTTTGCCTGGCGAAGTGTGCTTCATTTTTCCATTATTGGCAGAAGAAAATGTGACGCTGAAGCCGGCATTGGTTCGAAGCCGCAAATCCACATTGGCGGCAGATCCCTCTGTCATCGTCCCAAAGTTCACATTTTTGGAAAGCTGTCCCTGCTGATAAGGAGCACCCGGATCCACCAGTGAAAGCGCAATCATCTTTGGCACAGTCACAGTGATGTTGACCCCTTTCGAAGCGACCAAAGTCCCGAAGGGAGGACCACTCCCCTCATACAGATTGAGAGTGAAATTATCTGTGTAAGTTCCGCTGGACACCATTACCGGCGTGGTTGCCGACGCATAGGGAATATCAAAGTAATAGTTCACGGTTTGAGAAACTGGGATTGCACCTGCTAAAAACCCACCGTCCACCACGTCATCAATTGTTGTGATGTCGGGATTGTCCTTCAAAATTTTTGACAGTCCCGTGTCTTTATAAAGCTGATAACTCAGTGTATTGCTGCCATTGGCGGCACGACGAGCGACATAGGAGGCTCCGTTTCCCTTGGTGAATCCAAGAGCATAATTACAAGCATCGGCAGTGGAACGATTGATGGTGATCGGCACAGCAATGGATGAAAAATTGAGGCCCCATGTGAGACTGATGTCATCAGTGGTGATCGTCAATCCGCAGGCGGCCTGAGCTTGCGAGAAAAAAAAGGTCAAAGAAAATCCCAATATCAGATTTCGAATCACTGAAAGTGCGAATTTTTTTTGTATTTTCATTTTATTTCGCCTTTAGCTTTAAAGTTCCCAAATCAAAGTTGTCTTTAGCCGATTCAGGAATCGTGATTTCAAGCGGCTCAAACACGTCGGTTGCAACTTCGAATCTGTAACGTCCCGGTTTGAAGCCTTCGGAACTGAGCACGCCCTTTTTGTTGGTAAAGATCGTCACAGGTTCCTGTTTATCATCATCCAGATAAATCGCCGTTCCAGCAGCAAGCCCTAATGGCTGGCCTTGTCCATCTACCAATTTCGCCATCAGGTAAACGGTCGCATCTGTCCCGATTTCAAATGCATAACCACTCTTGTACCCAGGATAGACTGAAAAGTGATCTCTTGGCACTGCCAATTGTGGTGGAAGTTTTTTGCCACTGATTGTGATTTCAGTAAAATTGTAAGATCCGATCTCAGGCAAGAGGGCTGGCCCCAAAAGATCCGATTTGGCCGCATAAGCCTCTTCTCCTTGAGGATTGACATCCAGGCGCTGTCCTCGCAAATTTTTAACCGGCGCAATGATTGCAAAACTGTCTGTCACAGGCCGACCAATTGCGAAATGTCCACCAGCAAAAGCCAAAGACGTTGCCACATTCAAAGACGTTGTATGACTGGTTGGTTTTTTATTCACATCATCACCGGTCGCAGTCGGATCGGCAATCTTGCTAATTGCGACTTCGTGGGCCAGAGAGGAGCGCGTTCGATTTCCATCATGAAGAATTTGAGCGCTGTAACCACGCTCTGAATCGGTGTCTCGCAACGAAGCTCCGTAACTGGATGAATCCGCAGCTGCGGAGGGATTGTAGCTCCAATCCAAGCGGCTTGAAGAATCGGACGTATTATGAATGGCAGTGACAATTTGCTTTTCTTTCGGAAAGGCCCAAAGAAAGAAAAGAAACACATTGATGTCTTCATCACCTGCCGTTGTTTTGTTATGAGAGATGGTTGCATTGACAGATTGACCACCATCCCACTTGCGATTGGCGCCTACTCCAATTGTAAAGGCATCCTGATTTCCTAAAGCGCTTGCCAGATTGCGGACCGAAGCGTTGAAATTCACTGAAAGATTTCGACTGAGGCCTTGAGTGTAACCTCCAGTCAGTTCAAAAGTGCGAGTCACCACAGGCAAAGACGCGTTTTGGCTGAGAGGAGCAAAGCTTGCCCCCTCATGCACGAAGCTCAAGCGATAAGTTCTCTGGGTTTTCATGATCCCTTTGTAATCGGAATAACTGTAACTTCCTCGAACGGCGCCACCAGTTTCACTATTCAAAATAGAAACAGCTGGCTCCAATTTCAAGAATCCAAATGATGTCGACATCATTCCCTCAAGGCCCGCGACTGTCTGCAAGTGGTCATTTTGAACGTTTGCACCGACTGTTAAATCTTCTGTCAGGCCGTAGCGATGAAAAGCGGTCAATGTGGTCTTGGAACTGTCATAAATTCTCTGATTGCCAATATCCTCAGAGGGAGCTCCGACCGAATAATTGAATTGATTCAATCCCGTCTTTAGCATTTCTGTGCTGGAGAAGTAAGAGTAACGAACAGTTTCTTCACGTCCAACATCATCGACAATTTCCAAACGAAGATCATTGGCACCGCTGACGAAAGGAAAATCCCGGAGGGAGTGGCGGCCAGCCGGAAGATCTAAAACCTGTTGAAGTTGATCGTTCAGCCAAATATAGACTTTCGAATTTCTCTGCAAAAAGATGTCGTAGTTTCCCGTCGGATAGGTCAGTCGGGACCTCGACATGGTGAAATTGGTAGTGACTGAAGCCCCCGCCATGGGACGGAAGGTTTGAAATCCTTGCGTGGGATAAACCAAATCCCCGACAGATGACCTTGCAGATCCACCTGGAAAGTCTTTCACCAATCGTACATCACCGCGCGCAAAGCCAGTGGAGTCAGGATTTTGATTTGTGCGGTCTTCGAGATAACGACCGTAAGCCTCCATGACAACGCCGCCGAGGTTGGTGCCATTTTCAAGCTGAGCTTTCATCGGCAATCGATGGTCGTCAAATTCCTTGTAGCGAGTATCAAAAGTTTCGCTGGCGTAAATATTCAAATAGGAGCTGAACAAAGAAGCCGGATCAGCTTGAGCTGCATCATCGACATTGCGATCGCCCTTGATGATCGAAGCCACACTTGGGGCGCGCAAAGCCGGCGGCACGGAAATGATGACATCCAATTGGGCGGGATCAAAAGTGACTTTGATTCCGGTTTCAGCAAATTGATCCAGGGACAGCCATCGCCTTTTGCTGATTTCTTGAGGATCTTTGATTCCCTCGGGATTGATGGCTGTGATCTGAGGTTTATCGAACCATTCACGGAGCAAAAGCAGGCGCAAGTATTTGAACAGGGTCAAAGAGTCCACCAACAAGGGCTGGCCTTGACGAATGCGGCTGTCGATTTGACCCAATGAAATTGAACGATCCTCGAAATAAACAGGCATCACCACATGGTTTTCATCTTCAGGCTTGGCTTTTTTCTTAAAGACTTTATCAACTTGATCCTGAAATATTTTTTCTGTTTTTGAATCCCAATTGGGGCTGGGTGCAAAGGTTGAATTGGCGACCGTGGGCTTGGCAGAAGCTCCCGCAGCTGAGGCCGATTCAGTCGGCGAATTGATTTTCACAAACGGAGCTGAAATGTAACGGCCTTTGTTGAGGCCAGACTGAATCTTATACCAACCCTCTCCTGCTGGTTCGACTTCAAAAGTAAGACCTGGTGAGGCGCTTCCCACTGTCGGGCTTTTTGTTGTTGGAGCTTGCCTGACATTCACCGAATTTTTTGCGATGACCAAACCTTGTGAAAATGCACTCGCAGTTGGAGGTGGAGCTGGAGGTGGAGCTGGAGATGGAAGTGTTGTCGTCGTTGTCGGCTCAGTTGTAGCTGCAGAGGCCAATGTTGCATCTGTTGATTCAGCTTTGAGTGCCGGCTCTGCAGGCGCATTGGAATCCACAATGATTGGAGTTTCATTTCCTTGAACGGTGGCTTGCTCCGGTGTGGCATCACGCTCAGGCAATGCATCCAAATCCGAAATAAATTGAGCACTGACAAAGCCACCCCTCATGGGGCCGTCTTTGATTTCAAACCAATCACCTTTTTTCTCACCAGCGAAGACATCATTGGTGTTGAGGCTTCCTTTCACGGGTGCTCGCTCAGTTGCAGAAGCACGGACACGGACCGATTGGGCCGCGACTTTTTTCAAGGAATACTTTTCACCGACAAGCTTCACCAATTCATGACGAACATAGCCACCAGTGTAAGGGCCGTCCAAAATCACATACCAATCATTTTTCGGTGCGACCGCAAAGGAGTCTTTGGGATAGAGCATGCCAAGAATTTTAGAATTGAGAGTCATCGACGAGCGGACGTTGACGCCTTTAGCAGAATCAATCCGCCCAATATCGTAAACCACAGCCGAGTTCGCCCAGGTGAGCGAACTCAAGAGCAAAAAAAAACATTACTCTTTAGGCGCATCAACAGAGACCTTCAAGGGGCCAGGAGGTAGATTCTTCGGCCAAGGCAAAGTGAAGCGTCGAGTGCGACCGGCCAGAATATTCTGGCTCATGAAAGGCTTGATTTCCTCTTCCGTGAGTTGAACTTCTTTTCCAGAAGCTTTTGAAAGGATTTTGACTGTTGGCTTTCGATAAACTTGATGAGCCGTGCCTTTGTTGGTGACATCGATAATCAAATCGTTTGAAGCCGTCTCTGATTTTTTCGCTTCGATCACGATTTCAGGTTTTGCAGCTTTCGGCGTCACGTACAAAGAGCCGATATAGCGAGTGGCCAAAGTGATTTTGGCGACTGCTTTGGTGTAAACTTTATTGGGATCATCCAAATCAACTGGAAGCTCTTCGGCAATGATCCGAAACGCAAGCTCGGTAGTCACTTGCGGAGCTCCCACATAAGTCACACGAATCGTTCGAGTTTCTTTCGGTCCCAGGACAAGCTGGCTTGGAAAAATCCGAAAAATTTCATCGATTTTATCTGATTCTTTGTATTCTTCTTTGCCACTCAAATCAGGTTCTCGGGGCACAATGGTCACTTGAACTGCCAGCTTCGTCATTTCAGAATTGCTGACTGTGAAAGCGCCCGTCGCTCCCTGTCCGGATGGATCTAGGTTGGCAATGATGGGACTAAAATCAAATCCAGCTTGCGCCATGGAACTGAGAAAAAAAATCAACAACGAGAGAACAGACGTCTTCATCCTTGAAGCCTCCTGCAATGCTTTAAATATTATAAAGGCAAAACAATGATTTGCAAGAAATGCAGGTGGGTCTGGGTTACTGAGAAACCATGGTGACGTTGATATTTAGAGCGTACACACCTGCTAATGGCAGTGTCGTATTGGTGCCTTTCCAACTGGCGAGAACTTCGCAATCCTCTTCGACTCCATTCAAAAGTGCCGCTGAAGCTGCACTTTTCACATCAGTACCAGCCGCCGTCAGGACGAAAGGAGTGTTGTAAGCGGCATCCACGGAGGAACAACCAGCACTGATGCTGACTTTGAATCCACCTTGAAAGTTGTAAGCTCCACTGGTTCCTTCAGGTCCACCACTGGCAGTGCTGCTGGAAACAGTGAGATTGGCAATATTGGCATTGTATTTAAAATGCAAAAGTCCAATTCGCCGATTGTTGACGATCACTTTCGGAGTCAGATCCAAATCCCCCGGCATGCCACGAGTGGTAACACTGAAAAATGTCGGTACTGTTCCGCTGACATTAAAGCCAGCGATTGCGGTGTCTGCAGCGTTCGCAGCTGGCAGTAAAAGCAAAGATGAAATGAGAACAAACCGAATCCAATTTTTCATAGTCCTAGGACAAAGGTCGTGTTTGTCTTTAAGGGACCTCGACCAATGTCTGAATGACCTATCGGCTAAGGTCTAGGAAGCTTGAGCTATTTTGAAACTTTTAAAGAAAGCTGCTGAAGAGTCTCAATGCGCCACGCGTCAACAGTCAAAAAGAGACAAAGTTTTAGTCAGTGATGACGACTTTCGATTTCGAGCAATTGTGATTTGATCTGCAACCCGCCTGAGTAACCACCTAGACTTCCGTCGGCAGAAATGACCCGATGGCAGGGAACGATAATGCAAAGTGGATTTTTGCCATTGGCTGTTCCGACGGCTCGGACTGCTTTTTCATTTTTCAATCTCTGGGCAATTTCGCTGTAGGAGAAAGTTTTCCCATATGGAATTTTTTTGAGCTCATTCCAGACTAAGTGTTGAAATTCTGTACCAAAAGCTGCCAAAGGCAGATCAAATTCTTTTCGCTTCCCATCCAAGTATTCGGCCAATTGAGAAGCGGCTTGTTTTAAAATTTGAGTCTCAGTATCGAGAGCTTCCAAAGTTGAAATCATTGGAATCAGTTGCTCATCCCAATAAACGCCCTCGAGACCTTCCACTGACGCCACAAGGAAAAGCGGTCCGATCTTGGATTGAAAGCAATATTGGGACTTGTTCATTTGTGACCTTCTTTTATTTGGCGCGAAACAATTGCTTCACCACCGAAGAGTAGGGTTGCGCAAAGAAAGAGAGGTAAATCAAAAGAAGTCCGATGACAATTGCTAAGGGTAAGCCACTGGGTGCCAAAAACGCATGCACAAGAAAGATATTCAAGCTGATCGGGGCTAAAATCACCAGCGCCAAGGGGACAAAAAATCCTGACAACAGAAGTGCGCCGCAAATCGTTTCGGTGAGCTTTAAGAGAGTGAAGAAATATCCAGAGGCCATCAGGCCAGTATTGAAAGTTTGAAGCCTTTCAGGAAGATCCGGAGGTGGAGGGACCAAATTTAAAAGGCCCGTCAACCCGGCAGCGAAAAAAATCAAGCCAAGCAAGATTCGAGCGATCAAAGGCAGTTTGGATTTGATCATAGGTGTCTCCTTTAAAACAAAAATGTTTATTTATTTAAACTCTGTTTTCAGGAAAAAACCAGTACGGATTTAAGACACAGATCGTTTGCTTTCAGAATCGATTTGCTTAATCCACCTTAAAAGCACAGCTTTGACGATTTTGATGTTCAATGGTTTTGCAATGTAATCATTCATGCCGGCAGCGATTGTTTTTTCGCGGTCACCTTTCAGGCCATTGGCAGTCATGGCAATGATCGGGATCTGTGGATCTGGAAGAGATTTGCTTTCTCGGATTTTGGCCGTTGCTTCATAACCGTCCATTTCAGGCATTTGGCAATCCATCAAAATCAAATCGTAGGGTCGACTGGCGAGGGATTCAAGAACCTCTTTTCCATTCGCGGCAATATCGGCGCGAAGGCCTAATTTTTCTAGAAAAGCCAAAATGATCTTTTGGTTGATCTGATTGTCTTCAGCGACCAAAATCCTCCAAGGTTTTTCCCGGACAGGAAAATCCTCTGTGACAAGATGGATAGGCTCAGGAACTTCCTGCTTTTGAACTGGTTGCAGATAAAGAGTGAACCAGAATTTGGATCCCTTTTGCGGTTCGGATTCAACTCCGATCTGTCCCGACATTTGCTCGACCATGTGTTTGCTGATTGAGAGGCCCAGTCCAGTGCCGCCATATTTGCGACTGGTTGAAGCATCCGCTTGGACGAATTCCTGAAAAAGATTTCCGATCACTTCTTTTGAAATGCCAATTCCAGTATCACAAATCTCAAAACGAAAATGCAAACCTTTGGCCTCTTCCCCGATAAAAAAAGCTTTCAGGTGGACAGATCCCTGATGCGTGAATTTAATGGAATTGCTGATCAGATTCATAAAAATTTGACGAAGCCGTCCTGGGTCGCCATTGACGTAATTTGGAATTTTTGGATCCAGCTCTAAACCAAGCTGTAAATTTTTTTTTTGAGCTGCAAAAGTAAAGGATCTGATGAAATCTTGAAGGTTGCTCACCAAATCGAAATTCACTTTTTCAAATTCAAGGTGGCCAGCTTCCACTTTTGAAAAATCCAAAACATCATTCACCAGTCGTAAAAGCGAATCCCCTGATGTTTTGATCGCATTTCCGTAATCTCGCTGTTGGGGACTTAAATCTCCGTCGAGAAGAAGACCCGTCATGCCGAGGATTCCATTCAAGGGAGTGCGAATTTCATGGCTCATATTGGCCAAGAAACGGGATTTAGCTTGGGTCGCGGATTCAGCTTGGTCTTTTGAAATTGTCAGCTCGGATTTGGCTTTTTCGAGGTCAACGATGGCAGATATTTTTTCGCCAAATTCTTGAGCTTGACTGAGAGCGGATGAAAGAAGGCCTGTCAGTAAAGTCAGCGCTCGGAAAGCCTGATCATCAAAGTGATGAGGCGTTGCCGAATAATTTTTCAAAACACCGATGACTTGATCGCCATGCTGAAGAGGAACCACAATCATCGAGCGCAAATTGACTTTGCGACAAGCCTCTCGATTGACTCGGTCATCGGTTTCCGAATCATGGCAGATCAACGTCTTATTTTCTTTCAGGCAAAGCCCAGAAAAGCTCCCCGTTCGAGGGATTTTCATCCCCAGAAAAGCATGGGCCGCACCGTGAGCATGATGATAGACCAGGTTATCTCCTTCAAGGATCTCGATAATCGACCCGTCTGCTTGTGTGAGATCCAAAGATCTTTGCACGACTAGATCCATGAGTAATTTCGAATTCAATGGTGCAGTTGCAATGTCATTTTGGCTCGAGATGATTTTTGAAAAGAGATCCTGTTGCTTTTTTAAAGCTTCATTGGTCTCTTTGAGAGCTTCTGTGGCTTCTCGACTTCTTCTTTGGTTACCAATCAACAGGACCAAAAGAATTGTCACCAAGATGACAGTAAAAACACTTCCAAGGAGATTTACAAAAACACTCTGACTAACCACAGACTGCATATGAGTGTTGCGCTGAGAGATCAGATCTTGTTGCGCTTCATCCATCAATCTCAAAATATCGCGCAGTTGAACCATGTCGGCTTGGCCCACTCCACTTTTGACGATTCTCAGGGCTTCATTTGTTTGCCCGGATTTTTTCAGTTCAATCGTTTTTGCCAGTTCTGCCAATTTATTGTCGATGATTTTTTCAGCTTGAAGAATTCGTGAAGACTGTTCTGGCTGTTGAATCAAGGCTGCTTCGATTTCTTTGTAATGCTCAGGTATTGAGCGAAGTGCTTCATGATAGGGAACAAGGTATTTTTCATCCCCAGTCAGCAAAAATCCCCTTTGCCCGGTTTCTGCATCCGAGAGAAGCCCACGCAAGATTTTCAATTTCATTGCGACTTTTCGCGCTTCGGCTCTTTGATTGGTGAAAGTCTGCACATCATGAATGGTCTTTTGCATGTAGGCTCCGATGGCAACCAACAACAACACCGCACCTACAAATCCCGCCATCAGCCGGCGATTTGAAATCCCATTCAACTTGAACATCTTTACTCCCCAGAAAAGCTAGAATTCATTCTAAGCTTGAATTTGGGGAGGGAAATATTTTTTATCAGTCCAAAAGCGCATCCCGACCTAAGTCAGTGAAGCTCGGTTTCCGTGTGCATAGCACAAAGCCATTTGTCTCCACTTCGAATCCAAGTGGAAGTATCAACAGCGTCGATCTTGCGACTTTCTCCGTTTTTTAAAAAAGTCGTGTGAACCGGATAGGCGATCACAGCGGTGTCTGGGCCCACTTGGCGGACTTCGACTTTGTCTTCATCAAAATGAAATGACCTCATGGATTCTTGCCCCGATTGGAACATTTTTTCGAATTGAGCTCGATCGACTGATGAGACACCTTGTGCACCTGCAAGAAGACAAGGAAAGTCAGTCAAGCTGATCGCAGTTTCAAGATCTTTCTCTTGCATTGCAATCCAGTATTTTTTCTCAAGATTGAGTATTTCTTTTGTTAAGTTTTCTAAATTGGCCATCATATGCTCCTTCGTTTTTTATTTTCTTCTTTCACTTTCTCTTTCAAACAAAATTTGCATTTTGCATACCACGAAAAAATTCGTGTACAGGATTTGCAACCCTCACAGAAAGATTATGCATTTGAACTCAAATCGAGGAGACGTTTTATGAATGAAAACCTGAACCAAAAAAGCCCCACGACCGAAAACCAAAAAAAGTGGACGGAAACTCGAACTGTCGACATCACCCGAACTTTCCATGCTCCAGTGGAACGCCTCTGGGCCGCTTGGTCCCGCCCCGAATTTATGCGCCAATGGTGGGGACCTGAGAGCTTTACATGTCCCACAGCAAATATTGATTTTCGCGAAGGCGGAAAATACCACATGGCAATGAAGTCACCAGAAGGCGAAGTCGTCTGGGGAACTGGAGAGTACAGACAAATTATTCCCAATAAATTAATTGTCTGCTCAGATCTATTTGCCAACGAACAGGGTCAGGTCATCACTCCTCAACAAGCCGGAATGTCAGCAGATTGGCCCAATGACTATGAAGGTTTTGTCACTATTGAATTCAGTGAGGTCGAAAGTGAGCAAACAAAAATGACTATTCACCATCAAGGCATTCCTTCGAAAATGCATGATGACTGTGTTCAAGGTTGGAACTCTTCGTTTGATAAGCTTCAAAGATTGGTCGAACGGCATTGATGGCGCACTCCTTGCTAACGCTTGTATCTAGACAAGGAGGCACTATGCCACAAAGAAGAACGATCAAGCGCGCACGCAAGGCTGCTCGCCAAGGAAAATCGGCGTCAACTCAGGCCGGTGAATTTGTGCATGACCAAATTAAAAAAATTCGCCGTGGTAAACACGGCGCAAGGTCAGCCAAGCAAGCCATTGCTATCGGTTTGTCAGAAGCTCGCAGGGCTGGAGTGAAAGTGAAATCTGCTCTAGGCGTAAAAAGAAAATCGGCAACTGCAAAGCGAACTTTGAAAAAAGCTTCGCCTAAAAGATCAAGAGCAGTTCTGAAGGCCCTCAAGCGTGAGCCTCGATCTAGCGTCTCACGCCGAGCGCTTTCACGACAAGCTAAGCAAGCTGCTGCTCACAGAAGCCCAGCACAAAGACAAGCTGCTGCAAGACGAGCCGCTCACACTCGAGAAATTCACGCTCGGTAATTTCTCAGGGATCTAAAAAGCGCCCTGAATCATCCCCTTTTGACTTCTTGAGGAACCGATCGATGAGGGGCGCTTGTCTGGAATTTTTTAAAATGAATCGACTTTCAATGCCTTTTAAAAAAAAAAAAAAAAAAAAT
>JBGGMM010000110.1:0-2693 GCA_041288045.1 Pseudobdellovibrionaceae bacterium | reverse complement strand
TGTCTTTGATCCCTTTTGTCCTCTCATTAATTGAGAAGCTTCTACCAGGCTTAAGCCTTTGGTGGTATTTCCATCAACTGCGATGACTTTGTCTCCGGGTTTGATCCCGGCTTCCCAAGCTGGAGTGTCTTCGATGGGTGAAATGATGGTGAGAACTCCGTTTTGCACGCTGATTTCAATTCCGAGTCCGCCGAATTCGCCACTGGTTTCTGATTCGAAATCTTTGAACAACTCGGGAGCCATAAAATTGGTGTGGGGATCCAGCTCTTTGAGCATTCCTTTGATCGCTCCGTAAACCAATTTTTTGGTGTCGACAGGCTCGACGTAGTACTGCTGAACCAGATTCAGGACTTTGCTGAAAATCTGCAGTTCTGAGTATCTCTCTTCGGCGGCGGCCAAATTCATTTTGACGTCGAAGAGGCTGACGAAGCATCCGACAATGAGGATCGATCCGCTCAGCAGAAGGGCCTGCAGGACTGTCTTTCGGTTGGAGCTTTTCATAAGGTGCTTCCTTTCATCCATAATTTCGGATCTGAAGGTTCAGAAAAATGTCGAATTTCAAAATAAAGTCCTTCTCCCTTTTCCGCACCAGCGGAACCGGAAAGTGCCAGGGTTTGTGACTGTTGAACTTCGTCACCCTCGCGGACTTTGAATGCTTGGTTGTGAGAATAAACCGAATAATAGTGATCGCCATGATCCAAAATCAAAGTGCGACCAAAGCCTGGGACATCGCCGGCATATGCGACTTTTCCCTGAAAGACGGCTTTCACTAATGATCCAGTTGGCGCTCGGAAAAATTGTCCTTTGTGACTGAGCACCACTTGGTGTGCTTCGTCGCGGATCAAACCGTAACCTTGTGCCAAAGGGGCTTGGATGGGGCGTGGCAGATGACCTTTTTGATCCGAAAAGGATGGTTGAAATAAAAGGTCCAAAAGACCTGCTTCATCATCGCTGGCAATTTGTCGGCCTTTTTTCCTGAGGAATTTGATTTTCATTTGCGCGAATTTTTGCGAATTGCGGATGCCTTTGAGAATTTTATTTTTCAGTTCATTTTCTTCGGCTAGCTTTTGTTCTTTGCCGGTGATTTTTGCTTCCAGTTTTTTCAGATGCGCCCAGCGAAGAGTTAGTTTCTGCTTTCGCTGCTCAAGATCTTTTCTTGATTGCGAATAGTCCTTAATCAAGGCGATGTCTTTTTTCGCGACGATTCCTAAAATTTTCAGATTGCGATCCAGTTCGGCACTGCTGGAGCTGGCGAAAAGGACACGGGCGATCCCCTGACCACCCAATTTGTAGATGGCTGACAGGCGCTCGCGCAAATGCGATTTTTGCAGCTTTGCTTTTTTCTCAAGCTCAGTGATTTTCACTGCCAATTCTTTCACGTTACCTTCGACTGCCATTTTCTCTTGTTCCAATTCGGCTTTCTCAGTGACGATCTTTTTCATTTTGTGATTGACCTCATAGAGAGCCGCCAAAATTTTTCTTTGCTTCACTTCATCCTTGTTCAGTGAGACTTTGGTTTTCTGAAACTCTTTCATCAAATTCTCGACTTGTGGCTGAGCATTGGAAATCTCTGCCATCAGCAAGCTTGATAAAAAAAGAATTCCCATTTTAGCCTTCACGCTGACTCTTCTGGCTTGCCGCCCATCCGTCATTCAAGCTTCGCAGACACATATAGGTCGCAAGCCAACCCATCAAAAGAGATCCCAGCAAAATCGCCATCAAACTTTGTGGATTCAAAAATCGCAAGTGCTCACCCAATTGCACAAAGGACAGTTGGGATTTCAGTGAGGTCTGTGCAGCTTCAAAAAAACCCCAAGCTAAAAGGATTCCGAGCCCACTGCTGATCCCGCAAAGTAAAAGTCCTTCTTGTATAAAAGGCTTTCGAATGTAATTTGATGTTGCTCCGATCAGTTCGAGCACTTCGATTTCTTCTCGTCTTTGATGGACCGAGCTTCGGATGCAATTGGAAATGACGAAAAGAGTGGCGCCAATGATCACAATGGCAAAAACCATTCCGGACCAGTTAATAGCGCTGGCGACTTGAGAGTAATTTTTCACCCATTCTTGTCCGTAAGAGACTTCATCGACACCGGCTTGCAGTTTCAAATTCTCTGCCACTTCTTGCATGGCTAAGAGCTGCTGATCAGGTGCAATTTTTTTCGCCAGCGAAAACTGAAAGCTTGCGGGGATGGCTTTGAGCAATTCTGGATCTGCGAGAAGGTCCGGGGCGTAGCTGGCCATTTGCTCTTGGAATTGAGTGAGAGCTTTTTCGTTGGAAACGAATTCGATTTTATCTAATTTATCGTTGGATTTGAGATTGGTTTCAATCTGCTGGATGGCGTCTGGTGAAACTGTTTCGCTCAAGTAAACTGTCATCTGCAGGGATTCTCCCCAGAGGGTTAGAATTCGCTGCAGGTTTTCACCCACCATGAAAACTCCGCTAATGACGGCGAAGCTTGCGGTCAAAACCAGAGCGGTGGAAAACTTCAGAGCGAATTTTTTCATTTCAGATCCCCGCTGAGAAGGCCGTCTTGGATCTGCAGGGTCCGCTTTTTTCTTCGCTTTACCAATTCGTGGTCGTGAGAGGCGACGAAGACGGTTGTGCCTTGGGCGCAGACTCGCTCGAGCAAATCCATGATTTCTTCGCTGAGGCGCGGATCGAGATTTCCTGTGGGTTCGTCGGCGATCAGGAC
>JBGGMM010000109.1:0-10432 GCA_041288045.1 Pseudobdellovibrionaceae bacterium | reverse complement strand
ATTTGGACTTGGGTTACTTTGAAACCAAGAGAAAAGCTGAATTGATCGTTAAAGAAGCTTGTCAAAAAAACCGCTTAGATGCGGTCATCTTGAATCCCAGTACAATTTATGGACCCGGTGATGCTCGCAAAGGCAGCCGAAAAACTCAGCTCAAAGTCGCTCAGGGAAAATTCAAATTTTACACTTCTGGCGGAGTGAACGTTGTGGCTGTTGAGGATGCTGTGGACGGCATTGTTTCCGCCTGGAAAAAAGGTCGCACAGGTGAACGCTACATTCTTTCCGGAGACAATCTGACCATCCGCAGTCTTTTTGAAATGATCGCAAAAGAAGCAGGGCAAGCCCCGCCACAAATTCTTTTGCCAGGACCTGTGTTGCATGGGATTGGGATTTTGGGTGATTTCATGGCAGTTCTCGGAATGAAATCACCGATCAGTCGTGAAAATGCTTGGACTTCAACACTGTTTCATTGGTTTGACTCTTCGAAAGCCCAGGGGGAACTTGACTTTAAGCCACGGCCTGCTGAAATGGCAATCTCCCAAAGCATTCAATGGATAAAAGAGAACGGATGGCTTTCAAAACTTTAAAATTCAATCCGGTTTGGTTTCGCACTCTCTCATTGAGTTTGAAAGTCAGCCTTCTTATTGTTCTGATTTTTGCCTTCATTCTTCTTTGGGGATTGGCGCAAATCCCTTCTGATAAAAAAATTCGCGGTTGCATGACGACCAACCTATATAAGGTTTATCTCTGCCCGGGTTCAGAATCCTACACTCGCATTTCGAATATTTCTCAGTCCTTACAGAAGGCCGTTGTCTTGACGGAGGATTCCAGTTTTTGGACTCATCAAGGTTTTGATCTGCAGGAAATGCAAAATAGCCTGAAGGCCAATTTGGAAAAGGGTCGGTATGCTCGAGGGGGGTCGACGATCACTCAACAGCTGGCCAAAAATCTTTTTCTCTCCAAGGAAAAAACTCTGACCCGAAAGCTCCTTGAAGCTGTCATTACGGTCCGCCTCGAAAAAACTCTCTCCAAAAAAGAGATCCTCGAGAGGTATTTAAATGTCGTTCAGTTTGGAAAAGATATTTTTGGAATTAAAAAGGCAGCTCAGTTTTATTTTAATAAAACTCCTGCCAATCTGAGTATTGTGGAATCTGCCTTTTTGACTTTTCTTTTACCGAGTCCCGAAGTCTATTCACAGTCTTTTTACAAAAAGAGACTGACTGCTTTTGCACAAAATCGTCTTTCAACAATCATTGATCGCCTTTATCAGTACAATCGGATTTCAGAAGATGAATATGTCACTGCAAAGGCTGACCTGGAATATTTTTTGACTGGCAAAGAGCCACCAGTGATCGATCCCTCTGTCGAATTTATCGATGAAGAAGATGCTTTGATTTATGATGAAGAGGCAACGGACTAAAGGATCAGTTTTTTTGTGATACGGTCCACTGTCCATCGCAAAAGAACGCTTGAAAGCCCAATTAAAAATAGCAAATGCAGAGAAAACTGCCACCAATTGATCCCCGTCAATGTCATTCCTCTCACCAAAGCCACGGAATGAGTCAAAGGCAAAAGATAGGTGAAATATTTAATCACCGACGGCAACTGCTCTAATGGAAAATAGGTTCCACAAAAAAGAGACATGGGAACAATCAGGCCCGAGGTCGGATAAATGATTCCGTCAAAGCTTTTCACCATCGACATGATCAGCAACCCCATTGTGGCAAAAACAAAGGAAGACAAAAAAATGACCAAAAAAGCTGGGATATACAAAAAACTGTTTAAGTGGCCAAAGAAGCTGGCAATCAATGCCACCGAAATTGCACTGAATGTTCCCTTGCAAGTCGCCCAAAGAATTTCACCAACGATGATCTGCTTGGGCTCTAATGAGGTTAAGATCATGGTTGAATAGGTTCTCTGATAAGTCATCTTGGCAAAATTTCCATAAGTCGACTCAAAGAACGACACAAACATCGAAGTCATGCAAAGAAGGGCCGGGAAAAAAAAATCCACATAGGCCACACCCTTCATGTCAGAAATAAAGGACCCCAGTCCATAACCAATTGCCAGCAAAAGAAGCAACGGCTCAAGCACAATCCAGAAAAAGTTCATCAGCCAAAATCGTTTGAACTGAAGGTAGCTTCTTTTCCAAACTTGCAGAACCCCATTGGCAAATGTCGGTAATCGTGTGGCTTCAAGCTTCATAAGGGCTCATCCCTGAGATGATGACCCGCCAGTCTGAGAAAAACATCTGAAAGAGTGGGCTGACGAATGGTGGCTTTCTGGCTTTGAACGATACTAATCACTTTTTGTGCGGTTTCGGAAGATTCGAGATGCACATTGATCTGTGAATCACCAATCACTTGGTAATGAAACTGCTGAGCATTCAGCCGTGCCAGATAGTATTGAAGCTCATGCTTACTGATTTGAAATTCAACCACCTGAACGCCGATATGCTGGCGAATCAAAGCCTGCGGTTCTCCGACAGCAAGAACCTGTCCCCTGTCCATAATGGCAATGCGATCACAGATTTTTTCAGCTTCCTCCATGAAATGAGTCCCTAATATAACCGTTCCCATTTCAGTTTTGACGTTTTCCAGAAAATCCCAAACCCAAAAGCGTGCTTGAGGATCCAAGCCTGCAGTTGGTTCATCCAAAAGTAGAAGCTCGGGCTGATTGATCATAGCCCGCGCCATCCCCAATCTTCGCTTCATGGCACTGCTGAGTACATTGACGAATTGATCGCCCAGATCCTCAAGCCTCATCAATTTCAAAAGATCTTCTGTTCGATGGACAGCAACGTCCCTGTCCACTCCATGGTAGCTTCCATAAAGGTGCAAATTTTCGCGGACTGTGAATTCTCGGTCTAAAGCTTCGTCTTGCGGAAGAACCCCGATGCGGGCTTTGATTTCGCGAATATTGGTCTTGGCATTGAGACCCACGACATAGAGCTCACCTTCGTTCGTGGTTGCTGAACCATACATCATCCGCATCAAAGTGGATTTGCCGGCGCCATTGGGACCTAAAATGCCAAAGCATTCCCCTTGAAACACTTCAAGATGAACGTCTTTCACCACCACTTGGTCAGCAAATTTTTTTGTCAGCCCCTTAGCTTCGACAATGAGTTTTCGCAAGAGCCACCTAACTGTTTGAGTCAGGCTCTATTTTCACTGAAAAGCAGAGAGTTCTCAAGAAAGGGCCGAGGCAGACTGATCTTTGGTCTCGATCCTCGGCTTCAAAGCTTATTCTTTATCTGCAGAAGGCTTTCGTCGACGCTTATGTGGATCCAGTTCCCGGCAGCGCAGGCGAATGTGATTCGGAGTCACTTCGATCAGCTCTTCGTCTGAAATCCATTCCATAGCTTGCTCTAAGGTCATTGGTTTCACAGGCACCAGACGAATCGCTTCGTCACTTCCAGAAGCGCGGACGTTTGTCAGTTTCTTTTCACGAGTGATGTTCACTGCCAGGTCGTTCTCCTTGGCGTGCTCACCCACGATCATTCCGTCATAAACTTCAGTTTGAGGAATCACGAACATACGACCACGCTCTTGCAGATTCCAAATCGCATACGCAACAGCCACACCTTGACGATCCGAAATCATTGAACCATTAGATCGAGCCGTAATGTCGCCACGGTATTCGTCGTAGCCATCATATTGAGTGTTCAAAAGACCGGTTCCACGAGTGTCGGTCAAAAATTCAGAACGATAACCAATCAATCCGCGTGAAGGAATTCTGAATTCAAGACGAGTTCGCCCAGAACCTTTGGTCGACATGTTGGTCATGACACCTTTTCGAATTCCCATTTTCTCGGTGACCACACCCACAAAGGCATCTTCGATATCAATGATGGCATGTTCAAATGGCTCTAATAAAACGCCATTTTCTTTTTTGAAAATAACCTGAGGTTTGGAAACGCAGAGCTCAAAGCCCTCGCGGCGCATTTGCTCAACCAGAACTCCTAGTTGCAATTCGCCTCGGCCGACGACTTTGAAGGCTTCATTGGAATCGGTACGCTCCATACGAATCGCCACGTTGTGAAGAAGTTCTTTTTCGAGCCGCTCCAGGATTTGGCGGCTGGTGACTTTTTTCCCATCGCGACCTGCGAAGGGTCCGTTATTGACTGAGAAAATCACACCGACTGTCGGCTCTTCCACTCGGATACGGGGAAGCGGCTTTGGATCTGTCACTGAGGTGAGGGTGTCACCAATCTGGAAATCTTCCATTCCAGCGACAATTGCGATATCTCCTGCACCGATTTCTTGAACTTGCACAGGTTGATTGACGTGGTACTGGAAAAGAGCGCTGACTTTGAGCTTCTTATTGCCCTTTTCGAGAGTGCAAAGAACTTCGTCCCCGACTTTGATTTGTCCGGCTCGCACACGGCCAATCGCCAAGCGACCCACGAAACTGCTGTAAGAAAGATTGGAAACCAAAATCTGCAGCGGAGCATTCACTTCGATTTTTGGCGGTGGAACGAGCTCGATGATTTTTTCATACATGCAGTTTAAATCGCCTGTGTTCACTGCCGGATCCAAAGTGGCCATTCCCTCTCGGGCAATCGCATAGATCGTTGTGAAATCTGCTTGTTCTTCTGTCGCATCCAAATCAATGAAAAGATCAAAGACTTCGTTATGAACTTCTTGAATGCGGGCATCGGCGCGGTCGATTTTGTTGATGCAGACCATGACCTTGATGTTTTGCTCAAGAGCTTTTTTCAAGACAAATCGAGTCTGTGGCAATGGACCTTCAGAAGCATCCACGAGCAAAATCGCGCCATCCACCATGTTCAAAACACGTTCGACCTCACCACCAAAGTCACTGTGTCCGGGAGTGTCGACGATATTGATTTTATAATCTTTGTACTGAAAAGACGCATTCTTAGCGGCGATGGTGATCCCACGTTCTTTTTCAAGATCCATTGAATCCATCAAACGATCGGCCACATGTTCATTTTCACGAAATGTTCCTGCTTGTTTGATCAAGTGATCGACGAGCGTCGTCTTGCCGTGATCGACGTGCGCGATGATTGCGATATTTCTAATTTTCGAAGGATCCTGAGCCATTGTTCCGCCTTGTGATTAACCGTGTCCACCCATCAAGAAAGCATCTTTCGAAGTGTCTTCCTGAGGGATGGTTTGAATTCCATTAAAAAAATTCAAGCTGGAATCCAGAATTTCTTCTGTGTTCTTTGCCTGAAAAATGCTTTTCCGAAACGCTGCCGACCCTGGGTAACCAGTCGCAAACCAAGCCGCAAATTTTTTGAGCTGAATTTGCAGAATGCGCTCATCACAGTGAGCAAGCAGAACTTCATGAAGCTGTTGGTACAAATTGACATAATCCCGCTCCAGAGTCGAGTCGAGATTCTCCCCCTGCCAAAGCGCCAGAGCATCTGCGAAAATATAGGGGTTTTTCAAACAGCCTCTGCCAATGAGCACGCCGTCACATCCTGATTGCCGAAGCCTCTCGACCGCTTGTTCGGCAGTGAGAATATCGCCGTTTCCTAGAATAGGGACTTTAGATTTGCTCTTCACTTCAGCAATGTAATCCCAATCGGCAAGCCCCGAATAACCTTGAGCGCGAGTGCGTCCATGGATAGCCACCCAGCTAACCCCTTCATCGAATGCGATTTTCACCACCTCATCGGCATTGCGGGTTCCCTGATCCCAACCCGTTCGAATTTTGATTGTCAGGGGGATTCGAATTGCCTTTTTGATCGTCGAAATCATCGTGATCATGTGAGGCAGGTCTTTGAGGATGGCAGAGCCTGCTCCCTTTTTTGTGACTTTCGGCACAGGGCAACCAAAATTGAGATCGATAAAATCAGCACCCTTTTCCTCTGCGAATTGAGCAGATTTGGCCATGATCTCTGGATCTTCGCCAAATAATTGGATGCCGACAGGTCTTTGCGACTCATCAAAGCTCATCAATTTCAAAGTGCGGTCGGATTTGTACTCGATACCAGTTGCAGAAATGAGCTCGGTGACGACAACTCCAGCTTTTCGGGCTTTCATGAAAGTACGAAAGGCGTGATCCGTGATCCCTGCCATAGGCGCGAGAACGAAAGGATTTTGTTTCAATGCCTGCACTGGATCCACAGCAAATACCTACTCATGAAAAGAAGCGAGCGAAAGACCAGGTCCTAACATGATTTGACACTGAAAATCATCCAGTTTTTGTCAGGAATTCTCGGGGATTAGCCCTTTGGATACCAAGCAAACAAGGATGCCATTTCTCAGTCTTTTTTTCATGGTTCGCATGGCTTTAAGAGAGCCAAGTCACTCGGCCCTCGAGCTGCCGAGGTGCTTTGGGCGGCTCATGATCAGGATAACCCAGCACCAAACCGCATAGCAGTTCCAAGTGGCCAGCTTTGTATTCGGGAAGCTCCGTCACTCCCAAAAATCGATCGACATCCTCTTTGATCTCGAGTGGCGCTCCCATGGTGCAGGATCCGAGTCCCTCGACAAGAGCTGCGAGATTCATGTTTTCAACTGCCATGTACACACTGCCAATGCTGGTGTGATAGCGCTCTTCCGGAGTGTTGTAGGAGTAGCAGAAAATCAAAACAGGAGCCTCACCGAGAGTGAAAAAGAATCTTTCGGTGAATTGGTAAAGCGAGGGCTTCAGTCTCTGCTGAAGAATGTCTTTGATCCCCAACCAGGACTTTTGTGAGTACTGCAGATACTCATCCCGCTTTTTTCCAGTGACCACAAAGAAGCGCCAGTTCTGGCGGTTTTTGCCACTGGGAGCATGCATTCCAGCCATCAAAATTCTTTCAATCACCTCGTGAGGAGGAAGGTCTGGTTTGTATTTGCGGATGGACTTGCGGGACTCGATCAGTTGATAAAACTCTTCTTTCTTCATATCATCGGAGTATGGCGCAACTCACGGAGCCTCAGAAGCAAAAAATCTTTTGGATCAGTTTTCCGGCTCTGTGTCTCATCTCTGTGTGTCTGGCCCTGCTGACGGCAATTCCCTCTTCAAGAGAATTTATTCGCAGCGTGATTGTCTCTCACTCGAGAGAAATCTTAGCGAAAGCTGAGGCCGACTTGACGGGCCAAGGCATGCGCGTTGCCGTCATCAAAGTACAAACCTCTGACACTCTGGCTTTGGAAATATATGAAACTGAAGGCCACAGCCAGACATTGAAATTCGTGAAGCGAATCGTCCTTCCAGAAAAAAGAGACGCCTATTTCAATTTCCGCGGAAGCGCCACCAATCTGGTTATCACCGATGTCGACGGCGATGGACAGCTTGAAATCGTCGTCCCCGCTTTTGATGAAAATTTGGTGCCACGATTGAATGTTTATAAATACGACGCTGACACCAGAGATTTCATTCGCTTAGGGCCCGAGACCTACCAGCTTTGAATTTTCACAGAAGAAAACGTGATTTCTCTTCAGCTGTGGGCAGACGGCATGTTTCTCTTTTGCCGAAAATTTGATAGCGAGTCTGTGCAATGAAGTCATAACAAAGATCTCGAAATGGTTTGGGGAAAACCTGAAGCCAAATCACAAATTTCCATGGCACCCCCAGCATTGCACAGACCGCAAGGACGGCGTCTGATTTGGTCAGAATTTTTCCATTTTTAAGAAAAACGAGGGTGCTCAGATCTTCAGTGAGCTCTTTCGGCAAATGCCGTTTTGCGAATTCACTCTGCAAAGGTGAGAATTGAATTTCTTTTCTTTTTTCATTTGCTATGACGAAATCCACGAATCCATTACACAGTCCGCATATCCCGTCAAAAAAAAGAACTGATTGATGAGCGCTCATGTCCCAGGCTTATTCGAAGCCGGCCGCTTCTGCAGATCGCGCCAGCTTTTTCCTTCGCGAGCTTTGGGGTTCATTTGCAAACGGCGCACGGCTTTTGAGTGTGCTTCGTAGTCTTGTGAAAAGACGTGGGTTCCGTCGTTCTTTGAAACAAAATACAAATAATCGGTTTTTGCTGGCTGCATGGCTGCCATCAGGGATTCTCGGCCGGGATTGCCGATCGGACCTGGAGGCAATCCTTTGATGACGTAGGTGTTGTATTTTGTTGGCTTGAGAATATCTGACTTAGAGATTTTATAGACTGTCTTTTTCGCAAGGTCTGCCAATCCATAAATGATCGTGGGATCTGTTTGCAGCAACATCCCTTTTTGCATTCGGTTATGAAAAACTGACGAGATCTGTGGTCTTTCTTCTGGCGCACCTGTCTCTTTTTCCACGATGCTTGCCAAAGTCACGATCTGATGTCGGGTCCAACCTGGGATTTTGTTGTTCTTCTCGGCTTGCTTGTAAGCTTCGTGAAAGCGAAACACCATGGCTTCTAAAAGCTCTTTGGTTGTTGTGAATTTGGTGAGCTGATAAGTTTCAGGAAAAAGATAGCCCTCAAGACTGTCGCGCTCTTCGCCCAACATCAATTTGACAAAGTCCTTATCCAGGCAAAGTTTCAAAAACTCTTCCTGCGTTCCAAACCCCTGGGTCTGATAGAGCTCAGCAATCTCGTAAATATTCAAACCTTCGGCCACTGTGAAAGGATGACCGATGCTCTTTCCGCTGGTGATGACAGCCAGAACTTCGGCTGGGGCCATGTCTTTGCGGAGCGCATACTCCCCGACTTTCATTTTTTTTGCTTCACCACGAAACCTCGCATACCAAGAAAAAAGTTTCGCATTTTGAATCAACCTCATGTTTTCAAGCTCAGTGGCCACACGAGTGAAGCTTTTGCCTTGGCTGACTTCAAAAACGACTTCTTCCGAACTGCCACTGGGCTTCGAATAGATGAAGTGAAAGGCAACGAAAGATCCAATCAAAATGAGGATTGTCAAAAAGCTAGCAAAACTGATCAAAGTTTTCTTCATCATGCTTGTTCGGCTCCAAAAGTAATTCCGGGAAGCATTTTCGTCGAATCAAATCCCGTTGGATCTTCAAGGCTCGCCACGGGCACTGTGCAATATTGAATCGCATAGTGAGCAGAAGGTCGATCATTGCCTGATTTGCCCATGCCACCAAATGGCAATCGCGAGCTCGCTCCGTTAGTTGTTCGGTTCCAGTTCAAAAGACCCACTCGGGCTTCAAGCAGAGCTTTTTCATAAAGGGCTTTGTTCTTGGTGAAAAGAGCCATGACCAATCCATAACCAGTCGAATTGACGATATGGAGAGCTTCATCAAAATCCTTGCTTTGATAAATCGCCACATTGGGTCCAAAAATTTCCGCTTTTTGATAAACGGAATTCGGATCAAATTTTTTCACCAAATGAATGCTGGGCGTGACGTAAAAGCCCTTATGTTTCAAATCGAGCTGTTTCCCACGCATCAAGCTTTCACAATTTTCCCGATTGGCAATTTCCTGAAAACGAATGTATTTTTCAACCGCCGTCGCATTGATCAATGGACCCATAAATGGATTTTCGGACCAGTGTCCAATCGTCAGCTTCTTCGCCGCCTGGTAAAAACGCTCGGTGAATTTTTCAGCAATTTCTGGATGAACGATCACCCGACTGGTGCAAGCGCATCTTTGACCAGAGGTCATGTAAGCACCCACCAAAGTTTCATAAATGGCTTTATCAATGTCAGTGTCATTCCAGACAATGGTGGCATTCTTTCCGCCCATTTCGAGAGCCAAAATTTTCCAGTAATGATTGAGAGTTTCTGTTTTTATTTTCAAGCCGACTTCATAGGAGCCAGTAAAAAGAATGCCATCAATGGCTTCATGAATGACAATTTTACGTCCTGTCTCTGCATCCCCTTGCACCATATTGAAAACACCGGCTGGGAATTCGGCTCTTTCAAAACATTTGGCGTAGAGCTGAGCCACATAAGGAGTTTGCTCAGACGGTTTGAACACCACTGTGTTCCCGGCAGCCAGGGCCGGAATGATATGTCCATTCGGAAGATGAGCAGGAAAATTAAAAGGCCCAATGACCGCCATCACTCCCCGTGGCTTGTGACGGATCACGCCCTCCACTTGCGGAAGTGCATTGGGAAGATGCTCTTCTTTCACCAAATCCATTGAAAAATTCAAAGTGATATCAATCTTGGAGGTCAGAGCAGTGACTTCGGTGGCACTTTCCCATTTTGGCTTTCCAGTGTCTCGGGCGATTGCCAAAGTCAGCTCTTCTTTCATTGATTCGATCGTTTCTTTCAGTCGAAGCAAGTAGCGCTTTCTTTCATCAAATCCCAATCGAGCCCAAGGCAGATAAGCTTTCTTAGCAGCTTCGATGGCCACATCCACATGTTGGTGGCTGTAAGGAACCGTCATAACCACATCATTCAAATCAGCCGGAGAAATATCTTTGAAAGTCCCATCAGGTTTTTGAACAGGAATGAATTGACCATTGATGAAATCACCAGCGTAGCTCATGTTTGCTCCCGGGTTTGTTTTTTGTACATAAAGGGCGCTAGAATCACCTCTTCATCGACTTCGAGTTCCAGCAAAGACCTGGTCTTTGAA
>JBGGMM010000108.1:0-34029 GCA_041288045.1 Pseudobdellovibrionaceae bacterium | reverse complement strand
ACGTAGCGAAATTTCAAAGTGAATTTTTGTGAAAAACCTGTGGCGAAAGTTGTGGCGGATCCTTCTGCCACTCCGACTGTCAGATCGTCTTTGAAACCGCCGGGAGTTGTCGGGATGCAATCCCCACCGGTATTAAAATCTTCTTTGGAACAGATATCTTTCCACGGGATTTGCACAGTCAATGCGCCGGACGCAATCGACCAATTGGATGTGCTCAAAGTGATTTGTGCAGGAGTCGAACTGCCCCACATCACGAGGGCCGTTGGGTTGGCGGGAAGATCGCCTTCGAGAGTCAATCGAATCGTCAACAGCAAATTGGGATGAATGCTACGTGAGGCACATTGATAAACACCTCCACAGGGAGCTAAAGCAGTGCAAGCATCACAAGTGGACGTGCTGCTGAGACTGCCAGCGCATTCACCAATGCTGCTTCCGGAATAGCCACCCACGATCGTATAGGTTTTCACTGCATTTTCACCAGTGCCGTTATCGATAATCACATTTGAGGCAGTTGCAGATTCAACAGAAACGTCTTTCACTGTGGCCGAAGCTGTTTTCATCGCCAGGAGCGAGAATGAGAAAAGCAAAATGTGTTTGAGTGTCATAAGCTCATTGCATCATGGGTTTTTGGGGCATTCAAGTGCAGATTGAACTCGGAGCGCCACAGCCCAAAGTTTGTTGATGGACATGTCTTCTTTTGCCAAGATCGCTGCATGAAAGCGGTCCTTCTTTCTTCTCTCCTGCTTTTGCTTGCCCCTCTTGCCTTTGGCTATGCCACTTTTATTGGTTATGGTTACAGTTCCTGCCTCACCTGTCACATCAATGGCCAGGGAGCAGGACCGCTGAATGACTATGGCCGAGCACTTTGGTCGGCAGAAATTGCTTCGAGAGCTCTTTATCCGAAATCAATGACCGATGAGGAAATCGCCGCCCAGTCTGGTTTTCTCGGATCCGTGGAGCTTCCCACTTGGTTTCGTCCCTATTTCAAGTACCGCGAATTGCATCTGACACGAAATTTTCGTGGTCCGAATGAAATCAAAAGTTTTTATCGAATGCAGCAGGATCTGGGGCTGACAGTTTCAGATTCTGTGGGAAAATATTTGGCAACCATCACTTACGGAAATCTCAATGAAAGGTCCGAAGGCACACCCAATAAAAGATATTTAGCTCGCGAATATTATTTGCGCGCCGAAATTGTTGAAACCTGGTGGCTCTATGTCGGTCTGATGGAAAAAGTTTTCGGCATCCGACGAGTCGAACACACTTCCAATCAGCGCTCACCCCAAGGATTCAATTATTATCTGAACAGCACCACCGGCCATGCTCAGTCCGAAGGGGTCATGGTGCAAAAGATTGCTGAGAATTGGGAATTCACTGGCAATGTCTTTTGGGGAAACCCGCACGACATTCCGGAAGTCCGCCACAAAGGCGCTGGATTTATGACTGAGCGGGATGTCGGCGAAAAGCAACGCCTGGGAGCTTCCTATCAGAACGCCAAAAGCGAAATCAATGAACGCGAGCTCTATGCCCTTCATTACAGACAGGGATTTACCAAAGGGGCTGGGATGATCTTTGAATATGGCTTTATCAACAATGCGGACGTCGGCCAGCAAAAAACCCGAGGCAGTTACAATCTCTTAGAAGCTCTTGTGCCTTTCACACGTGGCTACAACCTGAGAACTGAAGTAGAGCGCTACAATGCGGATTTCAAAGCTTCGGTGGCGGATCAGTGGCGATGGAGTGTGGGAATCCTGGCTTTTCCCATCCCTCGCTTGGAGCTCAGAGCTGATGTTGAAAACAGACGCGCTTTTTCCAACCAAACCGTTGAAGATGACAATTGGACTTTCCTAGGACAAATCCATGTTTCGCTTTAGTCTGATCCTCTTTCTTCTGCTGACACATTTTTCTTGGGCGCAAGAGCCGCCAAAGGAAAACCCGACGGAACCGGCTGCCAGCTCAGAAGCTGTCGCAGAACCAGAACCCGAAGAAAATTTAGGAATTTCGAAGAAAAAAACGACGGCTTTGGCCTATGTCAGCTGGGTGGAATTTGTCGACCTTGAATTTCAAGCCATTGAAGACAGCACTCAAGCGCAATTTTACGGAATGCAATTGAGTCTTGAAAACGAAAAATTTGATAATCATTGGGGAACCATTGGCGAGTTCTCGCTTTTGTTTGGTCAAGCCAACGCTGGCGGCAATCAGGATTTCATCACCTATCAAACTGCTTATCGGCCTTGGTATGGAGCTTCCGGTGCTTACAAGTTGGCTTACCGACCAACTAAACAAGTAGTGCTTGCCGTCGGACCTTTTGCTCTTTTCCGTCAGATTGAATGGCCTTCCGAAGGCACCAACATCAGCGTGAAATCCGGAGCTCCATTGAATATCGGAGCGATGGCTGACCTTCGCTTGCATCTCAATGACAAATGGGAAGTTCGGCAAATGATTGGAACTTTGGCGTTCAAGGCTTCTACCATTTGGTCTCTGGGATTGGGCTTTCGCTATTAGTTTTTGATTGGGATGGAAACTTTGACTTTGGCATTGTCGTCCACGCCAACACCCATGTATTTAATGCCGGTGATTTCAAAATCTGAAAGCTTGATTGGAAATTCAGCCATCAAAGTCGAGCCTTCCACTTTGTAAGTTCCAGATATTTTTTTCTCGATTCCACGAATGCGCAAAAGGCCCTCGCCTTTTCCCCCCTGGCCTTTTGCTGAAACTAAAACTGCATCTGGATATTTATCGACTTGCAGATGTTTTCGAGTGTGCTCGTCACGCAAATTGATTCCCGTTTTCAATTTTTTAAGCCCGACTAGAATATTTTTGGCTTCCACCATATTCCCTTTTTGGACTGCAAAGCCCTTCACTTCTGTCGATTCGACCTTGAAAGATCCTGCTGGACGAAGCTTGATGTCGACCTTTGCGACTTGAGCAAAACAAATTGTTGAAACCAGAAAAAAAACTGCCGTCATTAGACTTTTCATATGTCTCCTCTCACTGACATTGGCAAGATTTTGGATTTTTCACGTTTGCGCATTGAAACTGGTGGTTATCGTTAAAAAATTTAATTTCAAGAAGCTCACCGTCTTTTTCGATATATTCAACCCGGTCCAAGTCTTGAAAGAAAGCGACAGCTGCTCTTTCTTTGGTGAAGACTTCGCCATCTTTGAGCAGCTGGCTGATGACCTCGTCATTGGGGTCTTTGGTTTTTTGAGGATCCAATTCGATTGCGACCTGTTGACCATTCTGATCAACAGAAAAATAATGCAGCTCTTTGACAATTTTTCCGCTGTCAGTTTCCGTCAGCTCAAGACGAAGTCGTCTTTCATTCCCTTCTCGAGTCCGAAGTCCCCAGTAGACCCAGCGATCGGATTGTTGAGAGACGGAACCGAAATCGGCTTGGAACTTTTGAAGGAGGCTGTCGATTCCAATTGCTGCATTTTCAGGAAGGGCGCTGCCAGAAACCTGAAAGCAAGCGGCTAGCAAATCCAAGCTTTGAAAAAAATTTTGTCGGTCTTGAGTTTGGTTTCCACCCACCCGATCGCCGAATTGTTCAACTGAAGAAGTGGGGTCCGTGGATTGAGATTGCGAATTAGTTTGAAGCATTTGAGCGATCTGACCATCGCGAATGAGGAAAACGACGAGCATCAAGAGAATGACAGCAGCGAGAACCCAAATTGTACGATTTTGCTTACGGATGGCCACTTCTCCAGTCTGGCAGTGAAAAAAAAAGCCGTCTAGAGGGTGACGGCTTTGCTTGAAGGTCCTGGACTTTTGGCCTTGATTACTTTTTCAGAAGGCCGATCTCTTCCAGTCGCTGCATCAGAAAGTCGTGCGAGGAAATGTCCGGATACTTCGCGCCCTGACCTCGGCAAGAAGGAATGCAGGACAAAATCGCCTCGGGATGTGGATGCATGAAAAACGGCATTGAATACCGGCTCTTTGAAGTCGCCTCTGAAGTGTTGATCACTTGGTGGGTGGTCGAGGGGATCACATCGTTACAGGCACGAGCCAACATGTCCCCAGCATCGACAATCAGCTCCCCTGGTTTGCCATCCACATTCAACCAGGTGCCATCGCGATCCTTCAATTGAAGGCCACTGGCTGTTGCCGCCGGCAAAATGGTGATGAGATTGATGTCTTCATGTGGGGCTGCCCGCAAGCAACGAGGATCCGTGCCAGCTGGGATCGGTGGATAATGAAGCAAGCGCAAAATGGAGTTTCCATCCTCAACCATGTAGTCAAAATAATTTTGTGGAACATCCAGGGGAAAGGTCAAAGCTTGCAGCATGGATTTTCCAGCTTGGTTCAAAGATTGATAGAGAGCTGAAAAAACGGTTTTAAATTCTGGAACTTCTTCCGGCCAAACATTGTTGGGATAGTATTTGGCGAATTTGTGAGTGGCGGGAACCTCCCGACCGACATGCCAAAATTCTTTAAGATCCATGACAGGAGAATCCTTGGCATGCTCTTTTCCAAAAGGAGTGTATCCCCTTTGTCCGCCGTGAACTTTGGCGTATTTCATTTTATTTTCAACAGGCAGGGAGAAGAATTTTTCGAGCAATTGGTAAGCGCGGTCAAAAAGTTCTTGCGGAACATCATGGTCTTTCAAAACGATAAAGCCATAGTCTTTGAGCCCCGCATAGAGGCTGTCGATAAATTTCATCTGTTCAGCTTCAGTGCCTTCGGTGTAGCTGCGCAGACTGAGTGTGGGAACTTGTCTCATGAGACCTCCTGCCAGGATGACCTGCTTTATTTCTAGGCACCCAGAAAACTCGATTTTGTTGTTTTCAGCAACTGGAATTTTTAAAAAGGCTTATTTTTTCAGGTATATATACAAGTTCTACATCTCGTTATTCGCAACACGAATATCACGGATTTCAATGACCTGTGATTGCACGAATTCAAAATGAATATCGCCGTCAAAAAGACGAACGGCATGGATTTTCCGATAGGGGGATTCCGTGCCCTCATACCCACGATACACCAAGGGCCGTGGATCCAGCTTCAGCGTCTCTTCGATCAACTGCAGAAGTTGAGGTTGATGAATTCGCAGCGACCAGTTTTCAACGAATTGCTTTTGTCTCTCCGTCCACTTGATTTCAATTTCCGCCTGAGTGGCTTCTCCAGTCCAACCGGAATTGGCATTGGGAATGGATTCAACTTCGGGAAGATAGGGTTTGATATCTAAAACTGGAGTTCCATCGACCAAATCAACTCCAGAGAGAAAAATTGAGTCTCCATCAATCTTTTCGATTTTCACGAGGGAAAGTCCGAGGTTATTCGGTCTGTGCGGACTTCGAGTTGCAAAAACTCCGATGGGTTTTCCACCGAGTCTCGGCGGATGAACTTTGGCGTGATAGCCCTGATTGGTATTTTGATGAAATTGAAAGAGGATCCACAGGTGACTGAAACCGTCGAGCCCCTGAAGGGCAATTTCGGGCTGCCATTCTTTTCGAATGCGCAGACAAGCCCAGGATGAAGGGGCCAAACCCGGCTGCCTGGGGGTGCCGAATTTGTCTTTGTAGCAAGATTCAAGAGTTCCGATGATTTCCATTAGGAATGCCGTACCGAAATGGCATTCCCAGTGTCAATCAGCTTATCGGAAGTTCCCGGATCTCTCCATCAGAGCCCTGTAATCTTTCACTATGATCTCTTTGCCATTGAGCTCGAGAATGCCTTCATTCTTGAATTCAGTGAGATGCCGGCTGAGAGATTCATTGATCGTACCTGCCAACTGGGCCAGCTCATTGCGAGTGAGCTTGAGGCTGATCAAAGTGCCATTCGAAGTCGGAATGCCAAATTTATCAGCGAGCAGAATCAGCTGATAGGCGATTCTTTCTTGCACGGATGCCAGGTAATGAAGCTGATTGATGGTCTCTTTCGTATCCAAATCTTTCACCATCTGAGTGAAAAGCATTTTGTTTACTGAATTGGGACCATTCATCACCGACTGAACTGCTTCTTTGGAGTAGACATAAAGCTCTGTCGGGCGAAGAGTTTTGGCAAAATCCGTGTGGGCCGTTCCTTTGACCAAGGCTTTGTAACCGAACAGATCACCAGGACCGACGACCTTAGCCACATACTCAGGTGAGCTCATTCGGCCCCGAGTAAGACTGCGGTTCACCACCACTTTGACCGCACCGGAACGAATATAGTAAAGACCTCGAGGGGTTTCCCCATCTTTATAAATCACCTCATTTTCTTTGAGTGAAAGCACGTCAACCGGGTTATCCCATCTCATATTCATCAGATTTTGCTGGGATGCACTCGGAGTGAGATTGGTTACCGGCTCTGGTTCTGGGTTGAATATCGACATTGCCACCTTACACCTCCAAGGTTGATTAACTTTTGATGAATTTAATGTCCCTCAAAATGTAAATCTAATCAAATCGAATATGACGAACTGCACATCAATCGAAACGAATGATTCGAACCGAGATCTTTCTCCTTCGTTCTCACCACCAATTGATTCGGACCGTCGAGGGCTTAAATGACTTGTGTTTCAAAAATTCGACGATCGAGATCAAGACTTTCAGTTTTTGAAATCTGCTTGTCTTTTTCAGACGTTGAAGGATTCTAGTGAAATGAAAAAAACTCTTCTCATTTCAATTCTGTTGGCGAGTGCAAATCTCTGGGCCTGGGGTGGTCGGGGCCATCATTCCATCTGCGATGCCGCTGTTTTTCTTGTGAAAGAAAAGGGGCTCAAAGAGTTCCTGCAAAACAAACCTCAGATCATGGGACATCTTTGCAATATCCCGGACACTCATTGGCGAAATTTGGGGGCTGAAGCCAGTCAGCAGGGGAGCGCTGCTCACTATGTGGATTTGGATATTTTTGGGATTCCAGCTTCGGAGATTCCATTGGATTACAAAAAAATTATTGAAACTTACACAGGACAAAAAAACAGTCTGACCGGGTCGGTGATTCGCTCGATCCCTTTGGATTTTGGATCCAATTGGTGGAGAGCTGATCAATTTTTCAGACGAGCTGTTGGAATTGGGCCAAAGTGGAAAGAGTCGGCAGCGCCGGCCAATCGGCAGGAGGAACAGGATTCTTCGCTCCCCTACAACAAAGCGGCTTTTGATTTTTATGTGAATTTGGGACTGATGGGGCATTTCGTTGGCGATAACAGTCAGCCTTTGCATCAGACTGCAGACTACGATGGCTACATGTCAGGCCACGGGGGCTTGCATGGTTTTTACGAAGACACGATTGTCAGTTATTTCGATGGCGACTTGGTGGCAAAAATCATTGAGAAGGGCAAGAAAATGCAGGCCCAAGCCATTTCAAAAAAGAAATCCGATCTTGAGCAAGTTCCTTTCCTGACGGAAAAAACGGTTCTTGCGAAAATGAAGGCGTTGGGAATCATTTCATTTAACGAAATCAAAAAAGTATATGCCTTGGACAAAGTGAAAAAACCCTCGGTTCAAAAAAATGAAAAAGGCATGAATCTCAAAACACCGGCTGAAAGAGAAGATCCAGAAAAAGCGGCAAAGGCTTTGTCGCCGATGATCCTCACCCAGTTGGCGCGATCGGCCTCTCTGTTGGCTCAACTATGGGATGAGGCCTATATTGAAGTCGGGCGGCCCAAGCTCGCGTCTTACAAGAGCTACCAGTATCCGTTCACTCCTGATTTTGTTCCACCCGACTATTTTGATTTGAAAATTCTCGAGAAAAAAGAAACGTCCAATTAATGAATCAAGCGCATTGGTGATTGCGAAAATCATCAATGCAGATGGATTCTTTGCTTCCGTCCGCGCCCTTCGGGAATCCGGGCTCTGGAGTGCCTCCATGACCCTCTTCAAGAAAGACATCAAAGCTCAAGTTGTGTGTTTCGGAAATTTGAATGCTGGCACTTCCGGAGTTCCCTCCAGGAAATCCAGGAGACCCTCCCACCATGAGATTTGAACCTAAAACTTCAATCCAACGACGGGGATGACCGGGCCCACCCTCTTGACCGCGAAATTCAAAACGCAAATTTCCCAGGCCGGATCGAAGAACCATTTTCAACTGACCTCCATTGAGACCTTTGACTCCAACAGCAGCACGAGTTCCTGCCGGATAAGTGCGAATCACCGCTTGGTCTGAAATGATTTGATCGGCTTTGATTTGCAAATTGAAATTGTTCAGGCTGAGAACAACACCTTGATTGAAAAAAATTCGCCGGTATTGATCCCAAATTTCATCATGTTGCAAACTGTAGCCGGCGGGCACAACCCAATCCACTGGGATGGTTGCTTCTAAAACCACCGGTTTTTCTAAAGGCTCAGCGGCTGAGTACTCGTAAACATAAACTTTCCCGGCTTGAACCTGATCGTCATACAGAAGTCCTTCTTTCAGTTGCGCAGAAACTTCCAACCTTGAATCCGGACCAGCACTTTTTTCGTAGCGAAAAACCTGCTGGGAAGCCAAAGGCATGGGCAAACGAACCGCATACCGGTTGGGAGTGGGAAGATCCTCAATATCCACCCGAAAAACCTGAGGAACCCCCGCCACCCTTTCCCCACCCAAGTCTTCTTGAGCATCCTCGCTCGGGACATTGGTCACTTTCAAACAAGCCGACAGCGAAAAAGTAAGAATTAAAAATCCGATCAATTTCATAAAAACCTCCATGCCAAAGCGAGAAAGCAAAAGAATGGCGCATGAAGGAGAGAAAGAATGAAAGATAAGGTCCGATTGCCGGATCCCAAAAATAAAAAGGCCTGGCGTTTCGTGCCAGGCCTTTTCGCAAAACTTAAATCACAATGTTCAAATTAGAACATGTAAGTAACAGCAGCGTTTGCTAAGAAGGCATTACCATTCAAAGCAGCTGTGTTGCTGTTTGCAGCTTCCAAAGTTCCGTCAACCAAAAGTTTTCCGAACTTCAAACCCGCGCCAGCTGCAACAGATGTGTTCTGGTCAACTGTATTTGGTTCGCCATCAGCAGCACCAGTCGTTGTCTTCGTCGAACCCAAGATGAAGTTCTGTCTGACAGATGCACGCAGAACCATCCAAGAAGTCGCATCAGCTTCGATACCAGCAAAAACTGGCAAAGCTGATGTTTCAATCTTGTCATCGTTGGCAGTGCCAGCAGCAGTGTTCTTATCCAAAGTCATGACATAGTTGGCACCGTAAAAGAAATCAGTTCCTTCAGCTTTGTGAGAGTTCACAACGCCCAAGTTATAAACGTTGATTGTACGATCAACAGTTTCTGTTGTGCCGATTTCTTCTTTACCACCGTTCATGCGAGCCAAAGCGACAAATGTCATAGTGTCCATTCGGTATTCGCCGCCCAATTCGATAGCTGTCTTACCTTTGAAATCAACTTCTGAACCAGCAGTTAAGTCATTTTCGTAAGTGTTCATCAAACCAAGATTCAAATAAGCTTCCCAGTCATTCGCAGTCACACCTGCATTCAAACCAGTTGCACTTTGCTTTTGCTTTGTCGATTTTTTGTCAGAGTTTGAGTAATCAAGTCCCACACCCCAAGCCAAATCCCCAGCTTTTGCTCCGTAGAACAAATTCACTGGATTTTCATTTGTCAGATAAGTGTTGGCTCCACCATCCATATCAATTGGAGTGTTGTCCACTCGAGTTTCTGTCACCCAGTTTGCGTGGTGACCCAAGTAGAAACCGTAGCGAGCATCGCCCATACCGCGAGCAAATCCACCCTCAGCGCGAGGTGGGTTTTGAGCAGCTGTGGTGTAAGCATTGGTTCCCATTTCAAAGGTCAACCAATCACCGTGCAAAGTGACTTTCGCAGGATTTTTCAAAGTGTCCTGGATGTCTTCGATGTGAGCGGCGTTGTTAAGAGCGCTCAGACGTGCTTTAGATGCCATCGCAGGTGTAGCAGCAAGAGCCAAAACTGCGATCAATACTGTATTTTTCATTGTTGTTTATCCTTTCATTACCTTTTGAACTAAAAATTAAAACATGTAAGTCATGCCAAGGTTCGTCAGGAAATTCGTAGAATTGACGTTACCTGTGGTCTGAGCAGCCCATGATCCATCAGCAACCCATTTTCCGAAGCGCAAGCCCAAGCCCGCAGCAACTTTTGTGTTCTGCTGGATAGTGTTTGCTTCGTCTGGAGCTGCTGCATCTTCAACTTTGTATGATCCAAGAAGAACGTTCTGAGTCGCAGAAGCTCGCAGAGTCAACCAAGAAGCTGCATCGTACTCAACACCTACGAGGAAAGGCAGGAAAGTCGCAGTTGTCTTAGATTCGCTGCCAGTGCGTGAGAACTTTGAGTTGTAAAGTTGAAAAGAAGCTCCGTAGAACCACTGTCCACCTTCGAGCTTGTTGTACTCGACAGCACCCACGTCTGCTTGAGACTGAGTGAGCTCAGCTCCATCGTAAGTAGTATTAGCACCTTCGTATTTGAATCCGTCTTGGTAGTACTTACCGAAAATGCGAACATTTTCCATTTTGTAAGCGCCACCGAGTTTGAATCCAGTTGTGCCTTTGTATTTGGCAGTCGCATCAAGAACGATAGGCGCAATTTCGCCACCATCAACGATATCGTCACCATCAGCATCGCCTGTTAGAACGTTTGCAGCTGTAGCGCCCTCAGCTGTGCTCATCAAACCAATGATTGCATAGCCTTCCCACATATCAGCAGATGCTCCCAAACGGACACCAGCAGCTTGCTGTTTCTGTGCAACAGTTGTTGCGTTGTCGCCTGATTTTTTGTCAGAAGATGAGTAGTTCAAACCGACACCCCAATTGATTGCGCCTTTCATAGCGTACTGAAGTTCAATTGTGTTCTCCTGTTGCAAGAAGCCAAACATAGTTCTGAAAGTCTGAGTGAAAGGAGAACGACGGCCTAAATAAGCCATGTACTTCGCATCACCAGATGAACGAACAAAACCACCTTCTGCGTTTGGATTGTTTGCTACCATCAGGTCCGAGTACTTGGTTGTACCAGGAGTTACTGTTGAAGCTGTCGCAGTTGTTGGTCCCGCCTCGAATGTGACGTAGTCACCCATCAGAGTCAGATGAGCTGGGTTATCGAAAACAGTCTGAGTGTCGACCAAGTGGTCAGCGTTTCCAAGTGCTGTCACTCGAGCTTTTGAAGCAAATGCAGGGCTTGACAACGCTGCCAATGCTGCAATCAGAAGAAGCTTTTTCATTTGTTGTCCTTTCGTTGAATCAACAATGTTGTTAACTTTACTAAACTTAAAGTTTCGTTTTCTAAATTAGTCTTTACCCTTCAAATCGTAATGAGACGAAGATCTGAGATCAATAGGAATTTCTGTCGGCGAGTTTGGAGCGAAGATTTGTGGAGGTTTTTTTGAGTTGAAAAACTGTTGCGAAAAATCCTCAATTTGTTTTTTTGAGCAGAATTGTGAGAAAAAAGTAACAGCGTGATCGACTTGGAAAATCACTGCGAAATTTCCTTCAAAACGAGATCCATTCAGGCTTTCAAGGAAATTAAGGAAATGAATTTTGTGTGAAGAGTGGCTGCGGCGAAGCGCCGGTCATTCCGACAAGACCTCCGACAAACGTCCTACTGCGACATCAATTTGCGTACCGACATAAGTCTGGGCGCAGGGGCGTTATTCGGCAGGAAAAAATCGGTAAGTTCCTGCGAAAACTCAAAAATTCAAGAATTCAGTCCTGTGTTAAAGCACAAGAATAGAGCAATTGTTCATCATTCATTGGAAGCATGATCCCAACATTATCTTTCTTAAAAGAGAGGGATGATACTCCGTCCATGAAAAAAGAATTTCTACAAGGAATGATTAAGAGACACCCCGATGGCTTCGGGTTTTTCATTCCCGATCAAAGCGAACATCCCGACGTTTACATCCCCCGCAATTCAATGAAGGGAGTGATGACAAACGATCGTGTGATGATCGATGTTTTTCCCGAAAGAGGTGGCCAAAGATTCCGCGGAGAGATTTTGAAAATCGTCTCTCGAGGAACGAAATCTCTGGTGGGCACTTTCCAACCGATGAACGCAAAGACAGGCCTCATTCGCGACGAAGGAAAAGGCTGGGGCGAAGATTTAAAAATTCCCTTGGATGAATCCATGGGAGCCAAAGCTGGCGAATTGGTTTCGGCCGAGATCATCACTTTCCCCGATCATCCAGACGGATTTCGTGGCCGAGTGACCGAAGTGATCGGCAATGCTTTGGATCCTTTGACGGACATCAAGCGAGTGCTTT
Organism: Pseudobdellovibrionaceae bacterium; assembly: GCA_041288045.1. Classification (GTDB taxonomy): domain Bacteria; phylum Bdellovibrionota; class Bdellovibrionia; order Bdellovibrionales; family Bdellovibrionaceae; genus 21-14-0-10-47-8. The sequence goes on along the minus strand of JBGGMM010000108.1, from coordinate 21,883 downwards.
TGCAAAACCACGTACCACATGAATTTCATCCTGACGTTGAAAAGGAAGCTCGAACTTTTTCACACAATGTCTCCGACAAAGACATGCATGGCAGAAAAAACCTGCGCAATTTGAATTTCATCACCATTGACGGAGCCACTGCGAAAGATTTCGATGATGCTGTTTTGGTTGAGAACAATGGTCGCGGCTTTCGACTTTTTGTCGCCATTGCCGATGTCAGCCATTACGTCAAAATTGGCAGGGCCATCGATCGCGAAGCTTTCGAAAGAGGAACGAGCGTTTACTTTCCGAATTTTGTCGTTCCAATGCTGCCAGAAGTTCTCAGCAACGGACTTTGCTCTTTGAATCCACATGTTCCAAGGCTGGCTTTGGTCGCTGAAATGCAAATGGATTTCACCGGACAAGTGGTCGACAGCAACTTTTATGAAGCTGTGATTGAGAGCAAAGCCCGAGTCACTTACGGCGAAGCGCAAGAAATCATTGATGGCAATGAAGTCGAAAAAATCCGGCATGTGAAATCTGAAATCCTTTTGGCCGCCGACCTGGCAAAAATTCTGATGGCCAAGCGATTCAAAGAAGGCTCTTTGGATTTGGAAATTCCCGAAACAGAAATTGTCATCGATAGTTCCGGAATGCCGATTGATTTCATTCGCTCAGAAAGGCTTTTTGCCCATCGTTTGATCGAAGAAATGATGCTCGCAGCGAACGTCGCTGTGGCCAAATTTTTGTCTTCACAGGAAATTCCCGCAGTTTACCGAATCCACGAGCCGCCAAATGAAGATGCGATTGCCATGCTCGAAAAGTACCTGATGAATTTCGGCAGTCGAGTGAAAATCAGCGACGGAAAATTGCAAAAGCGACTGACTCGCGCTTTGCAAGAATTCGAAGGCCGCCCCGAAGCTCAGATTTTGAATATCCTCACTCTGAGGTCCATGAGCCAGGCCAAATACAGCGCTGACAATCTGGGACACTTCGGCTTGGGCTTTGAGTATTACACTCACTTCACTTCTCCAATCCGCCGTTATCCGGATTTGATTGTGCACCGTCTGTTGAAAAGTCAAATCATGACTCATTCAGAATACAAGCTGATGCCCGAAGAGGATTTGCAGACGGCAGCCACCATGCTGTCGGCTTGCGAGCAAAGATCGGTGAAAGCAGAGCGACAGTTCCAATCCATTAAAAAAGCTCGCTTCATGCAGAAATTTATCGGTGAAGAATTTGAAGGCATCATCAGCTCTGTGACGAAATTCGGAGTTTTTGTGCTTTTACGCCAGTTCGAAGTCGACGGCTTGGTCCGCTCTGAAAATCTGTCGAAAGAAAAATTGGAATTTGATGAAGACAACCTCGTTCTTTTCGGCAAGCGATCCGGCATTCAGTTCGCCATTGGTGATCTGATCAAAGTGCGGGTCGATGCAGCCGACCCTGAAGCCGGCCAAATTGATTTTGGCGTGGCTGGATCCCGTCCATCAGCCGCCGGCAAGGGCAAATCTCGCCAGGAAAGACCAAGCCGTGGTCGACAGGAAAACAAGCCTCACCGTGAGCCCATCAAAGAGCATCGCAAATCTCGCAAAGCTCAGGCCATGGACCAAATTGAAGACAAAGTTTTCCAATTTCTGACTGAGGCGAACACTGAAACTGAAAGCCGTGGCGAAAAATTTGATCCCGAAAAGCATTTGCAAAAAGTCTTGAAGAAATGGAAAGAGCGAAATGTCGATTTGGCTCCTCCTCCCCGCCGAGGTCAGAGTTCCTTTAAAAGTGGACACTCACAATCCGGCGAAGAGCGAGAGGATCGAAACGAATCTGAAGAAAAAAGATCCAAGCCCGCCCAGGGCAAATCCTTTTTTAAGAAATTTCGTTCAAAGGACCGAGGCAGTAACAAAAAATCATCAGCTCAAAGGGGCAAGCGAAAATGAAAATTGTCAGTGCGAGCAGGCAGATCGGCCGCACACTGAAGAATGCCAGCCGCCTGCGAGTCATTGTGAGCGTTTTTGTTCGGCATGGATTTTACAACATCGCCGAGAGGATCAAGCTTGGCCAATTTCTTTTGGAGCGTTTGAATCCCTCTGCTGACGAAGAAAAGTACACAATTGCCGAGCGGATTCGAATGAGTTTTGAAGAGTTGGGACCGACATTTGTCAAACTGGGACAGCTGCTGGCGGCACGACCCGATTTGGTTCCAGACGATTTCGTCCAAGAGTTTTCAAAATTGCATGACAAGGTCAACCCACTTCCTTTTGAGACGATCGCAAAAGTTTTGAAAGAAGAATTTGGCTCACGACTGGAAGAGCAATTTCAGTCTTTTGATCCCAATCCATTGGGTTCCGCCAGTATTGCTCAAGTTCACAAAGCGGTTCTTAAAAATGGCGATTCCGTGGTTGTCAAAGTCCAGCGACCTGGAATTTTACAGACAATCAATGAGGATTTGAATGTTCTCTATTTTCTCGCGGAGCTTCTAGAGAAATACGTTGAAGAAACAGTTCCCTTTAATCCAGTTGGAATTGTTGATGAGTATTTTAAAACTTTGGATCTTGAAACCAATTTTGTTGTCGAAGCCAATAACATCAGACGATTTTCACAAAATTTTGCTGGTGAACCAAAAATTGTGATTCCCAAGGTTTACATGGACCTGACCACCGAGCGAGTCCTGACCATGGAAGCCCTCGATGGAATCCCTTTAAGCTCCTCAGCAGCATTGAAGCAGCCAGGTGTGGACAGCGAAGAGATCATTCGGCTTGGATTGAAGGCCTATTTGAAAATGGTTTTTTCTGACGGCCTTTTCCACGGAGATTTACACGCTGGCAATTTTTTTATTTTTCCGGACAATCGAATTGGTCTGATTGATTTCGGAGTCGTGGGTCGATTGAACAATCGCACTCAATCTTCGATCGCCAATATGCTCTTTGCCCTTTCGCGCGAGGATTACGAGCGACTGGCACATGAATACATCGACCTGGCTCCATTTGACGAACGCGTGAATGTGGATCTTTTCGCCAGAGAGCTCAGAGATTTGGTGGCTCCGTATTTCGGATTGACAATGAAAAATGTCAACCTAGGAAAGCTTTTGCTGAAATCCTCTTCAATTGCGGCAAGACATCACATTCAAGTTCCAACAGAACTGATGTTGTATTTTAAATCTTTGGTTTCGGTTGAAGGATTGGGAAACAAAATTCAAAAAGATTTTGATTTTCTTCAGCACTCGCTCCAGTTTGCCAGTGAACTGATCAAAACCCAGTACGAACCAGGCCGGGTCATGCAAGATCTCAATCAACTGGCCCGCGAATCCCGATCCTTTATCAACAGTCTTCCCCGACAGTTGAATTTTCTTCTGCGCAAAGTGAACAGTCCGCAGCACACCTTTAAACTGAAATTGAATGACATCCAGGATTTAAAAAAGGCAGTGACCACTTCGTTCAATCTGCTGTTCCTAGGGATCATCATGGGCTCACTGCTGCTCAGCGCTTCATACATTTATGTGCATGATCAGCAACATTTGGTTCAGGGGAGTATCCCTGCCGCAAGTCTGATTGGATATTTGGCAGCTGGGTTTTTAGGAGTGATTGCTTTTTTCAATTATATCAAAAAGTAAGGATTTTCGACGTGATTCAAAATCTCACTTACGAATTGTCTGTCTTATCCAAGGCGATTCAACACAAAAATCTTTCGGCAGCGGCCCAGCACATTGGCCTGAGCCAACCGCAGCTTTCAAGATTGATTGCTAAAATTGAGAGTGAACTGAGTGTGATTCTTTTGGATCGAAGTGCTCGTCGCAAATCGGGATGGACGCCTTTGGCGCATGATCTTTCTTTGACATTCACCAAAGGCATCAGCCGATTGCAATCCGATATTTTATCGGTGGCTCAGGAAAGCGAAGTGCATGAGCTTCGCATCGGCACCTTGGAAGGTTTATCTGCCATTGCCACTCAGTTCGTGCAGCACTGTTTTGATAAAATCAATATTCCGACTGTTTATTTGGATGTCTTGGATTTTCGCGATTTGGATTCGCAGTTTTTAAGTGGCAATCTGGATTTGATTTTCAGTGTCCGACCGCCTAGCAAACAAAAATACAAACACCAGCTCGAAGTCGGCTATCAACAAATGGAAAAAATTTCGACCAATAAAGAGATTTATATTTTCAGCCCTTTTGAATTTACGGGAGCAGAGAAAAAATCAATGGAACCTGGCAAGAAAACCTTGATCAGCAATTCGCTTTCTTTTCGCAGTCATTGGCTGCATCAAATTGGCGGCACTGGCATTCTTCCGATCGATGCCAAACGAGGTCGAGGAAAAGGTTATTATTCTGTTAATTTATTTGGATCCGATCTGATCAGTCCAAAGTTGTGGACATTGATTTCCGAATTCAACCTTTGAAGTTTTCGACACAGGTCCACGCGAATTTAAGATATTCATTTCAAGTTTCAAAATTACCACCTGATATTCAGTGCTTAATTTTCCTAGACCCTGTCTTTCTGTTTCACACTGAAAAGTGAAAAAAGATTAAGCATTGCAAATCACATGGATTTTGTTTTTCATGGGAGGACACAGGAGTTTCCATGGATGTGAGACCCACCATATATGCAGTCAGCATGTCTGCGCTTTTTGTTTCATTGCTCAGCGCTTGTCATTCGAATCAACCTAAAACAACCGCACCAGAGGGTGTTGCATTTACCGAAGAGCCAGCTCCGACGCCCGGTTCTCAAAGAACTCCTGCAGCCAGTAGCAATCGGTGCGATTTGAAATCAGATCGCTGCAGCGGCAAACCTCTTAACAAAGTTCAAGAGGCAAAGACTGCATTTCTGACCGATCTAGTGGCTGACAAGCTGGTTCAACTGGAAAATTCAGAGAAGCAGATGGGCCGTGATTTCAAAGTCGCCCTCATTGCTCGAATGGGTAGTAATCTCGAAGACTTTCAACCTCTGAAAGATGTGGATTCATCTGGCCACCAACTCAGCAAAGATCAAATCATTGCAGCTTTGACAGCTGAGTCGAATGAAATGGTCTTAAAAACCGGATACCCCTCGGTCACTCAAAAATTAGAGTACAAAGCCGTTCGAAACTCTTTTGATCGTTCTCGCAAGCTCAAATACTCTCATGTTGGAATCGCTTTGAAGAACATGCCGCTGCGAAATAAAGATGGAGCTGTGGTCACTCGATCAGAGGATGGTTTTTGGACGATCGTGCATCTTCTTTATTCCTGTGAAAATGCCAATAGCTCTTATATTTTCAAAGGCACTTTGAAAAATTTCTTTTACGACCACATGCATGGTTACGGAGCCCAAATCATCATTCCAGATCAAGAGATTCAAAATAATATCGAATCCATCCTCGTCAAAAATTATATTGGCAAAAATTGGATGGAAAAACACTACAACGCCATTGCTCTTCCAAACGATCTCAATCAGCAAAATTCAAATCAGTGGGTTCTTGAGGTTTTAGCTGCTGCACTTTACGAACCTGGAGCAATCCAAAATCGAGTTCAAGCACAGGAAGTCCTCAAGCGCACAAATTATCAGACGACCAAAGTGACCCCGACTGGATTTTATTCTGCCATTGGCAACAGCCTTGGCTCCAAAATCATTTCTAAATTGATGCCGACGATGTGTATGGACTCTCAGCCATCAATCCGACAATTTGGAATCGGAGAGGTCATCACGGCTCTTTCTTTAGAAGAGTACTTGGCAAAAAATAAAAAGCTTTTGTCACAGCATGAAGTGGAACTGACAAAGCAAGATCAAGAAGAACTGGATTCCCATTTAGGAAACAAAAAGTAAACGAGAACGAAAGTTATCAATCAATCATCACAATCTTTTAGGAGGATCAAATGATGAAAAATGTACTATTGGCTGCGGCCGCTCTTTCAATGGCTGCCTGCTCTTCAACTCCCACGCCGGAAACAGCTGATTATCAGCGAACTCCCGCCAACCTGTCTCAGGACATGTCAGCAACTTCGATGAATTCTGCAAATGCAGTTTCTCAAGTTTCTGTGACTTCTTTCAAAGCTTCAGGTGCAGCTGTTGAAAAAGTCAGCCAGTCTGTTTCTGAATTGGCAAAAACAGGTAGCAACCTGGTTGTTGCCGGAGTCGGCGTGAGCCGTGATGCCGCAACAATCGTTTTTGACAGTGCAGGAAACTCTTCAAAAGCTGCTTCCAATGCAACTTCAAAAGGTTCTCGCTTTGTTGTGACGAGCACTGGCCAGTTGGTCAATGCATCTTGGGATGGCGCTAAATCGATGTTGAATGGAAGCAAGTCTCTTCTGACTGTTTCTATTCAGGGTGTGAAAAACTCTGCAACAACAACAAGCGAAGTGACTGCTCAAGTTTGGGATGCTTCTAAAACTGTCATGATTGGTTCTGTTCAAGTTTCTGGTAAAGCTGCGAAGTCTCTTTGGGACGTCAGCAAAGCTAGCGGTCATGCTGTGATTGATGCTTCTGGAAACCTTCTGACATCTTCTGGTGAAGTGATTGGTCAGGTTTTCCACGCTTCTAAGGGTTTCGTCAGCTTTGTTGTCGATAGCACTGGCAAGATCCTGAATTTCTCTGCTGATCAGTCTGTCACCATCGTTTCTGCTTCTAAAGATGCTTTGGTTGATTTCGCAGGAATCGTTTGGAAAGGTCTGAAAGCTTCAGGAAATTTCTCTGTTGAAGTTGTGAAGACTTCGGCAAAGGCGACTTCTGTGATTCTGAAATCTTCTGGCCAATCCATCATGGCAGTCAGCGATTCAGATTCTAACTTCTCAGAAACTTACTAAGCCTTTAGGGTGCCTTTCTCTTTTTCCTTCACCCAGCGCGGCAAAGCCGCAGCGGGTGAAGGAAAAAGAGAAAGGCACCCTCTTTCCTTTTTACACCTTCTCTTGCCAAGCCTTTGTTTTTGACCTAAATCCCCTTCATCTAGGGGGTATCTTATGAAATTTCTTGGTCTTTTAACTTTTCTATTGGGCTTTTCCGCTTTTGCAAACAACCCTCAGATCCGCACTTGCCGTATCACCGGTGGTGAATTTCATGCAGTTCGAGCATTGAATGATGAATTCGGATTCTGCACCTACGAGAGCGCTATGATGGATTCAATTTCGCTTCTTTTAGTGACCACGTCTTCGCAGAAGACTTTGGCTGTCCAAGCATTTGAAAGCGGTCTTCAATGCAGTCAAAGCCAAGGATCTGTTGTCCGCGGTGAGGATTTAGAAAATAAAAAATTTGATCTTTGTGTTTTCAGTGATGAATCTTTGGTCGAGCTGGGAACCCTGCAAGCAGGTCCAAATGCTTCTGCCAACACCGGCCTGATGAAGGCTCTGCAAATGCGCTTCTAAGCAATTATCTCAATTTAAAATCTACAAAGGCCGGGATCTCACACAAGAATCCGGCCTTTTTTATTTTCAAAATCTGGGGGCCTGAGGGTGCCTTTCTCTTTTTCCTTTACCCGCTGCAGCTTTGCTGCGCTGGGTGAAGGAAAAAGAGAAAGGCACCCTCAGCTCCTCTTATCCTAACAGCTTCAGGGCCAGTTGCTGGCTGTTTTGAGTCTGGGTCAGGACCGAAATTGCAGCCTGTTGAAGGATGTTATTTCTGGTCATTTCCGTCGTCTCAGCCGCTATGTCGGCGTCGCGGATTCGGCTGTTCGCAGCTGAAATGTTTTCGTCAGCTACTTTTAAGTTCTGTGAAGTTGAGACCAAACGGTTTTGGAGTGCTCCAAAGTTCGCTCGGATGGCGTTCACAGAAGTCAGCGCATTGTCCACAACATCAAGACTGCCTTGAGCTGATTCTTTTGTTGCTACTGATTCAACAGTCAATCCCAGAGCTTCCAAGGATGCATTCGCCGCCGAAGCATTGAATGAGATCCGGTCCTGGAAAGGGTTGTTGTGAACACCCACTTGGATGTCGATCACTCCCCCCGTTCCGTTCAACAAGTCGTAACCATTAAAGTTGGTCGACTCGGTGATACGCTGGATCTCGGACTTGAGCTGCTGGTACTCGACGTCAACGAACTTTCGTTCGGTGTCGCCAATGGTGTCAGAAGAAGCTTGCACTGCCAATTCGCGAAGACGGATCAGCATGTTTGAAACTTCCGTCAAGCTTCCTTCTGCCACTTGCACCAATGAAATCCCGTCATTCGCATTTCGATCCGCTTGTCTATATCCGCGGATGATCGCTCTGAGGTTCTCACTGATCGCGAGTCCCGCAGCATCGTCTGCTGCTCTGTTGATTCTGTTGCCTGAACTGAGCCGCTCCAGAGAGCGATCCAAATTCAGCTTGTTGCCCATCAAATTTTTCTGGGTGTTGAGGGCTGCCACGTTTGTGGCAATACGTAATCCCATAACTATCCTCCTTGCATACCTGAATCCTCCTTGATCCGCGCCATCCCTTGGCGTGAAGTCGCATCATGCAACTGTTAGTTTGTTTTGAGATGTACAAATACACCTCTAGCAATGAGATCGGAATTTTCTCAGGTCACTTTGAGTCTAGATTTGAAGCTTTGGATTCAGCGGCTTCTCGGGATTCACTTCTGTGCTTTTGTCACTCGTGAACATCAGATGTTCACCTGAATTTTTCATTGCGAAAAATTCGAAATCGCGAAGAGAATTTTCGTCTTCGCTCACAGGCTTTTACTCAGCCTTCCCTCTTTTTCTTTTTCAGGACAAAGTCCTTCATCCGGAAGATGGCTCTTCAAGATTCAAAGGTCTTTTCTCTTTTTCAATCACATCACTGAGAGCTTGTGCTCGCAGCTGCAAGTTCTTAAACTTGCTTCGTTCATTGCAATTCCTGTCTGAAGTGAGGCGGGATGCTTGCGCATCCCCCTCGGCGCAGGAAACAGAAAACTTATACTCAGCAAATATCAGGCGTGTTTAAGCTGAACGACTTGGGTTTAGGGTTGTTAAAGACCTAAGCCAAGGACATTACGGGAGGCCGTTAATTCATGGAACTAACGGTTAGCCTCCGAATGTCTTGTTCAAGAGTCCAAGTGCCACATTCGCTGACTGGTTCGCTTGTGCGAGTACCGAGGTACCGGCTTGCAATAAAATATTATTTCTTGTCATTTCAGAGGTCTCTTCAGCCACATCCACATCTCGGATTCGAGAGTTCGCAGCCGACATATTCTCAACAGTATTTTGAATGTTGGAAACTGTCGTTTGCAGACGGTTTTGAAGAGCACCGAAATCCGCTCGCATCGCAGAGATGCTCATGATTGCAGTGTCAATCGCTGACAGTGCATTCTGAGCCGAAGCTTTGTCAGCGACCGAAGTGAGATTCACTCCAAGCGCAGCTGAGTTCGCATCTGCTTTTGACGAGTCGAACGAAATACGGTCGATCTCTGGGTTGTTGCGGATACCAACCTGGAAGTCCATGATGGATCCCACTCCGGCTAGCAACTGAGTTCCGTTGAACTCTGTCGCATCAGCGATACGATCAATCTCGGAAACGAGCTGATCATATTCCACGTTCAAGAACTGTCTCTCAACAGGTCCGATCGTGTCTGAGGCTGCTTGAACCGCTAGTTCCCGCAATCGTATCATGATTGAGGACATTTCGTTCATCGCACCCTCCGCCACTTGCACGAGGGAGATACCATCATTGGCGTTTCGGGAAGCCTGTTTGAGACCTCGAACCTGAGCTCTTAAATTCTCAGAGATCGCGAGTCCCGCAGCATCGTCACCGGCACGGTTGATTCGGTATCCAGATGAAAGCTTTTCCAAGCTCTTATCTAGGTTGAGCTTCGTATTCCATAGAACCCTTTGCGAGTTCAACGAAGCCGTATTCGTATTAATCCTGAGTCCCATAGTTATCCTCCTGAAAGATCACCGGCATCAATCCTTGATGCTGGGGGAACCAATTGGTTCCATGGGTCAACTCTACTTACCTACCTGATCGGCCTGTTCCCTGATTCCTAAAGTGAGACGATCTCATTTTTGGAAAATCTGGACCTTGGGCTCGTTCAGCACTTACTTTTCTAAGCGCTCGTAGGTTCGGAAGGAATATGGCAGAGGTTCGGACCTGGGATCGTTGCGTGTCAGACGAAAGTCTTGCTCGTTGAATTCTGGAAATTTCGCATCTCCGGGAAAGTCTTTTTCAATCACTGTCAGATAAATGCGATCGACGATGTCGATGGATTGCTTGTAAATCTCCCCGCCCCCGACCACAAACACCTCATCACCGAACTTTGTCTTATATTTAGTGGTGAGCATATGGGCCAGTTCGATGGCGGTTTTCAGATCGTGGACGATTTCGACGGTGGGATCTTCATATCTATAGTCTTCTTGCCTGGTGATGACGATATGAAAGCGATTGGGCAGAGGCTTTCCGCCAAAAGATTCAAAAGTCTTTCGACCCATGATCATCACATGGCCTTTGGTCTTGTCGCGAAAGAACTTCATGTCTTCGGGAATTTCCCAAGGCAGACCATTGTCGACACCGATCACTCGATTTTTTGCCATGGCGGCGATCGAAGAGAGAATCATCTTTAAACCGCCACTTCGGCCTTAATGGCTGGATGGGCTTCGTAACCGACAATTTCAATGTCTTCGAATTTGAAATCGAAGACACTTTTCACGTTTGGATTGAGTTTGAGCTGTGGCAAAGGCTTGTGCTCTCGTTAGAGCTGCAGCTTGGCTTGTTCGATGTGATTCGAATACAAATGGGCATCACCCAAAGTGTGAACGAAATCCCCGACCTGCAGGCCGCACTCTTGCGCAATCATGTGTGTGAGAAGCGCGTAGCTGGCGATATTGAAGGGAACTCCCAAAAATACATCGGCGCTCCGTTGGTAGAGCTGGCAAGAGAGCTTGCCGTTGGCCACATAGAACTGAAAAAATGCATGGCAAGGCGGAAGCGCCATTTGATCCACATCGGCTGGGTTGAAAGCCACCACGAGAAGCCGTCTTGAATCTGGATTTTTTTTGATCTGGTCAATCACATTGCTGATTTGATCGATGGTGCGACCATCAGGAGTTTGCCAAGCTCTCCACTGTTTTCCGTAAACGGGACCGAGATCACCCTTTTCATCAGCCCACTCGTCCCAAATGCCGACTTTGTTTTCTTTCAGGTACTGAATGTTGGTGTCACCTTTGAGAAACCACAAAAGTTCATGAATGATGGAGCGTAAATGCAGTTTTTTTGTCGTTACCAAAGGAAAGCCTTTTTGCAGATCAAAGCGCATTTGATAGCCGAAAAGACTCAAAGTTCCCGTTCCCGTGCGATCTTCTTTCTTTGCTCCCTTTTCAAGAATATCTCGCATCAGCTGGTGGTAGACTTCCATCGGATTGATTGAGTCTTGAGAAGATGCGGGTTGGAAATGAGAGTTGGTGGAATTGAAGGGCTCTAGATTCATGAAAACTCCTGGTGATGAGTGAATTTTACTCTGACCCGGAAGGGCCTTCAAATTTCTTCTTTTGCCGCTGAACGATTACAATCTGTGTCTTGAGCGAGACGGTTGACGCGAAGCTGTAACCCCTTGAAAGAGATTGAAACTGGATTCAATTGGCTTGAAAACTGAGCCTCCTATGGCAATCGAAATTCGCGACCCCATTCATGGCACCATTCCTCTCTCTACCGGCGAAACTGCGGTGGTGGATTCGAATGAATTTCAGCGTCTTCGCGCGATTAAACAATTGGGATTTGCGGATATTAGTTTTCCGGGAGCGACACACACCCGATTTATTCATTCGCTCGGTGTCTGTCATTTGGCTGGGGAAACTTTTGATCATCTTTTCAAAGTTTTTCCTTTTTCCAATCATTCTGTCCGCCAAAGGTTTCGCCAAGTGTTCCGCTTGGCAGCTTTGCTTCATGACGTGGGTCACGGCCCGCTTTCGCATACCACTGAAGAAGTGATGCCGCCTCTAGCGGATTTGAAAGTGGATGTTTATAAAAATCGGACTCCGCTGCCGAAGGCGAATGCTAGGGCTACGCACGAAGATTACACGATCAAATACCTGACCGATTCACCGTTGACTGAAATTCTGAAGAAGAACTTTTCAGATATTCAGCCTGTGCACATTGCTTGTCTGATTGATAAGAGCTTGAACTGCCCAGATGATTTTTTCTTGGATAAGGGTTTGGATTTCAGACCTGTGCTTTCACAGCTTGTCAGTGGTGAGCTGGATTGTGATCGCATGGATTATCTTGAGAGAGATTCTTATTACACGGGCACCAATTACGGAAAATTTGACCGTGATTGGATGATCAGCAATTTGATCCCGTATCAAGTGGACGGAAAATTTTATCTTGGTCTGAATCGCCGGGCTCTTTACACATTCGATGATTTTTTAATTTCTCGGCATCACATTCACTTGATGGTTTATTTTCATCACAAGTGCATTGTGTATGAAGAGATGCTCAATCGCTATCTGACATCTCCAGATTGCACTTTCAAGCTCCCCGCTTCGATTGATGAGTACACCAAGTACAATGATTTCAGGCTTTATGAGCATTTGGCGGCCTCTCCGAATGAGTGGGCTCAGCGAGTGGCACTCAAAAAGCCTTACAAAATGTTCGCTGAATTTCACACCACAGCTGAAAACACCCGACCAGAAAAGTTGCGAGACAGCTTGATCGCTCAAGGGATTGACGTCATTTGGGCTTCTTCGAAAGCTCGCCTTTCGAAATATCACGCCGCCAGTCCCGAAGATAAGGCTTATCCGATTTACGTGATCGACCAATACGACAAATGGGACAAACCCAGTCCCATCGATCAAACCACCGAAATCTTCCAAAAATACGAAGCGGCCCGGATCATCGATCGCCTCTACGTCGCTCCCGAAAATTACAGCAAAGCTCAAGAAATCCTGAATCAACGATGAAGGATCAAAATCAGTTTCAAGCAGAAGCAAATGCTTTCCTGGATCGGTTGTTTCAAATCCTGAAAGAAAACAAAGTGGATTTGGGCCATGATGAAATTGATCATCTTTGTTATCGCACCAACAGCTTGGATCACTATCAAAGCATCTGCCAGCAAATGACAAACTTTTCGCAGCTGCTCATTGAAAGCCCTGTCAAAGGACGGATGATCTCAACTTTCAAACTGAACACACCTATTGAGTATCATGGCCGAAGCATTGACCTCGTGGAAGTTCCAGCTCCAAAGCCCGGAAAAACCACAGTGGAAGGCTTTGAGCATATCGAAGTTGTGACCAGTCAAAGTTTTTCAGATTTGAAAAATAAATACTCCTACTTAAAAATGGATCTGGGCGGCCTTGAAAAAGATTTCAACCAAGAACTGGAAATTGAATTTCAAAACTGCGCGGTTAAATTTCATCATTACTCTTTAGAGCAAGTGATTGAGCTGGAAAAAAATCAACAAATCGCAAATGTCCTAGGAAAATCCCAAGTCCTCAAAAAGCTGAAGCCTTATTCGCCTTTGGTTTCAGGAACTTTTCCATTGGGTTTAGGGGTTGAAAATTCGGATGTGGATATTTTGATAAGCTCTGAAAACTTTCAAGGCTCGGAAGACGTTTTAAAAAGCGAATTTTCCAAATTTGAAAACTTTCAGATCCAGAAAACTTCTGTTCTCGGACAAGAAACGTGGATTGCTGGCTTTCAAGTCGATCAAGTCCCATTCGAAATTTTTTGGCAAAAAATTCCTTCTCATCAACAATCCGCTCATCGACACCTGATTGTCGAAGCCCGATTGCTTAAAATGTTTGGTAAAGACCTAAAGAAAAAAGTTTTGAACTTGAAAAAATCAGGTTTAAAAACTGAGCCAGCTTTTGCCGAAGCCCTTGGAATTGAGGGCGACCCCTATGAGGAACTTCTCAAACTTCACGCTTATAGTGAAGCCGAGCTTTGGGAGCATCTGAATCACACTCAATTGCAGATTTGATGGATGGTTTCTAGCGAAAAGCCGCAATCCCCGTAATATGCTGGCCGAGAACGAGACGATGAATGTCCTCGGTCCCTTCATAAGTGTTCACGCTTTCAAGGTTCATCATATGACGAGCGACGTGATAATCGCCAAGAATTCCGTTGGCGCCTAATAGATCTCGGCTCATGCGAGCAATTTTGAGAGCTTTGGAGACATTGTTCATTTTCGCCATTGAGATTTGCTCTGGCGTAGCTTTGTTTTGATCTTTTAATCGGCCCAAGTGATAGGCCAGCATTTGTCCTAAAGTGATTTCTGTGAACATTTCAACAAGCTTCGCTTGAATCAGTTGGTGGGATGCGAGAGGTTTTTCAAATTGCGATCGGCCTTTGGTGTATTCAAGCGCTCGTTGATAGCAATCTTGAGCGGCGCCCAGGACTCCCCATGAAATTCCAAATCTTGCATTGTTCAGACAAGAGAATGGCCCCTTCAATCCTTCAACTTCTAATTTGTGAGTTGCTGGCACTGGGACGTCTTTGAAAATGTACTCTGAAGAAAGGCTGGCTCGCAAACTCAGTCGTCGCTCGAGAGTTTTGACTTCGATTCCTGGCAGATTTCGCTCAACGAGAAAACCGCAGACTTTTCCCTCTTCGTTCTTGGCCCAGACAACTGCCAGATCCGCTAGGGGTCCATTGGTCAGCCAGCGCTTGTGGCCATTAAGGATATATTTGCTTCCCTCTTTGCGCACATGAGTGGTCATGCCTGATGGGTTGGATCCAAAATCAGGCTCTGTGAGCCCAAAGCAGCCAATCAATTTTCCTTGCGCCATTTCTGGAAGATATTTCTTTTTGAGGTCTTCGCTAGCGTAAGCAGAAATGGGATACATGCAAAGCGCGCCTTGCACGCTCACAAAACTGCGAAGGCCGCTGTCGGCTCTTTCAATTTCTTGCATCATTAGGCCATAGGTTGTCGCATTGGCGCCGGCACAGCCATAGCCTTGAATGGTGGAACCGAAAACTCCGAGCTTGGCAAAACCCGGAATCAATTCTTTTGGAAATCGTTGAGTTTCAAAACAATCGGCGATGATTGGCATGACTTCTTTTGTAACGAAGTCTCGGACTTTTGCACGGGTGGATTTTTCATCAGTGCTCAAGTGCTGATCGAGATTGAAAAAATCGATGGATTGAAAATCTGACATAAGTCCTCTCTAGGAAAGAACGAGATGTTGTCCTGTGACTGCGGCTCCGGAAGCACTGCAAAGGTAGACCAAAGAATTTGCGACCTTTTCCGGTTCAGAAATTCGAAACAGCGGATCCACGGATTTCATTTTTTCTTGTGCTTCTTTGATCGAAGCACAGTCGGGAAAATGACCCAAAAGATATTCTTCTGTGAGACCGAGGGACACGCAATTGACTGTCACATTCACTTCTTGCAGTTGTCTTGCCATTGTTTTGGCAAAAGCAATCAGCCCTGTGCGAGCGGCGGTGGCAGCTGCGTCCATGATCAATCCGCGATTCATGGCATCTTGAAGCAAATAAATGATTCGACCTCGCTTACGGCCTTTTAAAAATCCAGCGGCGTATTCTGTCGCTTTCAAACTAAGAGTGAGATTTTGAGCGATGATAGAATCGAGTTCTTTGTTCTCTTCGCCAATTTGAAACGGAGTTGGCTTTGAAGCCGAGAGTGCATCAATGAAAATATCAATGCTACCAAAAGTCTGCGCTGCTGTTCCGATCGCATCTCTGAGAGCGCCGGGCTTGCTCATATCCAGCGGAATGGCAGTCGCTCTACCAAATTTGGGATTCACTTCGCGCTGATCTGTGATCGAATTGCAAAATCTTTGCATTTTACTGGCATCTGCATCAATCAAGGCCACATCAGAGCCCTGTTGCGTGAGAGCCACCACAAGGTTTTGCAATGTGGGACCAGTGGGTCCCAGGATCACAGTGGTTCTTTCTCGGAGGTTCAAATCCATTTTTTAAACTCGCTCGATGATAATCGCAATGCCTTGACCACCGCCAATGCAGGCGCTGCCCAAAGCGTACTTGGCTTGTCGTCTATGCAGTTCATAGACCAAGTGATTCATGATTCTGGTCCCTGAAGCTCCCAAGGGATGACCGACTGCAATGGCGCCACCGTTCACATTGGTTTTCTTAGAATCCAATTTCAATTCTTTCTCAACTGCCAAATATTGAGCTGCGAAAGCTTCATTCACTTCGACAAGGTCCATTTGCTCCAGCTTCAATCCCGCTTTTTGCAAAGCCATGCGAGAAGCTCCCGCAGGTCCAATGCCCATGATCTTTGGGTCGCAGCCGACTGAAGCATAAGAGACAATGCGAGCCATCGGTTTCATTCCCAAAGCTTTCGCTTTGCTTTCACTCATCAAAAGTGAGCAAGCTGCACCATCCACAATCCCAGAAGCCGTCGCTGCTGTGACAAGACCATCCTTTTTGAAAAGAGCTTTCATGGTCCTCAATTTATCAAAAGTCGCATCTGGTTTTGGATGCTCGTCTTTTTCCACAAGCAAAGTGCCTTTTTTGGATTCCAATTTCACAGGCGTCAGTTCTTGTGCAAATTTTCCTGCAGCCAAAGCTTCTTTATAGCGAGTTTGAGATTGAATCGAAAACTGATCCACTTGATCGCGAGTGATGTCGTATTTCTCGCCCAAATTTTCGGCCGTGATCGCCATGGGAATTCCAGCGTAGGCATCAGTGAGTGCCGAAGTCATCGAGTCTTCCAATTCTCCATGACCCATGCGAAGACCTCCGAAGCGAGCGCCACGCATAACGTAAGGGATTTGCGACATTTGCTCCACTCCGCCAGCGAGAACTGCTGAGGCTTCTCCGTCACGGATCATTTGAATCCCAGAAACCCAAGACTGAAATCCGCTGCCGCAAAGTCGATTGACGATGTAGGCACCGCGATCCACGGGCACACCAATTTTCAATCCGATATGTCGAGCCAAGTAAGCGGCATCGGCTCCGCTTTGCACCACATTGCCGAAAATCGTGTGATCAATCTGCTCAGGTGACAGATTGGCCTGCTCCAATGTTGCTTTGGCAGCAATGACACCGAGCTCTGTTCCTGAAACATCTTTTAAACTTCCACCGAAAGCCCCGAAAGGGGTTCTTTTGCCTGATATAAAGACTATTTTTTCCATAGGTTTTCAGAGTAAGGTGGTTTCCACTCACTCGCAAGGAGGAAGAATGAAAGTTTTGGTGATTGGCCAAGGCGGTCGAGAACACGCCATCGTTCATGCCCTTTCACAATCTTCTTCGGTCACGGAGATTCATGCTGTGCCTGGTTCAGCGGGGATGAGTCGACAAGCTGTTTGTCATGATCTCAATTGGAAAGACACAGAATCTTTGATCCAATTTTGTCTGCGAACAGAAATTGATTTTGTGATGATTGGCCCTGAGGATCCCTTGGTTGATGGACTTTCGGATCGCTTGCGTGAACGCGGAATTCTGGTCGTCGGACCTTCAGCCGAAAGTGCGCAGCTGGAAGGGTCCAAAATTTTTGCCAAAGAATTTATGGCCTCGGCAAAAGTTCCCACTTCTAAATTTGAAATTGTGAGCTCCGTTGATGAGGTCAGGAAAGTGGCTTCGCATTTCACTCCGCCATATGTTTTAAAGGCCGATGGCCTCGCTGCTGGAAAAGGTGTTTTCATTTGCAAGACTCTGGCAGAACTTGAAACTGCGGCGACGGATCTGTTTGAGAAAAAGATTTTAGGATCCGCTGGCAATCGGGCTTTGCTTGAACAGTTCATGCCGGGATGGGAACTCAGCTACTTGATTCTAACAAACGGTAAAGAGTGGCAGACTTTGCCACTGGCTCAGGATCACAAGCGTTTGCAGGATGGTGATCAGGGACCGAACACTGGAGGCATGGGCACTGTCGCCCCCTTGAAAATCTCAGAAAAGCTGAGAAACGAAATCGAAAATAGAATTGTCGCACCTTCAGTCGCGGAATTGACGGCAAAAAATTATCTCTACCGTGGCATCCTCTTTATTGGCATTATGGTCACAGAACAGGGCCCTCAAGTCCTCGAGTACAACTGCCGCTTTGGCGATCCTGAGACGCAGGTGGTGCTACCACTTCTGGATGAAGATTTTGGCGAAATTTTCAAAAACCTTTCTCAAGGTCAATTGCGGCCGCTGAAGAGCAAAAATATTTTTTCAAGTTGCGTGGTCCTTGCAGCCCCCGGCTACCCAATGAATCCAGAAAAAAACCTTCCCATCGAAGGGGATCTCGAATCCTCGACCGAGTTCAGTTATTTTCTTCATGCTGGAACTGGGAAGGATCAAAAAGGTCATTGGATGACCAAAGGTGGCCGGGTCCTCAATGCCGTTGGCTTAGGTTCTAGCTTTCAAGAGGCCATTCGAAACGCCTACTCTCAGGCCACCAAAGCCAATTGGATGGGTCTTCAAAAAAGATCAGATATTGGCGGCGCTCAGTTGCAAGTCAAATCATCGCCATCGTAACATTTGGATTCAATACCTTCGACCGCAAGACATTGATTCATAGCTTCTTTCTGAGCTTCAAGACGAGTTCGCCCCACTCCTTCGTAGATCTTACCAAAAGGTGAAAGATCTAATTTACAAGATTTTGATTTTTCAGCACTAAGAATTGCTTCACAAAGAATTTTTTCTGCTTTGCAATCTCCCAATGGTTCTCCCGGAAAAGGAAAGCCAGGAGGCATGTGATTTTCGCCGTCTTGACATGCTTTCAAGGCACTCTCTTTGGCTTTTTGCTGTGCTGAATTCTCACCTATGTAAAGCGCCGAAAATTTTTGCGGTTTAATACCACAGATCCAACCTTGGGACGGAGGGGGAGGATCTTCAGGCGGACCACTTTGCTGGAGTGTTTTCTGAATTCTTTCAACCTTCTCCTGATTCGGAAGATCAGAAAGAAGAAATCCAACAATCGCTCGGGCCCTCACAGAAGTTGAATCTCCAGCTTCACTGCGAAGATAGGAATAGATTCCTTCGTGCAGGTAAACTGCCGCTCTCTCAAGGTTCGACATGAAACTGGATTCAAAAAGTTCTCGACGAACCAAAATTCGAAAATCATCCGTAAAGTTCACCAATTGAACAGCTTTCCATTCCCCTTGTTTACAGAGTGTGGGATGAGGACTGGTTTTATTTGCCCCGTCTGGGATTTGAATGATCACGTCATCGATCCATGTGACATTCTTTTCAACATATTCAATGTGTTTTAGGAATTGCCGAGGTTCCAGCAGAAATTTCTCGATCCATGGCTTTTGAATTCGAACAATTTCAAGATCCGAAAGATCTGATTCAGGCAAATTCAATTTATATTCTCTTCTGGCCTCGTAAACATCCATGAAAAGAATGTCAAAAATTTCTAGCTGGGGACCCTCACAAACCCACACACCACCTCCATTGCCGACTTTGTCGCCAGCTTTCCCAGAGACAGTTGCTAAAACCAAAGAACAAAGAGTCATTGCCTGGATGAAACGAGAAAATGAAATCATAATTATTCCTACTTTTTGCTTCTTTTAAGCGGATACAAGGCCATGGTCAACCGGTAAGGCGTTGTGCTTTTTGTAGTTTCAAACTTATGGCTGAATTGATCCTGAGCTTTGCGGATCCACTTTTTGAAATCTGGCATTTTGGCAGGATCCAAAAGAAAAGTAATCGATGTCAAATCCCTTTCATGAACTTCCAAATGAGTCAGGTGCTCCCGAATCATTTCAAGGTCTTCGAGATGAGATTTTTGAATGGATAAATTCAAAACCTCATCGGACGTTTTAAAATGCGCTTTGGATCGAGTGAATTTTCGCTTTTGGAAAGTCAGCATCCCCAGACGCAGCAGCCGATCCACTGCATCCTGGACCGTGCGAAGCGGGAGATTTAATCGCTCAGCAAACCATTCCGCTCGATGTTGGCAATCTTCGCTTTTAACCAAATTCAAAATCGCAAAATGGGGCCATTCCGAAATTAAGTGAAATTGATCATCTGATAACTGAAGATAGTCGAGCTGTGAATCAACTTCAGAATCCGATGCGTGCTGGTGACCTATGAATTCGGCCGTGGTCTTGGGATCCAAATGAAGCCGAGCTGCCAATCTTGTCGCAAGTTTAGGAGAAACTTTCCGTTTTCCTTTCAGGATTTCGCTCAGAGCACCTGAGCTGATACCTAGTTTTTGTGCATAAAAACGATGCGACAATCGAGGGTTCTTCGATTTTAGATCGATAAATTTTTGATTTAAGATCCTCTGGACTGAATTCATCATAAGCCTCTAACTGAAATGGCGAATCTTGTCACATTTTCTCTTTGGAGCACTCTGCTCCAAAGAGAATTGATTCGAGGTTCAACTAGCGACAGAGGCCTGCTTCTTTCATTTTTTGCGCTCCATCAAGAGCCTGGTCAAAGGAATAGAAGGTTTCGACAACAGAGTCACCGACGTAGAGTCGATAATGATTTCCGTTTTGTTTAATGGAACAGGCATCGAGGAGTTCTTGATTAGGGCCTTCACAAGTCACAACATCACCGTTGATCACGACGGATGTTCCGGATCTGAGATTGATAGGCTGGGCCCAAGCCGCTGAAGTTGCAAAACTAGCCAAAAGAACGAGAATAACTTTTTTCATTTCTGTCTCCTTAAAGAAGGTTGTTGGTTTCGACAGAAATGAAATTAACGACGTTTTTAAAAAACTCCAATGGTCATTTTAAAAATTTGAAGCAAAATGCTCCAAAGTTTGGAGCATTCTTGAAATCCGATTGGGATTAGAAAGACCAGCGAAAGCTGACTTCAGAAACACGGTCAGCAGAACTGATGGAGTGGCTCAGCACCACGTCTTGATTCGAGGCTACTTTTTCAAAGACTTCCATTGCGAGTTCATTTTTAGCGATTTTGTATTTTAAAGCTGCATTTGTTAGTCCTGTGTATTGGACTTGAGCTGTGGCTTGAAAAGCTTGAACATTGAAATTCAATTTATGCTGAGTGGACTCTGGATCTTCGCTCCCAATGACGACCTCTTGTTTCATCTTTTGCTCGACAGCAGTAGCGGTTTGGCCAATCGAGCTTTCTCGCAGTTCCGGAGAATTAAACAGAGTCGTCAAACTTTGATCGGCCACCTGAGAAAAAACGGCTGCGGAATCATGTGTCGGCTTCATATCCAGTGGAATGATACTCGAAATATCAATTGGCTTCTCGGAAGCTTTGACGTGATTGTAGTTGGCAATCAATTCTGGAGAAATAGAAGTGCCATTCTCACCGTAAAAAATCTTTGAAGGCGCCGCCACTGTCTGCGCTGCTCGGTTGATCGAAGCAGGCCGACGGCTCTTGGTATTTGCGGCTGTCAGACTCAAAAAAGATTGACCCACTGGAATCTCTTGAACAGTTCCCGAATCAGAATGAGCCAGTTTAAATTTGTATTTTGGAAAATAAGCAGCAGGTATAGAAGCTGAAGCGATCGACGGAGCCAAAGCAAAGAATCCAGCCGTTGTCAGAGAGACAAGCTGACGGAGTAAAGTATCAAAATGAGACACCAATTTGGCCTTCATCACAGACTAGGAAGTACAAATTAGAGGCCAATTCCAAATCTCACGTCGCTGCGGAAATTTTAAAATTTCGATCTGACGAAAAAATTCTTCGACAGCTGTTCAAAGGTTTTACGAAATGGTCTTTTCTTTCTGGCTGGCCTTAGTGTCTAACTCCAAAGCACCTGCCAGTCGGCTGTCGAGAGTCCTCTCAGCCTTTGCTTCGAGTACTTGATCTCGCCCTTGGCCTCTTTCTCATTGAGCCTGATATAATTTCTGACTGTCAGATAAGCCTTCCAGCCTTTAACGACTCGTGTGAAAGGCCTGAATTTCCAAAGCTTCGTCTTCCTTTCCCCTGTCTTTGTGGGGACTTGCCTAGATTCCGAGGTTGGATGGGGGGTATCGGTCACCAAGAGATTGCTCTTTCCAAATTCCTGAGCAATTTGTCCTGCCACAACTCTTAGAAAATGCTGAGCGAGTGATCTTTTTGAGATTCTGATCAATAAATGAATGTGATCTCCACAGATGGCCTTTTGCTCGATCTTCACGAAAAACTTTTTCGAGTAGCGCTTGAGCACTTTCTCACAGATGGAAAAAGC
>JBGGMM010000107.1:0-13007 GCA_041288045.1 Pseudobdellovibrionaceae bacterium | reverse complement strand
AAGCCTCATTTGAAAACTCTTTTTACCCTTCGCCCCTTTACTCGTCTCATTTCGTGGGGTCGGGATTTCAAGTCGGTGGTGGAATACCTGATTCTCAATCAGATGGAAGCTCGAGGTTTGATTTCACGACCGAAAAGAAAGCTCCAGCGAAACCAAGGCGAAGATAAGCCAACGGGAGAACCGCCCATGCGCAGCCCAAAACCCGAGCACAGGCGACCTGTGTCCCTAGCAGCGCATGAGCCCGCTCCCGATCAAAGGTTTTTCTTCAGAAATCCCATGGCGTGACCGAGCTCTAAAACTTTGTTTGAGCGCTTGTCGGTTCCGTGTCCTTCGTCGGCAAAAATAATCAGCGAGCTTGGGATTTTTTTTGACTCGAGCAGTTTGTGAATTTGAATGGCCTCGCCGACGGGAACTCGGGGGTCGTTGGCTCCTTGGACGATCATCAGTGGATTTTTCACTCGATCCAAATAGGTCACTGGTGAAAGCTTGATCAAAGCCTCTTTATCTTTCACTGGATCCCCGTACTCAGGGGTTCTTAAAGCACGGCGGTAAGGTGCGGTGTTATTGAGGAAAGTCAGAAGATCACTCATTCCAACCAAAGCGACACCGGCATCATAGCTCCCAGCGAACATGGTCATTGCCACCAAAGTCGAATAACCTCCGTAGCTCCAGCCCATCACACCGACTTTGGGGGATTTCCCCTGAACCGCCCAATTCTTTTTAATGAAAAGAGCCGCATCTTCAATGTCGGCGATCACATTCAAGCGCTTGGGTCCGTTATCAATATCCAACCAGGTTTTGCCATAGCCATCACTGCCCCGCACATTGGGCTCCACGAAAATCATGCCCTCATCGACAAAAAGCTGTGCGAAAATGCTAAACCCAGGAGTGGTCTGACCTTCAGGACCGCCATGGAAATGCACAACCACAGGGCAAGGAGATTCCAGATTTTTCCCCTGGCAAAAAGCCGGCCGCCTGACAAACATCGGAATTTTTGTGCCATCACGAGTGGTGTAGTATTCAAGACTGGCTTTGGCAAAAGTGTCAGTGCGAACCTCGGGCTGACTGGGCACCACCCACTGAGTGAGAAGCTTGGTTTTAAAGTTATAGGAATAGCTCACTCGCGGACCTTTGGAAGTCTCAACACCAATCATGGCGTGACTGCCATCGCGAGTGAGTTGAGCAATGTAAATCTGATCCGCATCTGGAAATTTGGGAAATTCAATTGGCTTTAAAGTTTTCGCGTCCAAAGCGTGAGCTTTGGTGTAACCAGCTTCATTCACCGTGTAAACGATCTGCTTTCTTGAAAAATCAATTCCAAAATCGGCCACATCCCATTTCATTTCAGCTGTGATTGGCGAAAGCTTTTTCCCGTCCCATGTGTAAAGTCTTCGAAATTCACCCAGCTTCGGAGTGAGCACCAAAAACTCGCCGTCACGAGCCGAATATTGAACCTGAAATTCATTTTTTTCACCCTGCCCCAGGATCGGACGTAACTGTTTGGATTTCGGATCCCATTCGTAAACTTCAGTGGCGGTGTTGGTGATGGCTTTGGTGAAAAGAATTCGCCCATCGTCTTTGAAATCAGACAGTGACCAATACCCGTCTTGAGAAAGAATCGCTTCAGACCGCGCACTCTCAATATCATAGCGGTAAAAAGTGTAGGAATCTGGCTTCACATCATTGGCCCTGTAGATGATCGTCTTTGAATCCGAAAGAGCCGCTTGAAAGAAAGTCTGCACTTTGGCTTTGTGTTGAATCAATTTCAGCGGGCCACCTTCGGCACTTTGCAAATAAAGCCCTGGATTTTCTTCGCCGTTTCGATCTCTGGAAATCAACAGCCATTTGCCATTCGGAGTTTGCCCGGCAATTGTCGTTGAATCCTCCCCACCTGTGAGCTGCACAGGAAAAGCTTTGGGACGATCCAGCTTCCAAACCTGTGAAGTTCCCGTGACCCGCCAAGTGAAATAAAGATTTTTCTTATCAGGTGAAAGCATCCCCAAACCAGGCGAGCGGATGTCGAGGAAATTTTGGATTTTTCGAGAAAGATCCTGAGGAAGACTCGGGGCTGCATATTGAGCGATGGTTTTTTCATCCACGGACTCTCGACCCAGCCCTTGGTAGCTGCCGCTTGATTTTTTCTCTGACGACGCCGTTTGCGATGTCGAGCAGGCGGTCAGAATGAAAGTCATGCAAAATCCAAAAGCCAAATGCTGTAATTTCATGTTGAGGACCTCCGAAAACTGCATTGTCTCATTCTGAGATTTGAGATCAACTAGATAAAGGCGAAACTCTTCAGTTTTTCAGCGATTTGTTCGATAATAAGACACAGGGATCTAGAAGGGGAATTCATGAAATCATCTTTGGCGCTGCCATGCTTTCTCACAACTTTGCTCGTCTTATTTTTCGCTCAAGCTCAGGCCCAATCTCGTTCTTATCTCTCTGAAATGACCTCTTCAACACCGCAGAAACACTATCTATTGGCTGATGCCGATATGGATGATTCCTACGATCCTTTTTCAGATTACAGCGAATTTGATGAAGACTCCGACGAGGAGGCCGACATTAATTTTTTCCGCAATGGCCGCTTTTTCACTGTCGGCTTTGCGCTGGGAATGCGCAGCTTCACGGGGGAACTGAATCAACTCTACTCTTCAGCTCCAACTTACGGACTGTTTCTCTCTTACTTTTTCGACCTTCGTCTGGCTTTGGAGCTAGGATTTCAAACTGGTGATCATGATTTTCAAATCTCAACCACCAATGAGTCTCTTGGCGGCAATGTTTCTCTCACTTTCATTCACATGAACTTAAAGTATTACTTGAACACTCAAAACGTCACTCGTGGATTGGCGGATCTCAACCCCTATGTGCTCGGCGGATTTTCTCAAATCTATCGCACCTACACGATTGAAGGAGGCGACGTCGCCAGTCGCGAAGCTACGGTCGGCGTCAACGGCGGCCTCGGGATTGAAATTCCGATCCTACGTCGGAAGGCCTTTGTCGGAGCCCAAGCCACTTACCGTTACGTGAATTTTAAAGATGAAAACACCGCCATCGTCAATTCAACTACTGGCACCAATTACGGCGTCAAGCCCCGCGGCGACACTTTTGATTTGGTTGGGATCTTAGGGATGAGCTTTTAAAGCTCCTAAAATCCTAAAGTCTCAATTCCCTTCACAAGGGCGAGAATCTGCAAGAAAAAGGCAAAAGCGATCATCAATGGAATCACCCAGGTCATGACCATGCGCCAGTGTGGATAGAGAGCGACACTTTCAATTTTATTTTGATCCACGAAAATCTTTTCTTGCTCTTGTTTGTTGAGACCTTTTCGAACGGCCCAAGCAATCCCTAGCGCAATCAAAGGCAAAAACACATTGATCAAAAATCCATCCAGAATTTCCAACAAGGATTTTCCTTCAATGCGCAGAAATTTAAAAGTCGTCGAAGAAAGCGCCGGCAGAGCCCCGAGAAAAAGCGCCACAGCTCCACTGAGCCAGGTCGCAGCTACCCGAGAAATCTTGGTGCGATCCACAACATTTGAAACGATGACTTCTAAAAGTCCAATGCTGGCTCCTAGAGCCGCAAGATAAAGACAGACAAAGAAAGCAAAGCCAAAGGCCACTCCGCCTGGCATCTGCAACAAAAACCGCGGCAGAGCTTCGAACAACAACCCTGGATCCGTCAGCGGAATATTGGAAGCTTGAAGGACAATGGGAAAAAGCAAAAGTCCGGCAAATAATGAAAGCATCGTATCAACTATGGCCACGCGAAAACCAGCAGTCGGAATATGATCCCCGTCCCGCAGATAACTGCCAAAAGTCACCATGGTTCCAAATCCCACGCTCAAAGTAAAACAGACATGGCCAATCGCATGCAAAGGTGAGCTCAGCTGAAGTTTGGAAAAATCAGGATAAAGTAGAAATCGCAGAGCTTGAGGCGCAGAGTCCAAAGACAAAGATTTAATCACCAGCAAAATCAATAATATCGCAAAAATTGGCATCATTGCGCCAATCCATTTTTCAAGACCTTCTTGCACTCCCTTTAAAACCACAACAATCGTTAAAAGCAAATGCACGCTGGCAAGCCCCATCTGCAACCAACCATTGGAAAGAAGCAGATCCAACCTTCCTTTTTCCATCAGCATCTGAGGACTGAGCATACCGACAAAAAATTGAGTGGAAAAATGCAAAACCCAGCCACTGATCACTGCATAGTAAGAAAGAACAACCAGGCTTGTGAAAACTGCAAATCGCCCCACCCAAACAAATTTTCGAACGGGTCCCGACAGGGCATGCGTGGCAGCTAAAATTGATTTGTGAGTGGATTTTCCAAGCATCAGTTCACCAATCAGAAGTGGCAAACCAATCAGCAGAGAAAACATCACATAGAGAAGCACAAAAGCTCCCCCACCGTTTTCACCGACCACGTAGGGAAATCGCCAGAGATTACCAAGTCCACAGGCCGAACCGATGGCAGCCAGGTAAAATCCAAATCGCGTTTTCCAGGAACCGCGTTTAGGCATTGCGAGAATCCCTGGATTTCATCACAAAGATCCTCAGTGGAATGCCGGCAAGATCAAAGCGCTCTTTCATATTCTTGATCAGAAAACGCCGATAGGAATTATCCACACCGTCTGGATGATTGGCAAATGCGATAAATGCCGGCGGCCTTTGAAAAGTCTGAGTGAGATAATAAAATTTGACGTTTTTAATCCCCCACACGGGAGCTGGCGCTTTGCGGATGGTCTCAAAAAAGAATTCATTGAGCTCCGAAGTTGTGATTCGCATTTCGAGCTTTTGTTTCACCCATTCGATCTTTTCAAGCAAATCGTCAATTCCATGTTCGGTCTTTGCCGATGTGAAAACCACTGGCACATCGATGAAAAAGTGAAAGACTTTTTCAATCTGATCCTTAAATGTTTTGCGATACTCTGGCACTTCCACCCGCCCCAAATCGGATTTATTGGCAACGACAATCACGCCTTTGTGATCTTCTAAAATGGCCTGCATGATTTTCGCATCCTGCTCGGTGGGCCCTTGGGTGCCATCCACCATCAAGAGGACGATGTCAGCTTTGCGAATGCTTTCTTGGGATTTGAAAGCCGAAATGATTTCCAAATGATCTTCACGTCTGGCGCTTTTTCTGAGGCCCGCAGTGTCGACCAAAATGTATTTGTGTCCATTGTAGACAAAGGGAGTGTCCACGGAATCGATTGTCGTGCCGGCAATGTCGGAAACCAGCATCCGTCGCTGACCCAAAAGAGCATTGACCATGGAGCTTTTGCCCACATTGGGTTTACCCACAATGGCAATCGTCACCCCTTCTTTGAGTTTTTCTGTTTCTTCGGGCAAAGATTTGTGGATCCATTCTAAAATTTCAGAAATTCCATGCCGTCTTTCAAAGCTGGTGGCGATGACGTCTTCGCCAAATTCATAAAATTCGGCTTTTCTTAAATCCTCTTCGTGCTGTTTATCGATTTTATTCACAATCAGCAAAAAGGGTTTGCCAGTCATCTGGGCGATTTTGATGATTTCTCGGTCCTCTGGAATCAGCCCTGAGCGCCCATCCATCACTACCAGCAGAAAATCCACCGTCTGCAGAAATTCAGTCACTTGCTCTTTGATGAGCTGAGAGAAAGTGTCGTGCGCTTCGGTGATCCCGCCAGTGTCAATCAGATCAAAATGTTTTCCCCAAACTTCGCAGGGCTCAACGATGATATCGCGAGTGACTCCGGCTTGGTTTTTGACGACCGACTTGCGCGAATCGGTCAGAATATTGAACAAAGTGGATTTGCCCACATTCGGTCTTCCGACAATGGCAACTTTAGGCGCTGTGGCTAGGCCCTGATTTTCATTCCACGACATAGCCGAGCTCCTTCATTAAAGTTTTATTCTCAAACCAATTCTCACGAATCGACACTTCAAGTCCCAAAAATACTTTTTGACCCATCATTTTCTCAATGCTCTTTCGTGCCAGAGTGCCAATCTCTTTGATCGTCGCTCCGCCTTTGCCAATCACGATGGGTTTGTGGCTTTCTTTTGCCACTAAGATTTCGGCATGAATTTTTGGCAGTTTGGGATCCGATTCATCAAATTGTCGAACTCGAATCGCCACTTGATAAGGAAGTTCATGATGGAGAACCTCAAAACACTGCTCACGCACAATCTCTGTCACCAAATCTTTCACAGAATGAGGAGTGAAAAGCTCAATGTCATAAAGAGGCTCTGGCGACTCAGGAAGCTTGGAAAAGCAAAGTCTTAAAATTTCTTCTCTTAAAGATTTGGCTTCTGCTTTCCACTCGCTGGAAGCTTCAACCACTCCCAAACAACTCTTATGTTTCGTACAAAGTTCCTTCAGAGCTTCTCGTCTTCGCAAAAATTCGCTCATATCCACTTTGGTGATCACAGCAAACCAAGGTTTTCCCGATTGACTGACCATTTCAATAATCTCTTCGGCCTGCTCTTTTTTCTCTGTGTCCAAAGCAAGAACAGCCATCAAAAGATCCGATTGCTCTATCACATCCTGAGCTTCCTGAGCCAAAAAGGCATTGAGTCCCTTTGCCGCTTTCAAGACTCCGGGCGCATCGACAAATACAACCTGCCCCTCATCAGAGGAGACGATGCCTAGAATGCGCCGACGAGTGGTCTGAGGTTTGGCGGTGACAATCGAAACTTTTTCTTTCACCAACAAATTCATCAAAGTCGATTTACCCGCATTGGGTTGGCCAATCAGGCCGACAAAACCGGATCTATACATGGTTCTTCCTTAAAGTCCCGTCGAGAAAATACTGGGACCAGTTTTCAATGGCATTTTTAGCAGCCTCTTGTTCCGCGTGTTTTTTGCTTTTTCCAGTTCCCTGTGCCACAACTTTTCCCTGAAGTGAAAGCGCCACATGAAACTGGGGGCTGTGAGAAGGCCCTTCTTCACCTGTAATGTCATAGCTCGGACCTGAACGGAGATCCGCCTGGGCGAGCTCTTGCAATCTCGTTTTATAGTCCTGATGAAAATCCTCACTGGGATTCATGGCTGCAATGAGCTGATCAAAATGCTGACGGGTCAGGGCTTTCACCGGATCATAGCCTCCATCTAAAAAGACGGCCCCCAACAAAGCTTCATAAACAGAAGCCAGAAGTCTGGGCTTTTTATGCCCCTGAGAAAGAATCTCGCCCTTTCCAAGCCGGATGCTTTCTTGCAGCTGCAGGTCCTGAGCAATTTGCGCCAGCACTGTTTCATTGACGAGGCTTGCTCTTTTTTTGGAAAGATTGCCTTCGTCGTCTCCGGGAAATTTTTCCATGAGAAGTTCTGAAAGAATCAAATCCAAAACTGCATCACCTAAAAATTCTAATTTTTCGTTGTGACTGAGGTGCCGTCGGCCGCTTTCATTGACAAATGATTTGTGAGTCAGCGCCTGCTCAAAAAGTTCCGCTTGCCGAAATTGGTAAGATGAAAAAGTCATGAAACCACCTCAGCCAAAAGAACACCTTCCATGTGCTGCGGATTGTGTTCGTAACCAGTGACTTTCACTAAGAGCTCACCTGATGAATCCGGCATTTGCCCATCCAAGTTGGTCATTCGAATGTTCCAATAATCTCTGGAAAGCCCTTGAGCCCCACCACGAGTTTCTTTTTTCAAAAGAAGAACCTTTTTCAAACTTCCCTTTTGGCGAAGGGCCTCACTTTGATAGCGATGCAATGAAAGTTCGCGCAGTTTCTGTGCTCTTTTGAGCCTGTCATTCCAAGGGATCGAAACTTCGAGGGACGCGGCTCGGGTTCCCGGTCTTTCGCTGTAGGGAAAAACGTGGATT
The DNA here is from genome assembly GCA_041288045.1 of Pseudobdellovibrionaceae bacterium. Classification (GTDB taxonomy): domain Bacteria; phylum Bdellovibrionota; class Bdellovibrionia; order Bdellovibrionales; family Bdellovibrionaceae; genus 21-14-0-10-47-8. The sequence continues at coordinate 5,203 of JBGGMM010000107.1, read as the reverse complement.
CGAGTCCAGGGAAGCTCTGCTAAAGTCGCAAAAGTCTCTTCAAATTGAGCTTCAGTTTCAGTTGGAAAACCAGTGATCACATCCATTCCGACGAATGCCACCGGAAGCTTTCGTTGAATTTTTTCGAGCGCTTCTCTGACATTTTCCTGGGAATATTTTCTTTTCATCTGTTTGAGAGTTTCAGTCTCAGCGCTTTGAATGCTCATATGAAAATGCGGACAAAGCCTTTCGTCCTGGTAAAGCTCAATCAATCGATCACTGAGCTCCACTGGCTCCAGAGAGGAAAGACGAAATCTTGGCATTTTTGTTTTTAAAAGAAGTGCTTCGAGCAAATCCTCAAGAGCTTTTCCCTGATCGTCGTAATCGCCAATGTGAACTCCAGTGAGAACCACTTCATTGACACCTTTGACCTGCAAATCCTGAATGCGCTTGACGAGTTCTGAAATCGGGATGCTTCGGCTCTTACCCCGGGCATAGGGAATGATACAGTAAGTGCAAAAGCTGTTGCAGCCATCTTGAATTTTTAAAAAAGAACGAGTGTGTGAAAGCTCTTCGCCCCCACCCATTTCCAGATCGTCTTTGCGAAAGATATTGGATTTAAAAACTTTTTCTTTGATCTCGCCTTTAAAGTACTGATCCAAAATTTGTGGGAGCAATCCTTTGTGAGAATTGGCCACGACCAAATCCGCACCTGGAAGATTTCGGAAACTGTCCGTGTCGACCTGAGCTGCACAACCGGTGACGACGACGGTCGCCAATGGATCTTTGGCTTTGATGCGACGGATGCTTCGAACTGCCTCTTTGGTGGCCTCGGCTGTGACCGCGCAGGTGTTCAGCACATGGATTTTCACTTGCGGGTCCAGTTGAAGCGAAGACCCTCTGAGATTTTTCTGAATCAGGCCAGAGTCGTAAGTATTGACCTTGCAGCCAAATGTATGGACTTGAAAATTCATAGGGTAATCCATCCGCCGCCCAGAAGCTGGCGGCCCCTGTACATGACTGCCGCTTGCCCGGGAGTGACGGCTCTTTGTGGCTCTAAAAATTCAAAATGAAATCCCTTTTCGGTTTTTTTCACTCGGGCTTTGGAGCCTTTATGGGCGTAGCGGATTTTCACTTCGAGAATTTCACCATCTTCAACCTGGTCAATGAGATGCGCGTCCACCACATCCACATTGCTTCGGTAAAGATAGTTTTCATCACCAACCCAAACTGTATTGGTTTCAGGATCAATTTTGATCACAAACAGCTTTTCGTGATGACTCATCCCAAGTCCCTTGCTCTGACCGTAGGTGAAATGATGAATACCTGCATGTTCAGCCATGGTCTCGCCACTGGGGTAACGCCGAATCACACCGGCTCTTTGGGCAAGAATTTTCGAATCCACTTGCTCTTCGATGAAAGTTCCATAGCCCTTATTGCCGACAAAGCAAATGCCTTGAGAGTCTTTTTTCTTTGCAACGACCAGCTCTTTTTCCTTTTCGATCTTTCGCACTTCGGGTTTTTTCAAATGGCCTACGGGGAAAAGCAGGTGCTTGACGATCTCAGGCTCGATCGTGAAAAGAAAATAAGTCTGGTCTTTCCAATCATCGGTGCTTGTGAAAATTCGCGCTTCCCCTTTTTCATTCGGAACGATTTGAGCGTAATGTCCTGTTGCCAAGTAATCACACTCAAGCTCTTTCATTTTTCGAATCAAATGGTCAAATTTGAGGTAAGTGTTGCAATTCACGCAAGGGAGCGGAGTTTGCCCTTCAAGGTAAGCTTTTAAAAAAGGATCAATGACGGCAGTTTTGAATTTGGCTTCGCAGTTGAGAACATAAAAAGGGATCCCTAAACGATCTGCCACACTGCGGGCATCATCCACATCAAGACTGGAGCAGCAAGTGCCATTTCCCTCTTCGATGTCGCAGCTGGAGTAATCCCAAACCTGCATGGTGGCGCCGATCACATCATAGCCCTGATCGACGAGCAAGGCAGCAGCGACGGAACTGTCAACCCCGCCACTCATGGCAACTAAAACACGAGGCTTTTTTTCGCTCATCGAGAAGCCTCCAAGCGAGACCCAGTCGAATTTTGAATTTGCAAAGCGCGCAGTCTTTCCACCACTGATTTCAGAGTGAGAATGAAATTTTCAATTTGTTCAAAAGTCGTGCTCCAGCCCAAGGACACTCGCAGAGAGCTCTGCGCTTCTTCACGCGAAAGCCCCAAGGACAAAAGCACAGGCGAAGGTTCTGGCGAACCAGAACTGCAAGCGGCTCCAGTGCTAACTGCAAAGCCCTTCACATCCAAAGACATCAAAAGCGTTTCGCCATCGACCCCGGCGAGAACCAAAGAGGACGTATTCGGCAATCTGGGAGCATGAGCGTGAGTGATTGTCACTTGTGGGATGTGGTTTTGAATTTCAGTTTCAAGACGATCACGAAGAGCACTGATTCTTTCAGCCTGCTTTTGAATTTCAGAAGCCTTGGAAGCCATGTAGCCAAAAGCCCAAATCCCCAATGTGTTTTCTGTTCCTCCACGACGATGGCGCTCTTGTCCCCCGCCAAATATCAAAGGTCGAAGTTCATTCCCCTTTTTCGAAAACAGGACCCCACAGCCCTTGAGAGAATAAAATTTATGGGCAGAAAAGCTGGCGAAATCCACATCAAGATCTGAAAGATTCACTGGGATTTTTCCAAGAGCTTGCACAGCATCCGTGTGCATTTTTGCACCCAACGAATGAGCTCGATCAGCGATTTCTCGAATCGGGAGCACCAAGCCAGTCTCATTGTTTGCCAGCATCATACTGACAAGTGCAGTCTTGGGACTTAAGACTTTTTCAAAATGCGACCAATCCAGTTGTCCCGATCGATCCACAGAAATCACGTGAACAACAGCTCCCAACTGCTGAAGATGAGAAAGACATTTCAGCACACTAGGATGCTCAATGGCGGTGGTGATAAATTCATTTCGCTGTGAATTTCGAGAAGCTTCAAAAACACTTTGAAAGACCGTGTTGTTGGCTTCACTGCCGCCACTCGTGAAAATCAATTCCAGCGGCGAGACCTGCAAAGCTTCGGCGATCGCCTTTCTGGATTCGCGCAGGACTTTTTTTGGACCTTGTCCCGCCCAATGGATCGAGCTTGGATTTCCCCAGAATTGCAAAAATTCGGGGAGCTTCAATGCCAGACCTGAATCCAGTGGAGTGGTGGCATTAAAATCCAAATAGATTTTTGCGAATTTATTCTCGATTTTCACAGACTTAGGTCCTTTTTCTTGAGCCTTGGCTCATAGCACAATTAGCCACCACCCACAAGCTTTGCCGACCCGACTCACCGAGTGCTTGTCGAAGCTCAAAAACAGGACCTTTTTTGAACTCGCTTCAATATGAGAAAACATTAAGGCTTTCAAGGGTTTCGCCGAATAGATGGACACGAGGTTGAAAGCCAAAGGCATGAGTTTACCAATTTTGTCCTCCCGCTTTTTTCAGCAGCACCAGCCGGATATGGGATTTTTTTCCAAATGGAGATCTCTGTTCGCGTGGAGCCATCGCGTGATGCCCATCTATGAATGGCAGGGAGTTTTGTTTGTTGGCTGCTTGCAACCTCCGACCGATTTTCCAAAGACAGCAGAAAAAGTTGTGTTTGTGCTTTGCGAACCCAAAGCTTTGCAAGAAATCTGGTACGAGTTTCAGGGAACTGTTGTCGCTGATCGAAAACCGGCATTGCCTCCATCCATGAAAACCAAAGACACTCACAGCATTTCGATGGATCTTTCCAATTTCAAATTGGAAGTTGAGCCTGCGGAAAATGAGCCGGCTCTTGATTTTTCTTTGGATTCTCCGCTGGATTCGGAACCCATGGAAGAAACCAGAAGTGATGAACCTTCCTTGATGGAGCTTTCGGCGGAACTGGATCACCTCACAGAAGCTGGAAATGAACCTCTGCCCGCTCACTCTGCTCATGCGGAATTATCGAATGATGATCTGAATTCATTTGAGCCACTTGTGGAACCTGTCGCCAATGTGACTGATCTTCTGCAAGATGGACTGGAAGCTGAATCGGCTTTTGATTCCACTGAAGAATCAGCAGATGAATCAGTCAAAGAAACCAATCATGAAGATCTCCTGGATTTAAGCACTGCCACTGCGCCGATCACTTTACAGCCTCTTGGCAATAGCGCTTTGAAAATTCCAGAGCCTGTGGAAGCTCCAGAGTCCATGGAATTAACCATGGATGATTTGGAAAAAACCAAAGCTTCACAAAAAGCCGAAAAATTTCCACCAAAGCCGGCAGCTCCGAAACCAGCAAGCCCAGCTCAAGCCAAGGCAAAAACCTCACCTGAGATTGAAAAGCGAGCTCATCCGACCAAGACTGAAATTCTTCTCTCCAGTGTGTCCAGCGAAATCACAAGAACAGCCACAATGGTTTTGAATTCCACTCCTGCAGACCAACTGGATTCTTGGGTCCAAGAAATTTTCAAGGAGATGGGACAAGAGTACAAAAAATCCATGATTCTTCTCAAGTCTGGAGATCAGATCAAACCTTGGAAATGGGATGCCAACTTTGTCCATGACTCGACATTGACTCATGGTTACCCCCTTCATCACGCCAGCCCTTTCCGAATCGCTCTGCGGACCCAGAAGCCCTATCACGGCTACGTCATTCAAAATGACCTCGTCACCAAATTCTTTTCCGAATGGAACGGGGCTCAGATCCCTACTCACCTCACCATCGTCCCCATCGTCATCGATGATCACGTTATCGGAATGCTGCTCGGAATCGGCGAAAAAACCGCCGAAGCCAAAACCTGTCTGCAAATGGTCGAAAAGCTCGCAGGCCAAATTTCAAAGCGGATCAAGGACAAGCCCGAGACTTTGAAAGTGGCTTGATCGATCAGTTCTTTGAAAATCCCGAGAATGATAAGCGCAAGCCTTAAAATCCTCTCAAGTCAAGAATCCCCAAAAATTTCCGAATCAGGACAAGCTCACGGCCCAAGCTCTGGAAGATAGTTTTTCATTTTCTTAATTCCAAACTGCTGAACAGCTCGAAGCCTGTTATGAGCCGGACATAAGAGCTCGAGATTGTTAAGCTCATGGGTTCCACCTTTGGCAAAAGGAACAATGTGCTCAGCTTGAAGATAAAACTGAGCCTCACACTGCCTCTTAGTTTCAGGATCTTGATACTGACATTGATGCTGATCTCTTATTTTGAGTTCTCTAATTGTC
>JBGGMM010000106.1:0-8863 GCA_041288045.1 Pseudobdellovibrionaceae bacterium | reverse complement strand
CACGCTGTGAATCCCTATGGCATGGCGACAATGAAGCGAACCAACGCGGCCAATGTGGATTTGAATCGAAATTCTCTCACCGATTACAAAATTCAAAACCCTGAATTTGCCGACTTCAATGAATTTTTACGCCATGGGGCTGTCTTGGATTTTCTAAAAACAATCCCAAGCATTTTTCGCCTAGGAACTGAAAAAACAGCTCGCTCCGTCGCTTGTGGCCAGAGCGACTTCCCAGATTCTTTATTTTATTGCGGACCTGAAAGACAGCCTGAGCTGGCCGCATTAAAAAACAGTCTGCAGTTGCTGATTGATGCAGAGACAAAAGTTTTTGTGCTGGATGTGCACACGGGTCTCGGCAGAAAAGGATCCGAAAGTTTATTGATTGAAAATTTTGAGGGCAAAGATGAAGAAAAATTTCGCTCTATTTTCAATCAAGATCTGAAGGTCCCTGATCGAGATTCTGATTTTTACCGGGCTTCAGGGACTTTGAATCATTTGTTTTCTGAGAGCTGGAAAGCTTTGCATTGCTTTCAAGAATTTGGAACCAGACCTTTTTACCAAGTCCTGCTGGCTTTGATTCATCAAAAGCCAGAGCAAATGCTAAATGCCTTTTTTCCAGATGATGGTCAGTGGCGAAAACGATGCGTTGACTTAGGACTACTCAGATTCCGGCAATTGGTTCAGAATCTTTCTTAAGCTGAAGGAGAATGCAGATGAAAATCTATTCGGATATCACCAAGACCGTGGGAGCCACTCCCCTCGTTGAGATGCAAAGAATTGGAAAGGATCTGCCAGGAAAAATTCTCTTGAAATTGGAATTTTTCAATCCTCTCAGCTCTGTGAAAGACCGAATCGGCTTAAATATGATCGAAAAAGCCGAGCTCTCTAAAAAATTAAAACCTGGAATGACAGTTCTTGAACCCACCAGCGGCAACACAGGTATTGCTCTGGCCTTTGTTTGCGCAGCCAAGGGATATCCCATCATCCTGGTGATGCCTGAAACAATGTCGAACGAAAGACGAATGCTCCTTTTGATGTTGGGAGCTAAAATCATTCTCACGCCGGCAGCTCTTGGAATGAAAGGGGCAATTGCAAAATCTCTCGAACTGTCAGAAAAAAACTCCAATTATTTTCTCACTCGGCAATTCGAGAACCCCGACAATCCCGAAGTCCACCGTGAAACGACAGCCCTTGAAATTTGGCGAGACACCGATGGAAAAGTCGATGTGGTGATTTCTGGAGTCGGCACAGGCGGAACCATCACTGGTGTGGGGCAGGTTTTAAAAGCAAAAAAACCTTCCGTTCAAATGATTGCCGTTGAGCCAATGGAAAGCGCCATTCTCAGCGGTGAAAAGCCAACTCCCCATAAGATTCAGGGTCTTGGAGCAGGTTTCATCCCGCATGTCCTGGACCGACGAGTGATTGATGGAATCGAAAAAGTCTCCAGCGAAGAGGCTTTCTCCTTGGCAAGAAAAGTCATTCGTGAAGAGGGAATTCCCGTCGGCATTAGCTCAGGAGCTGCCATTGCTGCTGCTTTAAGAGTCGCCGCAAAACCTGAAAACAAAGGAAAGTGTATTGTCTGCATCGTTCCAAGCTCGACCGAAAGATATCTGTCAACCATGCTCGCCGAAAAGGAACGAATTGAAGCCCAACAGCTCGTGGTTGAGCAAGTGCCGGAAGCTTATCTGGCCAAAGTTCCCCATCAACCCGTGATATGAGCAACGAAAAAACCCGAGAACTCGGCGCAGATCTGCTGTCCCACGAGGACTTGAGCCCGCATCAAAACGCGGGCCTTTTTCTTGGATTGAAGAGTCTTAAAAAATTGAATTCTTTCTTGGTCTGAATTCCAAGTGGCTTCAACTTTGGCATTCGCGTCGACAGGTGCCAGGTATTTCATGCCTCCCTCGGCAATCACAATATTCTTCGTAGCAATGGATTGATCGCGAAGACCGGAAAGAAAAAGCCCATAGCAAGCCAAAGCCCCGGCCGAATACAAGCTGCCGCCAAACAGCGTGCCCTTGTGATTGATATTGGGTTGCAATGGAAGCTCAAACGAAAACTGAGTCTTTGAAAGTTGAAAATCGCGAATTCCCATGGTTTTGGAAATCGGAATCTCATCATTTAAAAGTTTTCCCAGATCAGCTGCCAGAGTCATCCAGCCGATAGTGCAAGAGCCTCTGCCGCTTTTCAAGCTCTGTGTTGCGCGCCAAGGGTCCTGGATCATCTTGAAAATAGATGGCCTGAAGCCGATTGGGATCTTCGGCCATTTCTGTGATCATCCCAGCGCACATTCGGCAAGGCTTCAGTGATGTGTAGACAATGCAATCCACAGGAAGCTTTTTGGACCATTGATGAAAGTATTTCTGCACAGCGGCCACTTCCGCATGCAAAGTTTTATTTTTTGAATTGTGATTCACTGACCAGGACAGGAGCTCCCCGTCCGCTGAGCAAATCAAAGCAGCAATGGGACGGTTGAAATCGTGGAGGATCTCACCGCGAGGAATTTGCGAAATCAAGTTCTGCAAATAAAAGTCAGCTTCAATCGGATCCTCAATTTTCTGTGGATGCTTCCAATTCACTTCGATCAAATGTTTGGATCTCAGGAGATGCTGATCGGGAGGCCCCACTTCGATTTTTTCTTCAGCAATGAGCAAGTCCCAGGTTTTGGCAATGATCTCACCGGTCGCCCTTTTGGCTGCGAGCTGCACCATTCCTTCACACATCGGGGAAAGTTTTGAAGTTGTAAAAATGCGGTTTCGCAAAATGAAAAACGAAAAATCCACATGCTCATCAAATAGAAACTGAATCAGCTTCACCACTGCCGAAGTCGGTCCCGGCTGATTTTGCGGACATCGGGAAAAATAAAGCTTTTCCTGGTGGATCAGCCAAGCAAAATCAAAACCCTTGCCAAATTGGACCTGCAGATCGTAAGCAATCTGTTCCTGAAGGTGGATTTGAAAGTCTTTCATACTTCCATCACTATGAAGTCATTTTGGAAAATCATCAAGGTCCAACCGGCCCTAACGAAATTCACCAATCGACGAGGGAAAAGAATCCTGATAAAGCTCATCAGCACATGATCCAGAACCACCTTGAAAAAAATTTGAAAAATCTCAAACCATGGACTGATCGCCGGGACAAAGCATGAGCGATATCTGCCTGGTCACTTTGAATTCGACCTACCAACACACAGCCTTTGGGCTTCGGTATCTGTATGCCAACCTGAAAGAGCTTCAGCCAAAAGCAAAGATTCTTGAATTTACCATCCACCGCCCTGCTCAAGAAATTGTCGACTCGCTTTTGGCTCTGAATCCCAAAATCATTGGTTTTGGAATTTACATTTGGAATACCAACCAGAGCCTGAAAGTGGTCGAGCTTCTGAAACAGCAGAGACCAGATGTGTGCCTTGTCTTAGGAGGTCCCGAAGTCAGCTATGAAACGGAGAAACAAAAAATCACTCAGCTGGCCGACTATGTGATTTGCGGTGAAGCTGATTTTCTTTTTTATGAATTCTGTCATCAAGTTTTGGTTTTGAATGAAAGACCGAAGCAAAGAATCATTCGTGGTCCTTTGCCGGAAATTTCTCAAATTCAGTCCCCCTACAACCATTTCACAGATCAGGACATTGAAAAGCGCATTGTCTATGTCGAAGCTTCCCGGGGCTGTCCTTACAAATGCGAGTACTGCCTTTCTTCGCTGGATAAATCCGTGCGAAATTTTCCACTGGAGAAATTTTTAAGTGATCTGCAGATTCTGATTGATCGCGGAGCCCGGCAGTTTAAGTTTATCGATCGGACTTTTAATTTAAGCCCCAGCATCAGTGGCCGTATTTTGGGATTTTTTCTTGAAAAAATCGCTTCAGGCCTAGATTTGCATCTGCATTTTGAAATGGTCCCGGATCGACTGCCCGATGAGCTTAAGCTTTTGATCAAAAAATTTCCTCTTGGAAGCCTGCAATTTGAAATCGGTGTTCAGACTTGGAATCCGCAGGTAGCCGCTCTTGTCAGCCGTCGTCAGGACTATCAAAAAGTGCAGGAGAATCTAAAGTTTCTTAAACAAGAAACCGGGGTTCACACACATGTGGATTTAATTGCCGGCCTTCCCGGCGAGACTTTGGAAAGCTTTGCCAAAGGATTTGATTCTCTTTCCAGTCTGGATCCGGGGGAAATTCAAGTCGGAATTCTGAAAAGGCTGAAAGGGACTCCCATCATCCGCCATGATCAAGAATGGCAAATGCGCTATTCTGCTGAGCCGCCTTTTCAGATTCTGGAAACGAAAACCATGACTGTGATGGAGCTTGAAAAAATGCAGAAGTTTTCAAAATTTTGGGATTTGATTGCCAACAGCGGGAACTTTGTCCTGACTTTTCAAAAGATCAGAGAAGAAAATTCTCAAAGTTCGCTTTTTGAATGGTTTTGGAATCTCACTGATTTTTTGCAAACCAGGCATCCCCTCGGACACTCCATTCATCTTTTGGATTTGGTTCGCTCTCTTTTGATTTATTTCGAAGAGATTTGCAAATGGCAGGTGAAAGAAATCTTGGCCACTGATTATCAGAACGGACGACCTGGACCTTTGCCTGTGTTTTTGCGATCTGAGACAAACAAGCTTTTGACCCATCCAACTGAAAACCTTGCTCCCGCTCATTTGCCCAAACGGCAAAAGCTGCACTTTCAATTTTCACGACTTAAAAAAGAACTCGGGGAAGGAAGGGTGCAGCATGAACATGAGAGGGCACAAGAAAAAGAGTTAAAACCCCTCCACGAGATAGAGATTGAACGCCAGTAAGAAGATGAACTTTCCCCGAGAAAACAGATTCTGTTTTCATTGAAACTACTGGTTTCTTTAAAAAACTGCCTTCTATTTCTTAAGATTCTGTTAACATACCCATAGAAGCTTCGATCACTGTGTCCTGACACATTTTTCAGGACCTTGCGATCTGAAAATCACAGTGAGATTCTCTAAACCTACCAAGGAGGGCGTTATGAAATCAGCACAAAGAAAAGTCGCTATCGTCGGGGGGCTTCGAACTCCCTTCGTGAAATCCTCAACAGCTTATTCTCGAGTCACCAATCAAGAAATGATGACAGCCGTTTTGCAGGGCCTGGTTCAGAAATACAAACTGGATGGCAAACTTCTTGGCGATGTGGCTTTAGGCGGAGTTATGAACCATTCTTCAGACTGGAACTTGGCTCGTGAAGTGGTGTTGGGGACAGGGCTTCATCCCGACACTCCCGCCTATAATGTGCAAAGAGCTTGTGGCACCAGCCTTGAGACTGCCAATCACTTGGCGATGAAAATTTCAATGGGTCAAATGGATGTGGCCATTGCTGGCGGCGTTGATACCAACAGCGATCTTCCGATTGAATTTCAACGCGAATTTTCCTGGAAACTTTTGGATGCGAGAAAAGCTGGAACTCCATTAGAAAAAATCATGAGCCTTGCGAAAATCACTCCGGCGGATTTGAAGCCCTCTTTTCCAGCTGTGCGCGAGCCTCGGACTGGAAAATCCATGGGCGAGCACTGTGAGCTGATGGTGCAAGAATGGAAAATTTCGCAAAAAGAGCAAGATGAGCTGGCATTGATCAGTCACAAAAACGCAGCCCAGGCCTATGAGCAGGGTTTTTACAAAGACCTGTTGATTGAATTCAAAGGCATCCAAAAAGACACATTCGTCAGACCCGATACTTCGATTGAAAAGCTGACGAAATTAAAGCCTGCTTTTGATTTTTCAGGAAAAGGCACAATCACAGCTGGAAACGCAAGTCCACTGACTGATGGCGCCTCTGCTGTTCTTTTGACTTCTGATGAGTATGCAAAAGCCAATGGGCTTCCGGTTCTCGCCCACTTTGTGGATTGCCAATCCGCTGCTGTGGATTTTGTGCACGGAGAAGGGCTTTTGATGGCTCCGACAATGGCAGTCTCTCAGCTTTTGGATCGCAATGGACTGAAGCTTCAGGATTTTGATTTTTATGAAATTCATGAAGCCTTCGCAGGACAAGTGCTTTGCACTTTAAAAGCTTGGGAAGATGCCGAATACTGCCGAAAAAAATTGGGCCGCAAAGAAGCTTTGGGCTCCATTGATCGATCGAAAATGAATCTCAAAGGCGGAAGCGTGGCTTTGGGTCATCCTTTCGGAGCGACTGGCGCAAGAATCGTTGCGACTTTGGCGAAAATGATTTCAGAAAAAGGTTCAGGCCGCGGATTGATTTCCATTTGCACAGCCGGTGGGATGGGAGTAGCAGCGATTATTGAAAAATAATCGTTCACTCTTTGGCCTTGTCGGCTTCTCTCCATAAATAGAGAGAAATGATGGTCTGATAAGGAGCCCACTGATCCTGGTACTTTTTAAGTTCTTTGGCAGTGGGCATTTCTTTCTTTTTCTTCCAAACTTGAAAGCCGCGGCGAATTCCGAAATCATCGATGGGCCAAACATCCAAGCGGCCCAATTGAAAAATCAGCAGCATTTCAACTGTCCAACGGCCCACACCAAAAATTTCCGTGAGCCTTTCAACGATTTCGTCATTGGGAAGCGAAACAATGGCTTTTGCTGATGGCACCACGCCGGAAATCGTTTTTTCAGCAATGTCCTTGATGGATTTAATTTTTGAATATGAGAAACCACAAGCGCGCAATTTGGCCTCAGAGATTTTCAAAAGATCCTTCGGTTCCGGAAATGGTTTTTCTGGAAACAGAGCGATCATTCGACCGAGAATTGTTTCAGCCGCTTTACCGTGAAGTTGCTGATGGGCAATGGCTCGAACCAAAGATTCAAAGGGAACTCTTTCCATTTTCGGGGCAAACTGCAATCCACGGTGTCTTGCAAACAGAGCCTTCACCGCCGGGTCTTTGGCAAGAAGGCGTTTTCCTTTTTGAAAATTCTTGGCATCAAAAAGCATCAGTCCTTGGCCCTTTCATATTGGGGTGGCCACGATAAATTCACTCCAAGCTCTTGAGCAGCATGCAGAGGCCAATAGGGATTTCGCAAAAATTCCCGAGCCATGAAAATCACATCCGCTTTTCCATCCACAAGAATTTGCTCGGCTTCTTGGGCTTTGCGGATCATTCCTACTGCGCCGGTCATGATCTTTACTTCTTTTCTAATTTTTTCAGCCATTGGCACTTGGTAAAGGGGTCCGACCTTGATTTGTTGCTGTGGCGCAAGTCCGCCAGATGAGACATCGATCAAATCAATTCCAACTTTCTTGAGCTCGCGACTGAAAATCACACTGTCCTCGATACTCCATCCGCCTTCGATCCAATCCGTAGCTGAAATCCGAACGAAAACAGGCAACTCCCCAGGCCACATCAATCTCAGGTTCTTGGCCACTCGAAGCGGAAATTTCATTCGATTTTCAAGCGAACCCCCATAGCCATCCGTTCTTTGATTGGAAATGGGAGAGAGAAATTCATGCAATAAATAGCCATGGGCCATGTGAATTTCAATAGCTTGAAAACCTGCCATCAAAGCCAGGCGACTGGCATTTTCAAAATCTTGCTGAGTTTTTTGCATGTCGTATTCCGACATTTCAGCTGGATCTTGGTAATTGTCTTTGTAGGACAAAGCACTAGGACCGATTGGAATCCATGCCCCTTCTTCTGAGGAGAGAGGTTTTCCTCCCTCCCATGGAATGTGGGTTCCCGCTTTTCGCCCGGCGTGAGCCAATTGAATCGCACTGATCGTTCCCTGAGAGCGAAGAAATTTCGTGATGGGCCGCAGGGCCATGGCCTGTTCTTCATTCCACAGTCCCAAATCGGCTAATGAAATTCGTCCGTCAGGTGAAACTGCCGTGGCTTCTGCCATCACCAAGCCTGCACCACCGACGGCCCGACTCCCGAGATGAATCAAATGCCACTGCTGAGCTTTTCCATCTTTCGCCGAGTATTGACACATGGGTGAAACAAAAATTCGATTTTTGACTTTGAGATCTCTGAATTGAATGGGAGAAAAAAGTTGTGACATGTCTTTCTGGATTCTAACTCGTTCTCAGGAAGGATCAATTCATGACCCGGCCAGTTGAATCTCACCTGTCGATTTTGCGCCAAGAAAAAGATTGGCTGGCAGTTGATAAGCCTTCTGGCCTTTCCGTCCACAATTCTGAAGACCCAGAAAATTTATTGAGTCTTTTGCAAAAGCAATTGGGTTTAATGGACCTTTATCCCATTCATCGTTTGGACAAAGAGACCAGTGGCCTGCAATTGCTTGCCTTGAACGATAAAGCCGCCTCACGGTTGGCAACTCAATTTCAAGATCGAAAAGTGCAAAAGTTCTACCAGGGAATAGTCGCAGGCTCATTGCCCGAAAAGGGAGTTTGGAACCATTCCCTCTCAGATCAAGCCGAAGGCTGGAAAAATCCAGCAGGCCTCGCCCAAAATCGAATCCCCTGCGAAACTCATTTTCAAGTCCTGAAATTCTCCAATTATTTCTCCTGGCTCGAATTTGAAATCCTCACAGGCAGACAACACCAAATTCGAAAACACTGCGCCCTCGCCGGCCGAGCCCTCATCGGCGACCCCCGCTACGGAAATCCCAAATACAACCAAAAAATCGCAGAGCTCTACAGCTTCAACCGCATGGCCCTCCACTGCTGGAAAATAATTCTAGAAGACAACACCAGCCTAGAAGCTCCAGTGCCTCCGGAATTTCAGAAGCTTTTTCAGAATCCTGAGAGCAAGCAGTAACTCAAGACTGCACTCTGATTATCGTCTGCCTATAAACAGACGATAATCAGAGTGCAGACTCGCATCATAAACCAAACCAAAACACCTCAACACCGCTGTGCTGGAGATAAAGTGTGCGAGGCCCACGTCTTCGCTTGATCTTGACCATCCTTGGCCGCATTTTCTGGAAATTCGGCCCTCC
>JBGGMM010000105.1:0-23221 GCA_041288045.1 Pseudobdellovibrionaceae bacterium | reverse complement strand
AGCAAGCTTTCATCAGATAATTTTTTTAGATTCATAATTCCTGCCTTTTCAAAAACAACATAGCATGGGTTTTTAAAAGTGATTTTTGCTTAAGCATTTAAACTAAGAAAGAAGGCAAAAGAAAAAACACCACGCTTCTTGCATGTGTCAAGACAAAGCTCACAGAGAGCCGATCTGTGCTGATAAAGGGTGAATAGAGGTGAATCAAAAAATCATTTGCAGAAAAAGAATTCCAGCAAAAACACTGTCAAAGAATATTTTCTAAATAATAATTTATAATGCAGTGTTTTCTGAACATCGCGAGAACTACTGGCCGGAATCTGCCGCGGTGTTTTCTGATCTCAGCCGGATCGGCACCACGAACTTTCGTTTCAGAAAAAATCTGCCGCGGAGTTTTCTGAACGTCGCGAGAACCACAGTCCGGAATCTGCCACTCTGTCGACCGATTCCGACGACAGACCTTTCAATTAAAGTCCGCGGAAAACGATGGTGTCTTTGGAGTGTCCGGCAGTGCGGTCTTGCTCGGTCCAGCCGGCCCAGGGGTAATCGAGATTGTAATGAATGCCGCGGGATTCTTTGCGTAAGAGAGCGCAGCGGATAGAGAGATCAGCGACAATTGCGATATTTCGAAGTTCGAGAATGTCCGAATGAATTTTGAAATTCGAATAATACTCTTTCACTTCGGAAAGAATGTTTTCCATTCGATGGGCGGCTCGCAACAAGCGCTTGTCGGAACGAACGATGCCCACATAATTCCACATCAAGCGGCGAATTTCGTCCCACATGTGAGAGATGACGATCATTTCATCATCGTTGGATTCTTGGGGGTAAATCCATTCGGGAGGGTCCACTAAGGGCATTTCATATTCAGACCAGTTTCGTGACAAATCTTCGAAGCAATTGTGAGCCATGGCTAAACATTCAAGCAAAGAATTAGAGGCCAGGCGATTGGCGCCATGAAGACCCGTGCAGGCGGTTTCGCCCAAGGCCCAAAGCGAGCCAATGTCGGTTTGACCGTTGGGATCGGACCAAACTCCGCCGCAGAGATAGTGAGCGGCAGGGACAACAGGAATCGGTTGTTCGGACATATCAATGCCAAATTCCAGACACTTACTGAAAATCACTGGAAAGCGGACTTTCAAATACTCGCGTGAATGCTTGCGCATATCGAGAAACACGCAGGGCTCACCACTTCGTTTCATTTCCGCATCGATGGATCTGGCGACGATGTCACGAGGGGCGAGGCTTCCCATCTCGTGATACTTTTTCATGAAGGCCACGCCTTGAGCATTGATCAGTTCGCCACCTTCACCGCGCAAAGCTTCGCTGATCAGAAAGTTGCGTGATTCTTTGTGATACAAGCAAGTCGGGTGAAACTGCATGAATTCCAAATTGGCAATCCGGGCACCGGCTCGATAGGCCATGGCGATTCCATCACCGGTGGCGCCACTCCAGTTGGAAGTGTAAAGATAGACTTTGCCGGCTCCGCCTGTGGAGAGAACCGTGGTTTTTGCCAATTCAGCTGAAACTTCACCTGAGAGTTTGTTCAGAACGTAAGCTCCCAAGCAGCGAGAAGCCGACATTTCATTGGGATCCACTTGGCGGTTGAGAATCAGATCGATTCCGAAGTGCTGCTCCTTGATCACAATGTTTGGATTCTCCAAGCAACGCCTCAGAAGAGCCTGGTGAATTTGCAATCCTGTATGATCTTCAAAGTGGAGGATGCGCCTGGTGGTGTGCCCGCCCTCGCGCGTCAAAGAGACTTTTTGAGTTCCATCTTGAAGGTCAAATTGAACTCCCCAGTTCAGCAAATCTTGAATTCGATCAGGGGCTTGAGTGATGTAATCTCGAACGACGTCCGACTTGCAAAGACCCGCCCCGGCACGCATTGTGTCATAGATGTGACTCTCAAAACTGTCTTCAGGAGACATGACGGCGGCGATGCCTCCTTGAGCCCAAGCTGTGTTGGCAGAAGGCGCTTGATCTTTGGTGACGATGGTAACTTTGCCAAGTTCGGCCGCTTTCAAAGCGAATGCAAGCCCTGCGAGGCCAGATCCAATCACTAAAAAGTCACTGCGGGAAACGTCCATGGCCGTCTCTCATAGCTTGATTTAGACCAGAGAGTCCAACACAATTAAAGATAGAAATGCGTGCAATCCTCTTCTTTCTGACTTTTGCCGTCTTCGTCGTCACAGTTGTTTGGCGCGTGGACCACATGATGTTTGGTGACAAGCTTGCTTGGGCCGAGGCCCAGTCACGGGCACAAATGACCGCACTTGCCCACGCCATCGACAGAGACATTCAGAATTTACGCAACATTCTTTTTCTCAGCTATTCAGAAGTGGAAACTGCAAAGAAAGATTTTTCGGCGAATCGCCCTTACAGTCGCTTTCAAATGATGTCCAAAATTCTGCCGCCCAATCGCAAAGATGATAAAAAAGATTGGCAAGTGGTTTCCAGCTTTTATCAAGAAGGCTCACCAACAAAATCATGGGCGTCGGCCTATGTCACTTTGGCTTTGAAAACCATCAAAGAGAGCGATGTTCGGCCTGGTTCTGCCAATGTTTATTCTTTGATGGATCCTTCGCGAAAACCTTTTTTGCTGCTTTTGGCTCGAGGGACTTCCAATTGGTACGCTGGTCTTTTAGGAACAGAAGTTTTTCAAAGCTTGATGGATCGGCAAACCGGTCAGAAGAGCAATGTGTTTTTGGTCAACCTGCAAGGTCAGGCATTGGGACACACCACACAAGAGTACGTCGGCAATCTTTTGACTGAAGATCCTTTGGTCAGTGAGCTGATGAAATCGTCGGTGGGAAGTGGTTTTGGAACTTTTCGAGACCTGAAGGGTGAGTCGGTTCAGGGTCTCTATGAACAAGTCGAGAACACCAACATCTATGCTGTGATCACCACGCCTTTGAAAAGTCTTTTGGCAGATCGAGAATCCGTTCGCTGGCAATTGGCTCTAATGGGAATGGGGCTTGCGATGGTTGGCCTGGCCATTTTCGTCTTGCAGGATCGCAGCGGCGGTCGTCGACGGCCTTCAGCGCCAGCGTCTTCGCAACCTTCCTATCTGGCGCCAGCGGCCCCAGCTCCGGCTTCAGTGAATAGTGATTCTCTCCCGTCTGGGACTGAGAGAATGAAAGCTTACACGCAAGTGGCCTCCAGTTTGTCTCACGAACTGAAACCACCGCTGACAGCGATTTTGGGACATGCTCAAGTGGCTCGGCAGCAAACAGGTGAAGGAGCACAAGCTCATTTAGAGCAAATAGAAAATGAAGCACGCTCAGCTCGAGACATCATTCAAAAACTTTTGATTTTTGCTGGCGAAGACAAATTGCCCTCGCAAAAAATGGGGCTGGACACGGTTTTACAGAAAGCTTTGAAAAATGTGGAAGGTAAAGTCCTTTCCAAAGGAATTAAGCTCACGAAGCAAATCGATTCAGTTCCTCATTTCACAATGTCAGGAGATCTTGTCGTCAAAGCCATTGAGAATCTGCTTTTGAATTCGATTGAGGCCATGGAAAGAGCGCCGAAAAAAGAAATGACGGTGATTTTACGGCCTGAGGGTTCTTCCATTCTTCTCAGTCTCGCCGATACGGGTGAGGGGATTTCGGCGACGGATTTGGGAAAAATCTTTGATCCTTTCTTCACCACTCGCAGTGGCAGTCAGCACGTGGGCCTTGGTCTTTCGACAGCTTTGGGAATTTTTAGAGAAATTTTCGGCGAAGTGCAGGTGGATTCGGAAAAGGGCAAAGGCACAACAGTGAAAGTGATTTTCAACCCGCAAACAGCCTTGCACGCAGCAGCTGCCCCCAACGAGAAACCAACTCCTGTCGTCCCAAGAGCGCCCGCGAAACCAGCAGCGGCAGCTCCGACAACAGAAGTGAAATTGGATTTTTCGGCAAAAAACAAAACGGAAAGAATGGCTCTCGATCCAATCCTCGTCGACAACTCGATTGAAAGACTGATTGAAGATGAGCCGATGGATATGCCAGAAATGCCGAAGCCAGAAAATTTCATCGACAAAGTGGCAGCAGTTGCGCCAGCGACGACAACACCGACGCCAGCGCCTGCTCAGCCTCGACAAGAAGAAGAACCGGTTCCTGTGCTTTTGGATTCGCCAACGAAAATCAATGCCAAGAAGGGCGGATTTTCAGCGAAAATTGACAAGCCAAACATTGAGATCAAGAAAAAATCTTCGGCCTTGGATGAAGTGCAAGTGGCCATCCGCAGACCAGGAGAGAGGTTGTGAATTTAAAGGAACTGCGTTCTCAATTCACAGTTTTTATTTTCTTTCCGGATGCGGATGAAAACACGGCCATCAAAGGCGCTTTTGTCGAAGCCGGATATGAATCTTTCATTTTCATTGACCAGGATCTGCTGTTGCAGCGATTGAAAGAAGCAGCTCCGCATGTTGTGCTGTTTTCGGTCGAAGCTTTGGATTCTTCTCTGAGTGATTTCGTTTCGCAAGTGCTCGAGGCCAATAGCGAAGTGCAATTCGCCTGTGTGGCACCTGCGGCGCAGTCCGATACATTAAATGAGTACCGTGAATACAATTTCGCTTCGATGATCCCAAGTGGCGAACAGGTGCCAGTTCGAAGTGTTTGGGCTGTGGATCAGGTCTGTGAAACGCTTTATCGAACCTACCAGAATGAAGAGCTTCTCAAGAAAAGCGAAGATGTGCGCTTTCAAGCTTCGCAATTACAAAAAAGGATTCACGACTTAGAGTCGCGTAAGCCGATTGTTCGCGAAGTTCCTTTTGTCGATAAAATGGCGATTTATCAAAATGCCAATTCCAAAGATGATTACCTTGAAATTTTTCTCAAGTCGCTTCCCTGCAAAGGAATTTATTTTAAATTTCTCGCAACAGTGAGCTCTTTTGTCGCTACATCAGCGCAAGGAATCGACATCGAATCGATCAAAGGCGTGGGTTCGCGCCTCACTCCTGAAGAGACTAAAAATCTGCTGGATTCTCTGAGCGCTGGCGAAGTTCCCAGGGCCCTTCAGGAACTGATGAACGAAGGGCTGAAAGTTCGTCAGTATTTTTCCAAACCGGTGCCGGTTCACCAGGCCTTGGATGGGCTTTTTATTTTCTGGGGAAATCTGGATTTTCATTTTCAGCAGATCGAAAATGATTTTTTGGTTTTTCAATTGCTCTATCAGCAAGCCCATTTGATCAAGCGGAGCGAAGCTCTGGATATTTTTGATTCCGTGACTGAGCTCTACAATCGAAACTATTTCTTGAAAAAGATTGAAGAAGAAATTGCCCGGTCCAGAAGACTGGAAAAAGCAGTGTCAGTGATCCGCTTGAGCATAGATCACCTGGCAGAAATGGAACAAAGTTTTGGTCGAAGCAATCGCGATTTGATTTTGCGCACGATTGCTTCCATTGTGAAAAAGACAAGCCGAGTGAACGATATGGCTTGTCGAACAGAGGACAATGAATTTTCTCTGATTCTTCCCCATTGCGCTCGCAAGGGCGCAGCTCTCAGGGCTGAGAGGCTTCGACGAATTATCGAAGGGCATACTTTTGCCATCAATGATTTGAAAGTGACAATCAGCTGCGGAGTGAGCGAGTACCCCTCGCTGAGCACAGGGGCTTCGGATCTCGAAGTTTCAGCGTCCAAGGCCTTGGAATTCATTGCAAGTCGTGGTGGCAACAAAGTCTGTCTTTTCAAACCCGTGCACGAGTTTAAGCCAGATTTTGTTGTTCCTCCGATGTGAGGAAGGAACTGTGCGTTTTCGCTCAACCCGAGCTCTCATTCATTTGGACCATTTGGCTCACAATGTGCGTGAGCTGCGCCAAGCTTTGGGGCCTGCCAATCCCTTTTTCTGTCCCATGGTCAAAGCCAATGGCTATGGGCACGGGGACGTTGAAATCTCTAAAAAGTTAGAAAGTGAAGGCGTCCAAGTTCTCGGCGTAGGGCTGATTGAAGAGGGTATTCTGCTTCGAGAAATGGGGATTCGGACTCAGCTTCTCTTTTTTGGAACTTGTGATGAGAAAGGCGCCAAAGCAGTTTTGGAGTACAATCTAACTCCGGTTCTCAGCACTTGGGACCAGATTCGAGCCCTTGAATCCGCAGCGAAAAAAGATGTGGATGTGCATTTGAAATTTGACACTGGAATGCACAGGCTGGGTTTTTCCCTTAAAGATCTCGATCGGCTTTCGGGCTACTTTGCCGGAACCTCACATTTAAAACTCAAAGGTATTCTCACTCATTTGCACACTGGAGAGGACGCCAACCTTCTGAATGGCTCAAGCTTTGATCAATTGCGCGAATTTCAAGAAGTGGAAAAAGCATTTCAATCCCACCGGATTGTTTCACACACTTTGAATTCCGCCGGGCTTTTGAATTTCCTCAAGCACCAAAATCAAAAGCTTCCGCATGGGATTTCGCCTCATCAAGGAGTGCGCCCGGGATTGGCGGTTTATGGATTGGCGCCCGTTCCAACAAATCTGGATTTAAAACCAGTGATGAGCCTCAGATCTGAAACTGTGAAATATCATTTCGTCCGAAAAGGTGAAGGCGTTTCCTACAACACAACCTGGAAGGCTCCTCAGGATTCAGTTGTTGCAGTTGTGCCGATTGGCTATGCAGATGGATACCATCGCATGCTCTCCAATCGAGGCGAATTGCTTTTCCGCGGCCAAAAAGTCCCTTTGGTTGGTAATGTCTGCATGGACTATCTGATGATCGATGTCACAAAGACACTGAAAAATGAAATCGCTGAAAATCTCAAGCCAGAATCCGTCACTCTGTTTGGAGCTGATGAATCGGGCCATGCCATTTCAGCGAATGAACTGGCCTTGAAAGCGCAAACGATCTCTTGGGAAATTTTAACCAGTGTGGGCGAAAGAGTGCCCCGTGAGGTGGATGTATGATTGAAAAAACAAGCCGCCGCATGGACGAGTTGTGGGAATCCATTGCAGTTCCGGCAACCGCCTTTGTCCGCGAACTGGGAGATATTGTTCTGTTCGGGATCACCTCTATTCGTCTCAGCTTCACCAAGCCCTATCGATATACAGAAATCATCAAGCACATGGAATTTGTCGGCAACCAATCCGTTTTCATTGTGGCTTTGACAGCGCTTTTTACGGGACTGGCCCTTTCGTTTCAGCTGTATCTGGGATTTAAGCTTTTCAATGCTGTGAATATGGTTGGTCCCACTGTCGCCCTGGGGATCACTCGTGAATTGGGCCCTGTGCTGACGGGGTTGATCGTGGCCGCCAGAGCGGGCGGAGCTATGGCCGCTCGATTGGGCACCATGCGAGTCAATGAACAAATTGACGCTTTGGATGTGATGGGCGTGAACACGAAGCAATACCTGATTGCGCCAAGAATTTATGCGGCAGTGATTTGTATGCCACTTTTGACTGCGATTTTTGATTTCGTCGCCATGCTGGGGGCTTACATTTTGTGTGTGAAGCTGGTGGATTTGGATGAAGCGGTCTTTTGGGACCGAGTGAATCAAATGATCGCCATCCGACATATCAACGAAGGACTTTTTAAATCGGCGATCTTCGGCGGCTTCTTTGCTTTGATTTGCACTTACCGCGGATTTAACACCACAGGCGGAGCGAAGGGAGTCGGCGATGCCACCAATAAAGGTGTTGTCGCTTCCATGGTCATGATCATTATTCTGGATTACTTTCTGACCAATGTTTTCATTCGTTCTTTTTACAGTCTGACTGGGATTCCACAATGACGTCGGAAGAAGTCAAACCTCCAGCAGAACCCGCGATTCTCCTGACCGATGTGAAAAAAACTTTTGATGGCAAAGAATTTGTCGTCAATGGAATGAACCTTTC
This sequence comes from Pseudobdellovibrionaceae bacterium, assembly GCA_041288045.1. Lineage (GTDB taxonomy): Bacteria > Bdellovibrionota > Bdellovibrionia > Bdellovibrionales > Bdellovibrionaceae > 21-14-0-10-47-8. The sequence continues at coordinate 15,411 of JBGGMM010000105.1, read as the reverse complement.
AATCCCGAAAGGCAGTTTGACCGCCATCATTGGATTTTCTGGAACTGGAAAGTCAGTGATGCTGAAGCATATCTTAGGTCTGTATCGACCTACGTCGGGAAAAATTGAGGTCTTAGGTCAGGACATCACTGAGCTAAGCGATGATGAGCTCACGATTTTTCGCCAGAAGTTCGGGGTTTTGTTTCAAGGGGCGGCCCTGTTTGATGATATGACAGTGCTTGAAAATGTCTGCTTTCCGCTGTTTGAACATCGCCGTGAAATGCCCGAAGAGAAAGTGATTCAGATTGCGACAACAAAGCTAAAACAAGTCGGTCTAGATGAAAAACATTTTAACAAATTGCCCTCTCAAATTTCGGGTGGAATGCAGAAAAGAACAGGTCTTGCTCGAGCTCTCGCCCTAGATCCAGAAATCATCTTTTACGATGAACCGACCACGGGATTAGATCCAATTTTAACCGAAATGGTAGATAATCTGATACTGGAGACCCATAAACTGCGAGAAGGCATGACCTCTATCATGGTTTCTCACGACTTGGATGCTGCATTTCGAATCGCTGACTATGTGGCGATGCTGAATGCGGGACAGGTTTTGTTGTTTGGAACTCCAGAAGATTTCTTTAACACTGAAATCGAATTGGTGAAGAAGTTTGTAGCCAAAGGAATGAAACGTCGATGAATCTGCTTCGGGCTGCAGAGTTAAAAGTTGGCCTCCTCGTTGTGACGGTGGCGGCTCTCATTGCTTACATGTCTATGCAAGTAAGCGATGATCCATCCTATTTTGGCAGAACAAATGAAGCCTGGTTTTTGCTCACCGATGCCAATGGTCTTGTGAAAGGCAGTCAGGTCAAATCCGCCGGGATCCCCGTCGGTATTATTAAAAAAATCTCTTTGCAAGATGGGCTGGCTCGAATCGACCTTTCTTTGAAACCGGATTTTCAGCTCTATGTTTCAGCATCTGCCGAAGTTCGTTCCCAGGGTGTTCTTGGGGATAAGCACGTGAATATCATGCCTGGTTCTCCGACGGACCCGCCATTGCCTCAAGGGAGTCAAATCCTCAATGTTCGTGACAAGGGATCTTTGGACAATGTGGTGGCATCGATTGGTGATCTGGCTTCATCTTTAAAGGAAACTTCAGAAGCTTTGCGAGAGGCCACCACCAATGATGGCACTCGCAAGCATGTCTTAGGCCGCATTGTCTCTAACATCGAGCGGCTCACTGAAGATATTGCTGATATCACAAACACCAATAAGGGAAAAATCAACTCCATCGTCAACCAAGTGGACCGAGTCACGAAATCTTTGGATGAAATCCTCAACGATGCTGGTGAAGATTCTTTGAAAGTTCAATTGAAGCGCACAATGACCCGCTTGGATTCAGCAATGAAAAACATCGATGAGATCACTGGTCGCGTCAACCGCGGTGAAGGAACCATCGGTCGCTTGATCAACGACGAAGACACTGTCGAAGAGTTGAACACAGCCATCGAAGGAGTGAATTCTTTCTTGGATACAGCTGGGAAGACTCAGACTGGGCTCGATTTTCACTCTGAATACTTGGGTGATTTGGGATTGGTCAAAACAACGGTTGGTGTCAAGCTTCAGCCAGGTTTGGATCGATACTATTATTTAGGCATTGTTGATGATCCAACCGGTGTGGTTGAAGAAGAAGATCAAGTGACAATCACCAATGGTCAAATCAGCACTGAAAATCGAGTGATCACTTATAAGAACCGAGTGAAGTTCAATGTCCTTTTCGCCAAGACTTTCTGGGATCTCACCGTCCGTGGGGGAATTTTGGAGAGCAGCGGCGGCATTGGCTTTGACTACTTGCTCTACCGCGATAAGCTGAAGCTCTCCATGGACTTCTTTGAATTCACGGATCTCAACGTGAGAGCACAAATTCAGTACAGCATCTGGAAGGGCATCTATCTTTTGGGTGGAATTCAAGATGCATTTAACAATCAAAACAAACGATCGAATTATCTTGGTGCTGGACTTCTGCTCACCAATGATGATTTAAAACTCTTAATGACGAAAGTTCCACTCGGTAACTAAGGGTTTTCATATGTTCAAAAATGCATTGGTCAGCGTTTCCGATAAAGCCGGCTTGATTGAATTTCTCAAGCCACTTTATCAACAGGGTCTTCGAATCGTATCAACGGGCGGCACCGCTCAGTTTCTGAAGGACAACGGCATGAAAGTCGTCGACATTTCAGAGCAGACTGGATTTCCAGAGGTCATGGGGGGAAGAGTTAAAACCTTGCATCCCCACGTGCATATGGCCATCCTGGCAAGGGGGGATCACCCCGAAGATTTTGAGCTTCTGAAAGAAAGGGGCCTAGCTCCTTTTGATCTGGTTGTCTGCAACCTCTATCCTTTTGAACAAGCAGTCGAAAAGAAATACCAGGGAGCTGAGTTGATTGAAAAAATCGATATCGGCGGACCCACTGTCTTGAGAGCTTCAGCAAAAAATTTCTCTCAGGTCACTGTTCTTTGCGACCCTCAGGATTACCCGACGGTTTTGGCCAAAGGTGAAACCACTTTAGAAGATCGAAAGAAATTTGCTGCCAAGGTCTTTGCCCACTGTTCAGCTTATGATTCGCTCGTGGCCTCGGAATTGGGAAATGGTTGGGGAGAGAATTTTTCATTGGGCGGACACAAAGTGATGGATCTTCGCTATGGTGAAAATCCACAGCAGTCAGCAACCTGGTACCGATTGCTGGCGAACCAAAATGGGCTTCACTCTTCTGAAATCATTCAGGGAAAGACCTTATCCTACAACAACCTGCTGGACCTGGATGCAGCGAGCTCATTGGTTCAAATGTTTTCGGAGCCAGCAGCTGTCGCAGTGAAACACAACAACCCTTGCGGAGCAGCCATTGCCGAGAGCATTGACGATGCTGTTGAAAAAGCTCTCAAAGCCGATCCCATCAGTGTTTTTGGCGGAATCATCGCCACCAATCGGGAAATCGGCAAAAAATCCGCAGAAGCTCTGCACTCTCTCTTTCTCGAATGCATTGTTGCCCCATCTTTCACTGCGGAAGCTCTTGAAATCTTCGCTAAAAAGAAAAATCTTCGTATTTTGAAATGGGCTGGACTGTCGCAAAAGCAGACGAGCTTTGAAATGAAAACTGTGGCCGGTGGTTTTTTGCTTCAAAATAAAGATCAGGTCAAAACTGAAACTTCAGAATGGCAGTTCAAAGGTGAAAAACCATCAAGTGCTGTGTTGAGGGATTTGCAGTTTGGTGAAAAAGTTTGTGCCACTTTGAAAAGCAATGCCATTGCCGTTGTCAAAAACGGCCAGTCGGTGGGACTTGGAATGGGACAGGTCAATCGAATTGATGCTGTTCACCAGGCGCTGGAAAGAATGAAAACCCATTTTGGTTCTCTTCAAGAGGCTGTGCTGATCAGCGATGCATTTTTTCCCTTTCCAGATTCTGTTGAAATTGCGGCACAGGCAGGAATCCGCTGGATCCTACAGCCTGGCGGTTCGGTCAAAGACGAAGAGGTCTTTCGGCGGGCTCAAGAGTTGAAAATCAACATGGTCATGACGGGACAAAGACATTTTAAGCATTGAGGGTGTATGACGAATTCTTCCGCAAATGACAAAAAATGGATCGTGAAATCCGGTGCCGTGATTTCAGGTCCTTTTTCAAAAGCGGAAATCGCACTTGATCTGAAATCCCGAAAGCTCACATTGATCGATGAGATTCGCTCACCTGAAAACCGCTGGAGTTTTATTCGAGAACAAACTCAATTTTCTGATGTCATTCAGGATTTAAAGAATCATTCTCCGCAAGGAAAAGAAGACACTGGATCCACATTTATCGGCACTGAAACGATCACCGAAGGCCCTGAAGAAGCCACTCTCACGCCGGTGACTTTGGTCATGGCCGAAGTTCTTGAAACCCGACCTGCCATTGAGGCAAAGCCAAATAAATCTGCAGCTCCACCTGCTTTTGCCTCTAGCCAGGATCCCAGAATCAAACGTGATATGGCTCCCGAGAAAAAGCATACAGCTTTGGCCATTTGGCTGACGATTTTAGTCGCACTTTTGGGGTTATGGGCTTACCAATTTCTTTCTGGCCGAGATTCAACAAAGATTCTTGGCTATGATGATTACATTTTCTTGGCAAAATCCAACAGAGCGATCGGAAATTTTGAAAAATCGTTGGAATTCTTTCGCCGGGCCGAATCTTTTAAACACTTAGATGTTGCCCATCAAATTCAGATGATTCCTCTCTTGATGGTTGTTGAAAATCAGAATGTGCAAGCTCGGCAGATGTTAGAAGTTCTGCAAAGCCTTCCGGATCTCAATGAAAAATCAAAATCAGAAGTCGAAAAGCAACTGGCACTTTCCTATCTGCGCGAAGGGCGCCTGGATGAAGCACAAAGAAGATATTCTGAAATCATCAAAAAAGAACCGACCAATGAAGCTGCACAAATCAATTTGGTTCAAATTTCAATTCTTCAAGGCCAATTTCAAGAGGCCTTCAAAGAATTGACTCTGTTGATTCAATCTGGGTTCAAGGACCCTCTCATCATCCTCTTCCGCTTGCTGATGACTTACAGGGTGGTTGAAGACCCAATCAAGCTCGAAAGTGCCAAAGCAGATTTGAAAAGACTTTTGGCCCAAAATCAAAGTTACCGTTTGGAAATGCTCTTTTTGCTTGCCGCTATTCAAAAAAAGATGAAACAGGATTTAGATGCTGCTGATACAATTAAAAATCTTCTTGAGCAGGATCCCGACCTGACAGCTCTGCATGTCCAGGATTTTATGGTTCATCGCGAAGTTGTTGAATGGACCTACCTTGGAAATATCTGCGATATATTGGTTCAGCAGAGCCCGGGATCTGCGTCTACAATAGGTCTCTCGGCTTTCTGCAGTTATCAGAAGAAGGATTTAAAATCTGCTTCAGATAAAATCGAAAAAGCGCGCAATCAATTTAGTAATGATAAAATTCTCACAGGCCAGCAAGCTTTCTTTTTCTACAAAGCAGATCGAAAAAAGGAAGCGAAAGCCATACTCAGTCTGCCTGGTGCGATTGATAATGATCTCTCTCGCATAGTGAAAGCCCATATTTGTGTGGATGAAAAAGATTTCGCCTGTGCTGAAAATTCCTGGAAAGCAATTCAACAAAATGATCCTAAGAACTTGGCGGCCTTTGCGGGCTTGAGCGAAGTCGCGCTTGAAAGCGGGCAAAAAGAAGCAGCTCGTGTTTCATTAAAACAGGGACTTTTGATATCCAGCAATTATCGACCTTTTTTGGAATTAAAGGAAAAAATCGATGAGGACTAATTTCATCCATTTTCTTCTGTTCCTTATTTTTTCTGAAGCCGCTGTGGCGCGGGTCTATGAATTCACAGAAATGGGATCGGATGTCAGGATCCCAGTGCAGATTTGGAACCTGTTAGGCAATGTTTCTGGAAAAGACAACATCACTTTTGCGCCTCTTGCAGTTCGACTTGTGGAAAAGACTTCAGGCGTTCTCATTGAGCCTGAAATTGAAATCCGACTGCCTCGAGGTGGTGGCGAAATTGATCTTTCAAAATTCGTTAAAGACACCAAAGGCACGTTTCGAGTTTTTTTTGAAATTCCGGAACTCAGTGATGAAAGCAAGATGCAGGTCTTTTTTATTTCTCGGGCCCGAAAACGCAAATTGGAAGGCGAGGTTTGGGGGGCTGGCTGCAACAAATACATGGACATCAAATCCTTCCTTCTAGGTGAAGGAAAGAAAAAGGGAATCGAAGTCAACACCACCCGGAACAGGCACTTGTCAGTTTTGGGGGGAACTTTTTTCTTTTCTTTGGACAAACAGGTGACTCAAGTGACATTCACAGATAGTCAACAGAGCCAGCTCTTTTGCGAGACTGTCCAGGTGAAGTGATGCTTGATTTTTTAATTGCTTATAAAAACTATGATCCTGCTGCGAAATCCCTGGTCGAAATCGCACTTCTTTACCCGGGCCCAAAGGCAATATTCTTTCATCGACTGGCCCATTCTCTTTATCAAATGAATTTCTTTTTTCTTTCCCGATTGGTTTCTGAGTTTTCACGTTTTTTAACAGGCATTGAAATCCATCCGGGAGCCCGCATTGGCAGTCGACTGGTCATCGATCATGGAATGGGTGTTGTGATTGGAGAAACCGCTGAAATCGGCGACGACTGCGTGATTTTCCATGGGGTGACCTTAGGCGGTGTGAAATTTGATCCGACCAAACGACATCCCACTGTTGGCAACAAGGTTCTGATTGGGACAGGGGCAAAAATTTTGGGGCCCATCCATTTGGGTGATGGATCTAAAATCGGCGCCAATGCCGTTGTCACCAAAGATGTGGCGGCAGGCTCCGTGATCATCGGACCCAAAGCCGAAATTTTTCAGTCAAAAAATTCAATTTAAGTTTTTGTGGGTCGGCCTTTAGCCACAGCTTGAGCATTGAGGGGATCATCCGGCCAGCTGTGTTTGGGGTAGCGTGAGCGCATTTCTTTTCGGACTTCTGGATAACCGTTTTTCCAGAAACTTGCCAGATCCTGTGTCACTTGCACCGGTCGGTAATTGGGACCCAAAAGCACCAAGGTCAAAGCCAGTTTTCCACCAGCAATTTTCGGGGTTTCACTCCAGCCAAAAACCTCTTGAAGTCGGACTTCGAGAGTCGGGTTCGGTCCCGAATAATCCAGCCGGATTCTCGAACCACTGGGAACCTGCAAATATTCAGGAAAATCGGATTGAAGCTTTGATTTTGTTTCGATTGAAAGTTTGGATTCGAAAAAATAGACCAGATCTTTTTCAAAAAGTTTTGAAAGAGAAATTTCGCCGAAGCTGGCTTCAACGAAAATTTCCTTCAAAACTTCGTCTGAATACCCCTCTTCACCCGAAATTTTCAAAAAAACCAAGTATCTTTGCCACCAGGATTTCAGCTTTTCATTTTTTTCAAAAATTTGAGATCTGTTTTCAAAAGCGATGGGACCCAAGGCATCTTGAATTTCATCGGCTTTGGCGGGCTGGCTTCTGACATCAGCCAAGGGCAATGAGCCGATTTCGGGTAATGTCAGACTTTGAGCTGTGAACTTTAGGAATCTCTGAGAAGATTCATCGAATTCTATCCAGCTTTTATTTTCAACGATTCCATCTTTTAGGTCATTCAACCAGTTTTTTGAAATTCCACAGGCCAAGCTCACTCGGGTTTCTGAACTGGAGAGTCCCTCCATCACTTGCAAGGCCAAGAAAAATTCAGATTCGCGCACTTGCGAAGAGGCTTCGAGGGAAACGCCACGACCGCCGATCATCACTGCCCGCGGCTCATGGGACTTTCGCCGCCGGCAAATTTGGTCGTAAAAAACCTCTAAAAGAATTTTTCGGATCTCTTCAGCGGAAGCTTCTTTGGCTGGTGATTTCGGAAAAAGCCTGATCAGCTGATCCCTTGCTCTTTCGACGTTTCGAAATGAACCTCGAGAAAGTAAATCCAGTCGCAAGAGCAGATCACATTCAAGCTGCGTTTCATAAGATTTCTTTCCGACAATGTCTTTTTCCAAAAGCAGAGCGGCGATGGCAGCTCCAGTTTGCAGAAATCCTTTTTCATGAAATTTTAAAAGCAATTTTCCTAAGCGAGGAGGAAGGGGAAGCCGTAAGAGTTGATTGCCAAGCTCAGTGAGCTCATGCTCTTTGCTCAGAGCTCCCAAAACTCGCAAATGTTTGGCTGATTTCTGCATCTGATCCAAAGAGGGAATCTCAAACCACGAAAATCCAGAAAAATCTCTGACTCCCTGGCTGGAAAGAAAAAGCAAGGGCTCGGCCAAATCCGAACGAAGAATTTCGGCCGTTTCTTCATCTGGCATGGAGAGCTCGTCCATACTGCTCCATAAGCGAAAGCAGCGACCGGGCGCCTGACGAGCCGCTCGTCCGGCTCTTTGCACGGCTGAAGCTTTTGAAATTCGAGCAACCTCGAGTTGCGGGAATCCAGTTTTAGCATGCAAAGAGGATCTTCGTTGGAGGCCCGAATCCAAAACGGCGCGAACTCCGTCGATGGTCAGAGAGCTTTCAGCTATATTCGTGGCGAGAATCATTTTGCTGTCCGAGCTGGGGGCCAAAACCATTTTTTGCTCTTCCAAAGAAAGATTTCCGTGCAATTTGCAAAGCTTCAATTTTTTTTCCAAAGACCAAGCTTCAAGATGCTGAAAAGTACGTTCAATTTCTCCGACTCCAGGAAGAAAAACCAAAAGGTGTTCGCCTTTTTGAAGTTTTCCCATTTCGATTCGCACCTGTCCCGCCACATCTTGAATAAAATCGGGACCTGTTTGCAGCTTCTGTGCTTTTTTTTGATTTTCAATGACCAAAGGATGACTTTGCCCCGGCACTTGGAAAACACTGGCTTGACCCAAAAAGCGAGCGATGGGTTCAGCTTTCAAAGTGGCTGACATAACGACGATTTTCAAATCCGGTCGGGAAAGCTCCTGCAGTTCTTTGAGAAGACCCAAAGCCAAATCGACGTGCATGGACCTTTCGTGAAACTCATCCAAAACCACAATGCCAACATCGGAAAGCTCAGGGTCTGCAAGAATTTTTCGGTTCAGCAGAGCTTCGGTTAAAAACAACAAGCGAGTCTCATCAGAAAAATTGGAATCAAAGCGGATTTGATAGCCGACTTCTTTTCCTAATTTCCAACCTTGCTCCTCGGCAATGCGAGAGCTGGCAGCTACAGCAGCAATTCTCCGAGGCTCCAAAACCAAAATCTTTTTTTCCGTGAGGTCCAAAAGCCGGGGCGGAAGCCTTGTGGTTTTCCCGGCACCTGGAGCTGCAGAAAGAACCAAATTTTTCGTTTCACGGAAATCTTTTAGGATTGGATCGAGGAAAGCATCAATCGGAAGCTGGATCATGATTTTGTATTGCTTGGATAAACCAAAAGCATAAATTCTGCTTTGGCTGGGAGCTCTTTTTTCAAAATTTCAGCAGCAGTGCCTTCAAAAATCATTTCAGTTTCCTGAGTCAGATTCACAGTCAGTAAAAGCTTTCTTTGGGGAAGAAACTCGAGGGCTTCTTTGAGCATTTTTTGAAAGCGGTAGGGAGTGTCCATCAAGACAAAGGCCCGCTTCTCTTTTTGCATTTCCTGCCAAGCATTTTGGCGAGCTTCGGTTTCCGCAGGCAGAAAACCGCGAAAAACAAATTGATCCAATCGCTGACTGGAGAGGGACAAAATCCCCATCAAGCTGGAAGCTCCAGGAAAGGTGACAACTGAAATTCCGCGTTTTCGACATTCTCGGACTAGGTCCGCCCCCGGATCGCAGAAGCCAGGGGTCCCACAGTCAGTGATGAGAACGACATCTTCGTTCACACAGAGTTCAGTGAGTCGCTTGAGATCTTCGGGCTTTGAATGTTCATTGAGTTGCTCGTAGATTTTTCCTGAAATGCCATGGGCTCGCAAAAAGCGAGTGGATTCTTTGAATTCTTCCAAAATGATCGTTTTGGAATTTTTCAATGTCTCCAAAGCTCGCAGTGAAATGTCCTGGTCGTGGCCGATGGGAGTGGCAATCAATGTGAGACTCATTCGCCACCCTTGTTGATGAGAAAATTCAAGACTCGGGGAAGATCCGAAGGAGGTTCTTCTCGGCCGGAATGAGTGCTTTCGAAAAAGACAATACTGACGTGTTGATGCTGAAGTCGGACCAAGTTGACGTTCACTGGTTCGTTTTCAAAAAACCAGGTCTTTCCGTATTTCTCAGTGGGAACGGCAGCGAACCAGTCGCTTTTGAATTCGGCATCGTCCATGCCTTTTTGCGGTTTGAGAACCAAAATGGCTCGTTCATCATCCAAAGGAAATCCCCATTTCAAAAGGATCTCACGAGATCCCGGGCCCATGCGGTGAACATCGCGGCCGGTCAGGTAAACAATGTCAGCGCCCAGATTCCAGAGTTCCAACACGAACTCGACAGCTCCCTCATAAGGGATGTCGAAATGAAGGTATTCGTTGGAAAAGAAATGCTTCATCCAGAACTCTTTGAGGCATTTGTGAAAATCGGGGTGGTGACTGTCCAAGCCAGCTCGGATAACAGCGTTTTTAATCCCCCAGTCCGAACGGTAAGTTTCTATTTTTTTCAGGATTTCTACTGATTCAGGGAATCTTTGCTGATGCTCAGGAACTTCGGCAAAATCGTGGAGAATTTTTTTCAGACGGGGACTGACGTCAAACAGGGTTGAGTCCAAGTCGAAAACAACCAGGACGGACTGACCGGAAGCCCTTAAGTTCGAGATTTCTGTCAGGATTTTCTGAAGATATTGACCTGGTTGCGTCATGGTGCGGTCATTGAGCCAGAATTTTCCCGAAAAAGCAAGGGACTCTGGGGACTTCGGGGCCTGGGGGGATGAAGAGATGTCTTGGAAAACCTCCCTGAATTTGTTAAACCTTCGCCTGTTCCAATCAAATTAAAAGGAGATTCTCTCATGACATCCTTGAAACTGGTTCTGAGCTTGGCTCTGGCCCTGGTTCTTTCTGCCTGCACTGTGAATAAAGGCGAGCTGGGTTCTGAAAAAAATCCTGTGAAACTTTATTTTGTTCCCTCTGTGGATGCAAAGGTCATCGAAGCCAATGCGAAAGTCATCGAGACATGGCTTGAAGCCAACACTCCTTACAAATATGAAACTGCGATTCCAGCTTCTTTCATTGCTGTCGTGGAAGCTTTCGGTTCTAAGCGCGCGGATGTGGCGGCTCTGAACACTTTTGGCTACATCATTGCCAATGAAAAATACGGAGCTGAAGCGCGGTTGACAGCCATTCGTCATGGCGATTCCACTTACAAAGCTCAGTTCATTGCCAAAGAAGGTGGACCGATTAAGACTCTGGCGGATTTCGCTGGTAAAAAAGTGGCCTTTGTCGATCCTGCAAGCACCACAGGATTTTTGCTTCCAAAAAAAGTTCTCAATGACAAAGGCATCAAGCCAGCTCAAGAAGTTTTCGCAATGAAACACGATGCGGTCGTATCGATGATTTATCAGGGCCAAGTGGATGGGGGAGCGACTTTTTATTCTCCTCCTGCAGAGGGCGAAGTTCAAGATGCGCGCCGACTGGTAAAGACACAGTATCCTGATGTGGAAAAGAAAATAAAAATTGTCGAGCTCACCGAAGCTGTTCCCAACGATCCAATTGTTTTCAGAAAAGATCTTCCTGAAGAAATGAAAAAGACGATCACTGAAGCTTTCCAGAAATTTATCAAGACTCCAGAGGGGCTTCAGGCCTTCAAAAATATCTACAGCTACACGGATTTGAAAACTTCGTCGGATGCCGATTATGATTCTGTTCGAGCGATGCTCAAGTCTCTCGGAAAATCAGCGGAAGATTTGGTAAAAAAATAATTTCTGAAAATCGGAGCGATGACAGTGGCTGAAAATATTCTGCAGATCCGCAACCTGATTAAAACTTACCCCAACGGCACGCAAGCGCTTAAAGGGGTCAGCTTCGATGTGAAAAAGGGAGAATTCCTGGTGATCATCGGACTGAGCGGGTCGGGGAAATCGACTCTGCTTCGTTGCTTGAATCGCCTGCACGATCCCACCTCTGGTGAGATTCTTTTCAATGGCAAAGACATTGCGAAAATTCAGGCGGCGCCTGAGGTCCGTGGACTTCGCAAGCATGTGGCGATGATTTTTCAGCACTTCAATTTGATTCCCAGACACACTGTGATTTCGAACGTTCTGATGGGGCGATTGGGTTTCACTGCGACTTTTAAATCTCTCTTTGGGATTTTCACTCAAAAGGACATAGACGATGCGATGAGATATCTTTCGCTTGTGGGGATCGCTGAGAAAGCGAAAATGCGGGCGGATAACCTTTCTGGTGGTCAGCAACAGCGCGTGGCCATTGCTCGTGCGCTCACTCAGAATCCGCAAGTGCTTTTGGCTGATGAGCCTGTGGCTTCTTTGGACCCGGCGACTTGTCACACGGTGATGGATTATCTCAAAAAAGTGAATCAAGAATTAGGGATTACAGTGATTGCCAATCTTCATTTTCTCAGTCTGGTTCGACAGTACGCCACTCGGGTGATCGCGATGAAATCTGGGCAAATCGTCTATGAGGGTGATCCCAAGAACATCGATGAAGCCTGGTTTGAAAAGATTTACGGTCAAGGCGCCAAAGAAGTTCACATCAACTAAGGGGAACCAGCGATGAAATCGTCAATTGCCAAACGAACTCTTTTTGATGCCATTATCGTTGGCTACTTGCTCTGTGTTTTGTTGGTGGTGATGACCTCGCCCTCTGAAGAACAGATGCTGATGCTGGGACGAAACACCGTGATTTTTGCCGGGGCTTTGGGTTTGGCTGCGGCTTTGAGCTTTGGCTTGAACAAAGTTGGAATGAAAACTTTGGGTGAGGTGGTCTTTGAGCCTCCTCACAAAAAAGCTCTGGCCAAAGATGAAACTTGGTACAAAACAGCTTGGGGATGGGAGCTTTTGCTATTTGTGGTGATCACTTTGGTGGTGGGCCTCAATGTGACCCAAGCTTCGATCATCAAGCTGATCGATGAAGAAAGCTTCTATCCAACCATGAAGCTTTTCAATGCACTTGTGCACCCAAACTGGAATGTTCTGCCACGAGCTGTGTTGATGATGATTGAGACGATGTTTCTGGCTTTCATTGCCACAGGACTTGCGATCCCGATTGCCTTTGTGGCCTGCTTCTTTGCTGCAAAAAATATCATGAAGCATCCGGCAGCTTTCGCAGTCTATTTGATCATTCGAACCATTCTCAACATTACTCGCTCCATTGAAGCTTTCGTTTGGGCGATCATTTTCACCGTGTGGGTGGGGATTGGTCCTTTTGCCGGCATGCTCGCTTTGATGATTCATTCAATCGCTTCATTAACAAAGCAGTACTCAGAGTTGGTAGAAACAGTGAGCGAAGGTCCGATCGAAGGCATTCAATCCACAGGCGCCAATATGATCCAAACCATTTGGTTCGCCATCGTTCCGCAAGTGATCCTGCCATTTATTTCATTCACCGTTTACCGCTGGGACATCAACATCCGCATGGCCACCATCGTCGGTTTCGTCGGCGGAGGCGGTATCGGATACTTGCTACAAACCTACGCCTCTCAAGCCATGTGGGCCGAAGTCGGCACGATCATTGTAGTGATTGCTTTTGTGGTCTGGTTTATGGACACAGCTTCGGCTTATATTCGTGAAGCTCTGAAGTAATTACGAGCTGATTCAGCATCAACAAGAAGACAGTCCTAAATATTTGCCAGACGACCACGATGGTCGTCTGGGAGCCTTCGCATGGATGGACACACTCGCGTTTACCTTCGTCACCGCTGTGCTTGAGACCCTCCATCCACGATGTTGTCCGTTGGTACGCTATGCCAAGGGTCAACATTGTGGATGGGGTTGCCGCAAAGTCTATTCCCAAAGTAGTGTGCGAAGCCCGCGTCTTCGCTTGATCGTGAACGTCCATGTCCGTCTTTTCTGGAAATTCGGCCCTCCAGGCCTCACCCCTTCGGGGCTCGCCTGCGGCGAGTTTCCAGAAAACCTAAAAATTGAGGAGGGAGGAAATTGGTTGCCTTCCTCTTGATAATTGCTGCACCGTTTTCTGAACGCCACGGGTGGCTTCATCCAAACGATTGTCAATATACTGACTTTCGCAGGAAGCTCTCTTTGTTAAATTTCCATTCCAATTCCGCGCTTCCATTCAGGTGTGGGATCGATGAGTTTTCTTTCGATCAAATCGAAAAGTCCGAATGTGAAAATCGCTTCTGCGGCGACTTCGCCGTTGGCTTTTAGCATTTGTTGCTTGAGCTGGCCGATTTTTGATTTGTAATGGACCATTTCGGTGGTGATTGTGATTTCTTCTCTGAGCTTGAGCTCTTTCATGAATTTCAAATTCACTTCGAGAATCACTGGGCCTTTTTTGTTTTGTTGAACTTGTTTGAGGCCGTAACCATTTTTGGTGACTAGATCCCATCTGGCCTCTTCAAAGAGTGCGAGATAAGTGGCGTTGTTGACGTGGCCGAAAGTGTCTAGATGCAATTCGCGGATGAGGACTGGGTATTTTGATACCATGTGAGCTCCCTTATGAAGGGAGCATTATTTCACAGGGAAGGCTTGGTCGCACTGTGCGATGTTCCTTACATAATTGGGACTCAGACTGAGCTGGATTGCTCTTTTTAAATTAGACACTTCCAATTGGAGCTGATCCACTCGTTCCTGATTGGGTTTTTTCCCATTGGAAGCTGGAATTCTGAGGAGTTGCTGAAGTTGAGCCTCTTTTTTGGCCAAGATTTTTCTTCGCCCCGCATTAACTGGTTCCATTTGCTCGGGAGTTTCACGGAAGTTTTTTTCAAAGCCCTGTTCCATGCAACTTTCCATGTATTGCATATAATCTCTGGTTTCTTCCGGAGGCGGAAAACCTGTGAGCATTTGGCCCGGAGTTTTGTGACCGACTTTGTGAAGTCCAAATGGAGTGTAGTTGTAACCAGTGACCATCATGTAAAGGTCTTTGCGATTGAACTCTCTGTTTCGAGTGCATCCGACGCAATTCACATTGTTGTCCCGCATTCTCTCTTCATAAATCCATCGCAAAGCAAGAGCAGTCGCTGCCAGCGGTGCATGGGGATCGGATTCAAGTCGGATTGCACGATCAGTGAATTGCACATTTGGATTTCGAGATTGGTACTCTTCCCACATTTTTTTGTAAGGTTGTCTGCGAATGGCATCTTTCAAATCTGAAACCAATTCAGGCCCAAATTGAGTCAATCCAAGGTATCGGTCACTTCGGTTTTTTCCCTCACCAGGAATGAAGTACATCCGAGTTTCGGTCAGCATCGTGCACATCACCATTGCATAGGGAATTCCAAATGCATTTTCAGCTTCTTTCGCTGCATGCTTGAAACTATTAAGTTGGCTTTTGAAACTATTGAAATCCATTTTTCCGTGCCTGTGAATGCACATGTAACGATCCATTTCAGTTTCGGATTTGGATTTCCTGATTGGATTGTCAATGCTGGCTTTTTCAAGAATTTTTTCAGGAAAAGATTTACCTTTCAGGCTCTCTTCTGCAGAAGGAGATTTTAGAGGTGGGCAGTCTTCATCGCTGACGAGAGGCTTTACTTTTTCTTTATTGAGAGGGCTCACGTCCTTTGGCAAAGTGAGCTGAGAGCTAGAAATCCAGCCTTCAACTCCTTTTTCACTTCGAACTCGGTAGTATTTTACTGAGATATCTTCGTCACGAATTCTAACTGTGAAAGTTTCGTCTTTAGTTTTCGGGTTGATGGCAGTTTGAGGATTGCCGTTTTTGTCCGTCATGATTTCAACTCGATCGCCGGCTTGCAAGAGACCCTCTTTGAAATTGCGCCGTTCACATGCTTCTTTTCCACCTGAATTGTATCGTTGAATACTAAAAGCTCGATCTTGGTCAGTACTGTAAGAAT
>JBGGMM010000104.1:0-29867 GCA_041288045.1 Pseudobdellovibrionaceae bacterium | reverse complement strand
GGAAAAACCAAACCTGTTTCAAACATTGAAATTCTTTCTCCCCGACTCACTCAGACTCAATATGTCACTCCGGCCAAAAATAAAATCAATTTCCAGTGGAAAGGCTTTCCTGAAAAAGCAAAAGTGTCGCTTTGGCTGGGAAAAAATCGAAAAACTTTAAAACCTTCTTCTTTCACAGAGACAAACTCCCTGCAGGAAGCTCTGACACCTGGAATTCACCTGTGGAAATTGGTCGCAACCGACGCTTCCGGTCGCCAGCTGGGAGAAACCTCTGTCTTTCGCCTCAAAGTTCTGCAAAGACAGCCACCGACACTGCTGCAACCCGAAGAAAATTCTATTTTAACCTTGTCGATGGTGAATTTCAAATGGCTCAACCCTGAAGATTCAGAAAAAATAGGGCTTGAAGTTGGCAAAGATCCCGAGCTGAAGCAGAAATTTGTTAGCGAAGCCTTCAGCGAAAAAGAAAATTATCAGACAGAGCTTCCCAATGGCGATTACTGGCTGAAGCTTTCGGCCCGCTATCCAGATTCAGAGGAATGGATTTCTTCGCGGATTGTGCATTTCAAAATCGGTCCAGATTCAAAAACTCTGGAACCAGCGCCTTTGGCAGCGCCACTTCCACTGCAAATTTCTTGGACTGAAAATACCAAAGATTCGATTCAGTATTTCACTCAGTATCCAAGAGCTTCTTATTCTTGGACTGCGATCAATGGCGACAAAGTCCGCCAATGGCGATTTAAAATTGCCGAAAAAGAAGAAAGTCTCCGCAACCCCGCGCAAGCTCCGCTCATCCTCAAAGAAACTCAAGAAATGTCTTTTGAAACTCCTCTGCCAAAGCCAGGCAGGTACATTGCTCAAGTTGAGGCGCTCGATGAAAAAAATCAGGTTCTAGCGACTTCTGAAATGAAAAGCCTTGAGATTCTGCCATTACCAGCCTTGAAAGCGCCTTCTTTTCTCCCTTTGAATTCGGAACTGAAAGCCGATCTGCAAGGACGCTTGAATTTAAAATGGACAGCGATTGATGGCGCCCAGAATTACACAGTGATCTTGATGGATTCAGCAGGCAAAGAAATTCGCAAAGCCAAATTTCAAGGTCTCTCTGCAACTTTGGTCAATTTACTTCCAGGCGAATACAAAGTCTCCGTCCATGCCATTGACTCCCATGGACGAGAATCAGAAAAGCAAATTCCTCGTCCAGTGCAAGTTCCGGACAGTAGCGACCTACAAGCCCCAAAATTTAAAAAAATTGAGGTGAATTGATGAAATCAATTGGCCTCACCCTTTTTCTGCTGCTTTCATCTTGGGCTTTTGCGTCTGGCGAGAAGAAAGTCCATCTCGAGTGGGAAATCATTGAAAATGCCAAATCCTATGATTTGGAATTCACAAAAATTCCCGATTTAGGAAATGAGCCAAGTCTTTTCTTTCAATCCAAAAATCCTGAATGGACAGGCTCATTGCCACCTGGAAAATACAATTTGCGAATTCGAGCTCGCGATAAGCGCCGAGCCCCTGGCGAATGGTCCCCGGCAGAAATGGTGATGGTTTCACTCCATCCAGTGAAACTCTTATCACCTTCCGATCGGAGTGAGATCAAATCTTCCGAGGATGAAATGGCGCCAGTGGATTTAACATGGGAAGCCGTTCCAGGTGCGAAAGAGTATCGGGTCGAAATTCAATACGCTGATCGATCCGTACAAGAATCCCACACCGTCAACTCACCAAAACTCAGTCTTCGTCTGCCAGTGGCAAGAACTTTTACTTGGACTGTCGAAGCTCAAGTCAGCGAAGATTTAAAAAGTGAGAAGGCCTCTTCAACTTTCACTCTTTGGGGAAAGAAATTAAGGCCCCCGACAGTCAACGAAGTGAAAACTTTGGGCGGAGTCACTTGGAAAAATCCTCCCCATGCTGAAAACTTTGATTACCAAATTCACAGGTTCAATCCCGGTCAGAACAAGTGGGAGCAAGTCAAATCAGAAAAGGATTTCAAAGAGACAGGTGTCCCTTTGGAAAATTCCTGGATTGGCGGTGAATACCGACTGACGGTCAAAGCCAAAGCCCGACTGCGCGAAATTTCCGATGAATCCCAAGCCCGTTTTGTGATCGAAGACACTAATCGCCGTCCCGCCAGCTTGGATACTTTCGTGCTGAAGAAAAATTGGGATCGGCCTCGAGGAGCTTTTGTTTTTGTCCAACAGCTTGTTTCAAATATGGATTACAAAAGTAGCAACACTGATAATTCTCAGCAGACGAATTTCTCAGGCCCCGGCGGCAGCGTTGAAATCGGTGGTGGGTACTGGAGCGAACCGGATCTCGGTGGTCATCTTTCGATTGAGATGGGACTTCTTTCCGATGGCGGGGCTAAATATCAATTTTCAAAAACTGAAATTTCAGGAATCCACAGAGCCAGCACGGAGCGTGAAGAAACCAGACATTATTTCGGAGTTTTTGCCAAAGAAGTTCCCATGGTCTCCAGCTTTTTTGAAACTGAAGATCTGGGGTTCATTTCCGTTGCTGGTCCCCATTACGGCTACGAAAAAATTTATTTCCTCACTGACAAATATGGCTTTCTTTGGAATGCCAAGGCCTATTTCAATCTTTTGAAAATGCAAACTCCCAATGGCGAACACTTGGTTCCCAGCCTTTCAGGCCGCTTGGGTCTGTGGGGTCGTTATAAAATCGATCCCGCCACAACCGGATTTCTGGGCTACACATTCCGGTCTGAAACGGTCAAATACCGTCCTGTCTCGGGAGATTCCGACAATTCGGTTGAATTTGAAGGACACTTTCTCAATTTTTACGTCGAGTGGGATATATGAGAATCAGCATCTCCACCAAGCTTATCATCATGACAATTGGCTTTTTAGCGGCAACTACTTTCAACATTGGTTTTTCCAACAGCCGCGAAATTGAAAACAGAGTGCTGGCTCGCGAGAAGGATTTCAATCAAGAGAAAGCCCATGCCAAAACTCTCGAAGTTCGCGCTCTTTTGGGTTCGCTGGTGGATCGCGTTCAGGCTCTCGGAAAGCTCAGTCTGCAAGCCAGTCAAGAGAGCAAAGAAATTGAATTTGCTTTTGAGAAAGAAAAAAATCTAGTCTCTTTGACCATCTATCAAGTCAAAAATGGTCAGCTTATCCCCTCTTTATTCAAAACCAAAAAGTCCTTTTTAGAAAGTCACCAGCTGGACAGCAAATTCTTTTCACAATTGCGCGAAAAGATTCCCTTTCCAATCCAGACCATCATTGAAAAGCGAGTGGCCATTCGAAATTCAAGCCTGCCAAAGCTTCCTCCTCTCATCACTATTGGAGTGCCCTTGACCCGAGATGAAAAGGATCAAGTGTCTCACATTGCCTTGGCCGATATTGGAATGGGAGTTCTGCAATCAGCTTTCAGCGAAAAAGGCACAAGAAATCTTTTTCTCACGGATGAAAAAGGACTTTTGCTTTCCCATCAAAATGAAGCCAAAGCGCTGGCCCGGCTTTCATTGGCCCAACACCCCTTAATGGAGGCCGCCCTCAAGCAGGGACCCTCCAATCTTCAAAAGGAATATTTGGATCCAGAGTCCGACCGTGAAGTCATCGGAGCCTTCGTCAAAATTCCAGAGTACGGAGTGATCGTGGTTTCAGAGATCGACCGCTCGGTGATCCAGGAAGCCGTCGGCACACTGGTCAGCTCAGTGATCGAAACTGCGGGAATCCATGTTTCCGTTGCGATATTTCTGATTTTTCTGTTTTCAATGACTTTGACAAAGCCGATTGAAAGACTGGCGGAACTGATCCAGCATGTCTCCAAAGGAAATTTCGAAGTCAAAGCCCGGGCCCAGATCCGCTCTCGTGACGAAGTCGGAGAATTGGCCAGGGCCTTTGACAAAATGACTTTGGGATTGAAAGAAAGAGACAAGGTCAAAAGTCTCTTCAGCAAATTCCACGGCTCGAAAGTGGCTGAAGACATTCTCAAAAACAACATCGGAGTTGGCGGCCAGAACAAAGAAGTGACTGTCTTTTTCAGTGACATTCGTGGCTTCACGGATTTCAGCGATCAGCACGCTCCTGAAGAAGTTGTCGAGATGCTCAATGAGTATTTCGAAATCATGGTTCGAATCATCAATCGCAATCACGGTGTCGTGGATAAATTCATCGGCGATGCGATCATGGCTGTTTGGGGAGCTCCGCAATCCTCAGAAAAAGACACCTCTCATGCTCTAAAGGCCTGCCTTGAAATGCGCCAGGCCTTGGCCGCACTGAACAACAAGCGCGAAGCTCGAGGCCAAATGCCTCTATTGATCGGTATGGGTCTTCACACAGGCCCTGTGATTTCGGGCACCATCGGCTCTACAGAGCGCCTTGAATACACAGTCATCGGCGACACCGTGAACCTGACTTCAAGAATCGAATCTGCCACCAAAGAGTTCGGCTTGGACCTCTTAGTCAGCGAAAGCATTTACACAAAATTGCAAACCGAATTCCTCATGGAGCCCATCGGGGAAGTCCAATTGCGAGGCAAGTCCGAACCTATGAACCTCTACAAAGTCCTCGCCTACAAGTCACCAGACGGCGAATGGATCGAAGTCAAAACCAGTTGGTCCGATTACGGCGGCTCAGAGGCCGCTTAAATGAAACCATCCCCTGCAGCGTTCAGAAAACGGCGCGGCATTGTCAAATAATCAAATTCGAACCGACAGCCCATCCTTCAGCGCCAAGCGCGAAGCTCGCCAAGCTGGAATCAAGCCAATCAAAATTCCGAGCATCAAAGTTAGCGCCAAATACAGTCCATCTGTCGAAGTGAAAACCGCGCCAACCAAATACAATCCAAAATTGTTTTCAAGCCAGCCTTTAAGAAAATAAAATCCTGAAAGCTCAATCAACAAACCCAAACTCACTCCGATTAAAGTCAAGGTGGTGCTCTCAAGTACCAGCAAAGCCGTGATCTTTTTTGGACCTGCCCCAATGGATCTTAAAATCGCTATCTCTCTTCGGCGCTCGTTCAGTCCCGTGAGCAAAGCGATCAACATGGCCATCAATCCCACTGCGACCACCATCCATGAAATCGCTTTCAGGGCTTGATCGACATAACCAAGTCCGCGCCAAATCTCTGCCAAGGTCATACCGGGGATGATCGCAAGCAAGGGTTCAGTTTTGTCGGTGTTGATCTCTCGCTGCAAGCGCAGGATTTCAATTCGCGATTTTGTTTGCATGAAGAAAGACGTGATCTCATCGACTTTGATGTCTTCTTTGTGAATCTCACTTTGGTGAATGTGTTTGTCGTCGCTGGGAGCTGCGCCGTCATGCCAGTCCAAGTGCATGGCTTCAATTGATTGCAGCGAGACATAGAGACTGTTGTCCAATGCGGTCCCAGTTGGCTTGAGAATTCCGCTCACATGAAAAGGCTTATCGTCATGCTTTTGAATCCCCACTTCGCGAGTCACTCCGTGAGCGACGACAACCGGATCGCCAATTTTGTATTGAAGCTTGGCTGCGACCTCTGAGCCCAGCACCACTTCCCACAGGTCCAAAGCGGCGTGGCCTTCGCTGAATTCGACTGAGCGATCGCCGCGAAAACGATAGTGCTGATAAAAATTCTCATCGGTTCCCACCACTCGAAACCCACGGTGCCCGTCTCCGAGAGAGTAAGGAATGGTCCATTCAACAGCCGGATTGGATTTCCATTTCTGATAGGTTTGCCAAGAGACATTGGCAGTCGGACTTCCCATGTTGAAAACCGTGAAGAGAATCAAATTCACGGGACCACTTCGGGCTCCAATGATCAAATCGGTTTGTGAAACGGCTTGAGTGAATCCCTCTTCAGCGGCGCGCTTGGTGCGCTCAACCGAGAGAAGCAGTGCTGTGCTGAGGGCAATCGAAAGAATTGTGAGGCTTGTTGCAAATTTTCGATTGCGCAAGGACTTGAAAGCCAGTGAGAGAAAAGTCATAAAGCCCTCACTTGATTGATATCCAGAAGAGATAGAGACCGCGAAAACAATTTTTCAAGACTTCGATCGTGGCTGACGAAAAGAAGAGTCGTGTTTTTTTCTTCACAGATCTGAAAAAGCAGCTGAATAAATTTTTCGCGGTGATCATGATCCAAAGACGAAGTGGGTTCATCTGCCAAAATGATTTCTGGATTTCCCAAAAGCGCTCGAGCCACTGCCACCCTTTGCTGTTGGCCCACGGAAAGCTCTGTCACTTTTCTTTGCCGCAAATTGAGGATTCCCAAACGATGACAAAGGTGCTCGACTTCCGAAACTGGCGATTTTCCCTGCAATCGTTCTCGCCTGAGCGGGCTGAAAGAAAGTGGCAGCAAAATATTTTCTTCGACACTCAAATAAGGAATCAAATTGAAGCTCTGAAATATATAGCCCAAATGTCCGGACCGAAACTGGTCCCGCTGGGCGGAATTCAAAGTTTCGAGTTTCTGATTTAAAATCCGCACTGAGCCTTTTTGCGGAACTAGCACTCCGGCCAGAATTTCAAGCAAAGTCGACTTTCCCGATCCACTAGGTCCAAAGAGAAAGACTCTTTCGCCTTTTTCGATTTTTAATTTCGAAATCTCGAGGGTCTTCAAATGAGCCCGGGGATATTGAAATTCAACTCCTTGAAGTTCGATCATACGAGCTCTCTTTCACCGATAAGCTTCGATGTGCATCCCCTTCATGGTGAAGGAGGATTCCCCATACTGATGTTTTTTTGGTTTCAAATTCAGCCGGCCATAAACCCAAATCGGTCCAAATTCGACTTTAGAGTCCTCTCGCCCATCCATTTCAATCAGCACCATCTGATTCGGAGGTGGAGGTGGCACGTGAATACAAGCTTGCGGACTGGGAACTAGCAAAAATTCTGTGACCTTTTTCATATTGTCTTCAAGCGGCACCATGAAACCTGGGATCCTGACCTCTTTGCCATCTAAAGCTTGCAGCTCCGACGAAGCCTTCCCTGAAATATAATCCAGTTGCCCCAGGAGCCGCCAATCGACTTCGACAGAATCGCCCCGATTGAGTGTGGAACGATTTTGAAAGAGCACCATGCCAGCAGTCACAGAGAGCAAAAAAACAGAAACAAAAACGATGATTTTGGTTTTGGACATCCGAGGCACTTTATAATAGATTTTTCCTCATATGAATCAAAAACTGCAGCCCGCCCGCGGCACTCAAGATCTGCTCCCTGACACCTGTCGGGCCTTTCGTAAAATCGACGATTTCGCCCTGCAAACTGCCAGTCTTTACGGATATGAGGAACTGCAGACACCAATTTTTGAATTTTCTGACGTTTTTCACCGCACTCTGGGTGAAACCTCCGACATGGTTTCCAAAGAGACTTACACTTTTCAAGATCGGGGTGGTGATTCACTGACTTTGCGTCCCGAAGGCACAGCTGGAATCGCCCGCGCTTTTATCTCCAATGGTCTGGCGCAAAACCTGCCTCTGAAAATTTATTATTCAGGCCCCATGTTTCGTTACGAAAGACCGCAAAAAGGCCGGTATCGCCAATTTCATCAGCTGGGTGTTGAATGCCTTGGCCTTGAAACTCCGACGGCCGATGTGGAGAGCCTGGCCTTAGCTTGGGATCTCCTCAGCAAGCTGGGCCTGAGCTCGCGAGTGAAACTTGAGATCAACAGCCTAGGCGATCCCGAATCCAGAAAAAAACATCGCGATTTGCTCGTCACTTATCTGAAAGAATTTGAAAAAGATCTTTCGCCAGATTCACAAACTCGCCTGCAGAAAAATCCATTGCGAATTTTGGATTCTAAAGATTCTGGTGATCAAAAAATTCTAGAAAAAGCTCCGCTTCTAAAAAATTGTCTGAATGACGTTTCTAAAGAATTCTTCCATCAAGTTCTCGAAGGTCTTTCTGCACTGAAAATCCCCTATGAGCAAAGTGACCGCTTGGTTCGGGGAATTGATTATTACACCCACACCGTGTTTGAATTCGTCACAGTCGACCTAGGCGCTCAAGGCACTGTGCTTGCTGGTGGTCGCTATGACGGCCTGATTGAACAGATGGGTGGTCCTCACACCCCTGGCGTGGGATGGGCCGCCGGAATGGAACGATTGGCTTTGCTGATGGACCCTGAGCTTTGCAAATCCAGCTTGAAAACCGTCGCCGTGATTGCTGCCGATGACAAAGCCGAAAAAAAATGTCTGGAAATTTCTCACCAGCTTCGCTTAAAAGGCCTGAGAGTGGAAATGCCAACGAGTGGCAATGTCGGGAAAAAAATGAAGCGCGCCAATAAGGTGGGAGCCCAGTTTGCCATCATCATTGGCGAGAGCGAATTGCAATCGCAATCGGTGGCAGTTAAAAATTTAACTTCTGGAGATCAGAAAACTCTCAGCGAAAGCGAATTTCAAAATTTTCAATTTGAGTTTTAGCGTCGATGCAGTTTCACCGAATGCCCACGCCCCCACCCCGGACTGAGCAGCGTTTCTCTTCGACCCCAAATAAACAGCAGCACCAGCCCAATGACCAAAGTGGCAATAGCCAGCCACTGCCCGCGCAAAAGATGAAAGAGATCAAATCCTAAAACCGGATCCGGCATGCGATACTGATCGACAAAAATTCGAATGGCGGAATAGAAAACCAAAAAAGTCGCCGAAAGAATTCCGGGCGATCTCGGCTTTCGCCAGAGAAAAAACAAAAAGACAAAGAGACAAAAGCCTTCTAAAGCCGCTTCATAAAGCTGCACTGGGTGTCGAGCCGTGAGCAGTGGCTCTAACAATCCACGCATGTCTTGAGAGCCTGATTGAACGGACTCGACAACTTTAAAAAGAATTTGACTGATAGAAGCTCTCGCTTCCTCTTGCCCGGAGCTTTGCAATAACAAAGTCTGCCATTTCTCAGCATCAGTCCCGACTTTTTCTACCAAGGGAGTCAGCTGTTGAAGCTTTTGTGGCTGCAAAGCGGGCCAATGAAAAATCTCGGTGGGAAATTTCACTGAAATTGTCAAATCCGCAGGAGCTTCTCGGCCAATAAACTCGCCAGTGAGGAAATTTGCGACCCGGGAAAAGAAAATGGAAATAGGTGCACAAATAGCAACCAGATCATAAAGGTAAATTCGACTGACGCCAGTGCGAATGGCGAAAATAGTGGCAGCCACAACCACACCAACAATGCTGCCAAAAGCGGAAAGTCCGCCCTCATCAAGAGCTAAAACTCCCCAAAAAGGAAACTCCGCACGAAACTTCAAGAAAAGGCTGGGCGCATAAAAGAGACAAAAACCCAAGCGACCACCCAGCAGGGCCCCGGCAACACAACTCATGAGAAAGCTTCCGACTCGGGCCTGTCCCAACTCGGAGCGCTGCCGATAGGACATCCAACTCATAAATACAAATGACACCACAAGGGACAGCATAAAACTGAGTCCATTCCACTGGACTCCTAAATTGTCAGAAATTCGGAACAAATAAGGACCTGTCTCGTGAAAGTGCATGCTGACATCCTCAATGGAATACTGACTCCAGTCAAATTGAAATCATCCTCTCAACTTCTCGATCTGACTCTGGACAGAAAAAAGACTTAACCATGGACTTGGTTTGCGAGTAAACTAAAAGAAGATCTCTGTACGAGAAGGAGTGTTTTCCATGTCCCAGAATGAGACTCATTTATCGACGGCCCAAAAACCTTGGCATCAAAGAATCGACTGGCCAGTGACACTCTTTCTTTTGATCACTCCGCTTTTGGCTTTGGTTTTAGTGCCGATTTATTTCGTGGTCGAACAGGTCGCATGGCCGCTCATCACTTTCACTTTGATTTTTGCTGCCGCAACCAATCTCAGCATCACAGCCGGCTATCACCGCCTTTTTTCCCATCGCAGTTATGAAGCTCACCCGCTTGTGCGAGCACTTTATCTTTTGATCGGGGCTTCGGCCTGGCAGGGTTCTGCCCTGAAATGGTCCGCGGACCACCGCCGTCACCATGGAAAAGTGGATACTGATCATGACCCCTACAGCATCAACAAAGGTTTTTGGTATGCGCACATGGGATGGCTGTTTTTAAAAGACTCCACCGATCCAGATCCTAAAGCCCCAGATCTTGAAAAGGATTGGATGGTTCGAATTCAACACAAGTATTACATTCCGATTGCGATTTTCATGGGATTTGGATTTCCAGCTTGGGTGGGCTACTTTATGGGCTGCCCATTTGGCGCTTTGATGATTGCTGGAGCTTTGCGAATCTCTCTGACTCAGCAGAGCACTTTTTTCGTCAACAGTCTCTGCCACACTTTAGGCCACAAAACCTATTCAGAAGACGTCTCAGCTCGCGATAGCTTTATTGTCGCACTTCTCACACACGGAGAGGGTTACCATAATTTTCATCACCACTTTCAATTGGATTATCGAAACGGAATCAAATGGTATCAATGGGATCCGACCAAATGGACCATTCGCATTTTGGCTTTCTTGGGATTGGCAAAAAAACTCAAACGCATGTCGCAGCAAGAAATTCTCAAAGCACGCCTGCACATGGAGGCCTTGCGAATTCAGTCCAAAGGATACTCGGAAGAAGTCACTCAACAACTGCGCGAAAAAATACTTTCAGCTCAAGCCGCAATGAAAAAGCTGCGGGAAGACTATCGCACAGCTTCGGCTGACAAATTGGCTCAAATCAAAATGGAGATGGAGCTGCGAAAAATCGAATTTCGCTATTCGATGAAACAGTGGCAAGCTTACTTGAAAGGTCCTCAACTCGGCTACAACTAAAGACTTCCAAACTGAAAGGAGTTTTTTATGAACTCATTTCGTCTGTTTTGGCTTGTGGTTCTCATTGGATTTTCTGTCCACGCTGCCGATCGCTCCAGCAGTTCAGGCCGTTTCAATTTTCGTCAGAAAGCTGAAAGCAAAGCCGGCAGTCGCTGGACTCTGCAAGAATGGCTCGAGCAAAAAGAGAGAAATCATATGATGGATCTCTGGCTGGCCATGTACGCACCAAGCCCTTACGAATTTTATTTAAAAGGCTCCTACCACACTTTTAAAACAAAGTTGGATCCAGCTACAGTTGAAGAAAAGGAATATCAAAGCTACTCGGGAGGACTGGGTGCCTATGCCACAATCATCGGCATTGAAGGTGATTACGAAAACAACTCGCAGGAAAAATACAATGACCTCTCGGGCGCTTTGAATTTGCGGATCCTGGGGAACGCCGTGCAAGGGACCCATCTCAGCCTGCACTATGGGCTTCGCACTCGTGAAGGTGAAGACGCCACTGGCTCCGTCGTTCGCTTTTCGAATCCCTATGCAGGAGCTGATTTGAATCTTTATTTAACCAAATACTTTGGCCTTCAAGGTCGCTACAATCAGTACCTGGCAACCGAAGAAGTCAGTCTGGGCACCATCACTGGTTCACGCACCGAAGGGGGCCTTTTCATTGATTTTGGACCGGTTCGAGTCTTCGGCAATTGGTTTTCAGACATGCAAAAAAATGACAAGGCCGGAGTGATTTCCACCATTCAAAGAACAGGGATCCAATCCGGCCTCAAGTTTTTCTTTTAATTTTCAAAAACCAGAACTAGTTCATCTTGACCAATTCGCCGCGACCATTGAGTCGGAACGCTTCTGTGACTTCGATGTGCGCAATTCCCAAGATGGGTTGAATTTGATAATTCAAATTCAATGTCATCCCGCCCACGGGATTTTCCCTGGTGCCAAGATTATAGACGGTTGGAGCCGTGACTGTGGCATTGAAACGAAATCCCCAGGCCACTTTCACTTCAGCTGGCTGGATTGTCGCGTAACCAATGTAGGCACCTCGACCATCGACTGAACCACCCGTCAAAGTGATGATTCGATAAACGAATCGAACGACTTCCATTCCATATCCGTTCTTCAGAGAAACCAGATAGGAAACCGACTGAGGCTCCTGCCAAAGCTGCAGATCCAACCAGCACTTAGCGCCGGCTGGAAGAGCCGTTGCCACATCTGTTTTGAGATTGACCACTGGCTTTCCGGAATCAATCAAGTTCCAGACTTTTTTTCCGAGATTCACCACTTGATCAAAAATCATATCAGTTCCAGAAATCGCATTGATCAAATCTGTCACATCAGAAATGCTCGTCCCAGAAGAAGGATCCTGAGGCGGAACATCTTGAGGAGTTGATTCTGGAGCTTCTGTTTCCGTTGAATCTTTATTTGGCTTAACGAGAGTTGGTTTTACTTTCTTCACTTGGAAGGGCGATCCGCCATTGTCTCCACAAAGAGACGACCCAATCGCTGAACCAGTGAATGTCCTGAGGCTCAGTTTTGGGGAAGCGACTTGTTTGACTTCCATACTGGTAATTTCAAAATACCGGTGATCCACTTTCGGCTCCGCTTGAGCGGCCACTGAAATCACCAAAGTTGCACAGAGAGAGAACCCCCAATTTTTCATATTTCCTCCTCAGAAGTTTCGTTTTTGAGTGATAAAAATCACGGGCCCAATCTAGTCCCGAAGCGCATTTGATGCAACAAGTCACAGGGGTTTAAGGGAGGATTGTAATGTTTATCAATGAAAAAATGACCTCAGTAACGCCAGGCCATTCCGAAGGAAGGAAAGATCAGGGTTCGGGAGTAGGTCACATCCGAACTCGAATTGTCGACCACCGATTTATTGTAATTGAGACTGTAATAATTGAGCTTCAGGCCGAGGTAAAAATTTTCAGCGATTTCAGGCATGGCTGAAATGGTTGAATGAACTCCAGTCCCAGTCAGAGTTTTTTCAGATGTGCCATCATTGTAAGTGCCGTTGGCCACCAAATTGTAACCCACAGACCAACTGAAAATTTTGGACTTACCGATCACCCATAAAAGCATGGGTCCCATATTCAAACTGGTCAAAGTCTTCGTGGTGGTTCCGTCGTTTTCTTGAAGGTTGACCTGATCCACATGAAATCCGCCAAACAAAAAGTGCTTATTCTCTAAATTGGCGTAGACATCAAGAGCGTAGAAGGTTTTGGAATTTTGCGAAGTGGTGTCTTGGACAAATGTATCCGTCATGTAAAAGCCGTTGAATTCACCATACAAGCCGGCAAAAACAGGAAGAGCAAAAATAAAACTGCTGAAGAAAATCAGAACTCTCATCAGAAAAACTTGTCGGAAAATCAGCTCTTGCGGATAAGTCTGGCTGCGAAAAATCCGTCACCCCGACCTTGATCAGGATCAATGCGAATCTGCTCTTCAAGCCCCCAAGCTGGGTTGGCCTTTAAAAAGGATTCAATTTGCAATTCATTCTCAGAGGGTAAAAAGCTGCACGTGGCGTAGACTAAAAGCCCACCGACCTTGGTCATTCCCGAATAGTTTTGCAGAATGAGAGCCTGGGTTTCTGCCAAAGTTTTAAAATCAGTGGATTTCAATTTCCATTTGGCATCTGGATTTCGACGTAAAACCCCAAGCCCTGAGCAAGGCACATCGAGAAGCACTCGATCTGCTGATTGGTCCATCCGCTTCATGGTTTTACTGGATTCGATGATTTTGGTTTCGATCACGTCGACACCGTTGCGAATGGCGCGGTTTCGCAGTTCTTTCAATTTCCATTCATGAATGTCCATGGAAATAATTTTCCCTTTGTTCTTCATCAATGAGGCCATATGCAAGGATTTCCCGCCAGCTCCCGCACAGGCATCGATCACTCGAAGCCCAGGTGCCAATTTCAAAAAAGGCGCGACTTGCTGAGAAGCTCGATCTTGGACTTCGAAATGTCCTGAATGAAAAGCTTTGGTGGAAAAAACATTTTTCCTTTGAACGAGCTCAAGGCCATCTTCGGCTGTGGCAATGGGTTGGGTTTCGATTCCTTCTTTGAGAAGTTCTTTCTGGACTTGTTCTCGTTGAGCTCGCAAGCGATTGACCCTTAAGTCCACGCTGGCAGGTGCATTGAGCGAATGCAGAATCGAATCCCACCGAGACCCCAATTCGCTTTCGCCTTTCTCATCCAACCAATCCGGAATCGACTCAAGCACGGCGCGCTGGCTTTTCATCTTTTTTTCGGTTTCCGCTGGCCACTGGATATTTTGAAATTCAGGCCAATGAGGCAGTTCGCGACCTTGCACCAGCCAGTGAACTCCCCAAAGCCTGAGCAAAGAATTTGGTTGAAGTGATTCTTCCTCATCGAGCAAAAACCAATATTTCTTCCACCAACGGACGATTTCATAGATTTGCTCAGCAAAAAATTTGCGATCCCGGGAGCCCCACTTGCGATGGGATTTGAAAGCTTTTTCAATGGCTTTATCGGCATAAAGTGAATTTTGAAAGATCTCGCTCAAAGTTGGAGCAAGAGCTTCGACCAAATGCCGATGAATGAGTTCGTGGCCCGACATTAGAAAGTAAAGACAGCGCCGGCCGACCAAGCCGTCCCGTTAAACTGCCCATCAGAAAGCAAATGCAAATGATTTTTCAAACCGAATTCAACGAAGGCGCCGAAATTTTCAATCAAATCCATGAATCGGGCTCCGGCGATCAGCTGATAATCGAAGGAAATATTGGATTCTTCCGGCAGCTGGGTGAAGAAGACTCCGGCCCCAACCCCTGCGCCGAAATAGAGAGGGAATCGCGATTCGGACATTGGGAAAGTCCAAAGTGGCATAGCACTCAGCTTGGTCGCGCTTTCATCGTCGATTTTGTATTCGTTGAAATCAAAACGGATGTTGACGTCAATGCCACTCCATTGATCATACAGATAAGTCACTCCGTAAGTGGCCTTGCCAACGCCTTGGCGTTTGTCAGAATCTTTCCAGTTGTAAGAAGCGCTTTGCGAGTAAGCACCAATATGCAGCATCAAGAGGCGATCGCCACCGGCTGAGCTGGGCGCACGGCTCGCAGTTTCTGAACTGGGTTCCAAGTCGGAACTGAAATATTTGGCCGCTTCTTTTCGCCCGACTCGAGGCGATTGAGCTTGAGCCATTTCCAAATGAAAAATGATGAAAGTCAGCAGAGCAAAAAGAATGTTTTTCATCTCTTTGACTTAGCGCGAAACCAGCCGAAGGTCAACGAACTTGACCCCGTGTTAGGACTGTCGCTACCGTGAAAGGAGCTTCCAGGACCTTCGTCTGAAAGGTGTGCTTTCGAGTGAAATGCCCATACTGTGGACACAATGAAGATCGAGTGCTCGACACCCGCGAGCAAAAAGAAGGCGAATTGATTCGCCGACGGCGCGAATGTCTCAAATGCAAATCCCGATTTTCAACAGTGGAAACTTTGAATCTCAACTTTCCGATGATTGTCAAAAAAGACGGCCGCAGAGAGCCTTTTAGCAAAGAGAAAATTTTTAAGGGCCTGCAGGCAGCCTGTCAGAAGCGGCCTGTGAGCTCGGCCCAATTGGACGCTGTGGTCGATCGGATTTCTTCTTGGGTCATCAATCGTGGTGAAAAGGAAATCCCCTCTCGTTTGATTGGACAAAAAGTAATGATGGAGCTTAGACTGCTAGATGACGTCGCCTATGTCCGATTCGCCAGTGTCTACCGAACTTTTAAAGATGTTCAGGAGTTCGTGGAAACATTGGAGGATCAAGAGAATATCGATGTCTATGATCCACAAACCCAATTGCCATTGACACCGGAAAGGCCAGCTTCAGATGCGCCACCAGTCCCGCGAACTCGCTCTGCAGATTCTATTTCAAATTGAATTCGCTCCACAAATTGAATATGCCGAATTTTTGGAAGTCTTTGAGCAATCCTTTTCTCAAGATGTGGTGGATTACGCCGATCTTCTGATCAACGGAGTCAAAACCAACAAAGACAAAATCGATCCATTGATCCAAGCTGCGAGCTCTCACTGGAAAATTTCACGAATGGCCATTGTGGATCGCAACATTCTTCGTATGGCGACTTTTGAAATGCGGATCATGGCGGATGCTTTAAAGCCGAACATCGTTATCGATGAAGCCGTTGAACTGGCAAAGAAATACGGAACCTCTGACTCCGCAAGCTTTATCAATGGGGTTTTGGATCATCTGGCAAAGGGGTCCTGATGCAGATCTCTGAAGATTCCGTTTTTGGACCAGGTTCTGATTTGTGGATTCTTCCGGAAAGAAAAAATTCGCAGATCGCTCAAAAACTGGATTGGTATTTGAATTTTCAAATTTCAAAAGCTGTTCATCATGAGACCAAGAATCTGGCTCAACCCATTTTGGAAGTTTTGAAAAACTGCCAGTTGGAATCTTATGACTGGGCGCCCACAGACACCGAGGCCTTATTGATCCTGTCTTCTCAGAATCTTCCCAATCGTTGGGTGATGGTGATTCGCGGGAGTGAGCGTCTGGAAACCTGGGCAGAGACTGCGGCCGAGAAATGGCGAAAGCTCAAGTCTCCTTCTGTGCGCGTCTTTCTGCCGCAAGAAATCTCTATCGCTGAATTTGAAAAACTTTGGAAAAAATCGGGAGGAGACCCGAACTCATTGACCATTGTTGCTGATAAGGAAGATTCACTCCATGGATAAAATCAGTCGGCTTTTTTTCAATCAAGTGCAAGTTCTGCAAAAGCAATTGGAACACCTTCTAGACAAAGAGCCTTTGCAAAAGACAGAAATTCCCAGTGAGCGCCCGGCATTTGTGGCGATGACGGATCTGGGCCATTTGGATTTGATTCGAATGGGACTTCCCAATGACCTCACTCTCAGGGTGAAAGCTCTTTTTGCCAAACTTGCCCCGTATTTTGATTCTGGCCTGCTCTTCACTCAAATGGATTCTCAGTGGAAAGCTGTTGCCGGTTTTGATCAAGGCGATCACTTTCCACTCAAGGGCGTGGAAATTGAAATCCCTTTTCGCTTTCCTGACATGAGTTTGGTCGAAGTCCGAAGAGTGAATTCCCCCGAAATTTTTTCGCAGCTGATGGATTTGCAAGTTCTCCGTTCTGAAAGAGGACAAGCTCTGATTTTCAAACCTCATCCGGATTACATTTTTATGGTGACTTCAACTTTGGGCGACCCCTGGCTGAAGCCGCATATTGAGCGAATTCAAAAAGAAGTCCTTTTACTTCTTGGGGATTATTAATGGATGCAGGGACGATTTATTTGATTTCGGATGGAACCGGCGAAACGGCAGCGACGATGATTCGCGCGGCCCTTGTTCAGTACGCCGACCGAGAAGTGCAAATGGTCCGCTGTAAAAATATTCGCACTGAAGCCCAAGTCGAACCAATCATCGAAGAGTGTTTTGAGCGTAAAGGAATTATTGTTTACACTGTGGTGAGCTCTCAATTGCGAGCCAAAATTTTTGAATTGGCCACAGGCAAGGCCATTCCGGCCATTGATCTTTTGGGACCGGTTCTGCAAACCCTGGACAGCTATTTCGGAGTCAATTCCAATCAGCCTTTTCAAGCTGGCCTTTTGCGAGCTGTGGATGATCGCTATTACAAGCGCATTGAAGCTATCGAATACACAGTGAAGCACGATGACGGAAAAACTTTTTCTGAACTGGATAAGGCCGATATTGTTTTGGTGGGCATCAGCCGCACATCGAAAACCCCGCTGTCGATTTTTCTCAGCCACAAGGGCTGGAAAGTCGCCAACATCCCCTTGGTTCTGAACACTCCCCTGCCTCAACAGCTTTTTCAAGTCGATCAAAGAAAAATTGTCGGCCTCATCATCGACGTCGAAAGCCTTCAGCGAATCAGAAAAAATCGCCTGGAAAAATTCGGCCAAGACCCCGGCGGCGAATACGCCTCACTTTCACATATCGCCAAGGAAATCGAATACGCCCACCAGATCTTCAAACAAAACAAAAAATGGCCCGTCTTCAACGTCACCGAACGAGCCCTCGAAGAAACCGCCACCGAAATCACAAGAATCGTCGCAGCTCGCATGGGCTGGCCAGATTCAGCTTTGTTTTGATCCGCGCCTCATCTCATCGCCTCAAGCCTCGTCGTTGCAGTTACTTAAATGAAATGGGGTGTCGGTCACAGCATCTCAAGCACAACTGTGCCGTCTTCAATCTTAAAAGTTTTCTGGAAACTCGCCGCAGGCGAGCCCCGAAGGGGTGAGGCAACGGACACGGATGTTCACGATCAGGCGAAGACGCAGGCTTCGCACACCACTTTGGGGAAATAACTTCGCGACGCCCCCTCCATCCACGATGTTGTCCGTTGGTATAGCGTGCCGACGGTCAACATCGTGGATGGAGGGTCTCCAGCTCAGCGGTGCCGAGGGTAAACGCGAGTGCATCCGTCCATGGAAGGCTGCCTTCTGGACGTCATGTCCAGAAGGACTTAAAGGCGAAGAGAAGAGGGAGCTCGGATGTTGGTTTTTGCTGTGACCGATACCCCCGCCAGATTCAGCTGACTGACGAAACGACCAAGTCTTTTCAAAAGCAAAGTGCTTGAATCCCCTGCATTTTCTCGACAGCTAGGAGCAAAAAACGGCCATTCGCTTTTAACTTGAGTCTCAAACCTGCTTATAGTGCTTATAAGTTGGCAGACCCCTTGCTCAATTGTCGTGTGAGGACTTTTTACCTAAGGAGTTGTTATGCGTTCTTTTCCAAGTCAGTGGTGGACACCACGAAAAGCTTTGTTTCTTTACTTTGCAGTTGCTGTTATTGCAGTGGCTCTCACAGCCTGTAACAAAAAGAAAGAGGACAGCCCTAAGAAGGATCCTCCTAAGCAGCAGGTTCCTCTCAATGTGACCCAAAATCAGGCAATAGCACAGTCATTCCTGAAAATGGGCATGGCGAACAGTGCTGAAATCAAAGATATCGTCAATCGTGCTGGAAACAACCTCGGCTCTTTGACCCTAGAAGCTTATGCAACTTTCGGAATTTCTACTCTTTCAGCAAATGGCCAGCTGAGTGGACAGGATTCACTCTTAGTCATTACATTGACAGTTCGATCAGCTCAAGGATCAGGAACTGTCAATATTGAGACGAGAGATTCACAGCTCTATTACACGACTGCAGGCGCTAAAGTTGAAGGCTACTGGACAATCCCTCAATCTCAAAGTGGTAGCGAATACCCAGCTTACATCGGGATCAATGCGGTGATCAGTCAAGTGAATGGAGCCGACATCTATAATCAATACCTCTTAAAGGGACAGTTGATTTCAAATGTCGATCTTGATGCCACCTACGAAATTCTTTCGGATTTCAACAAGCCCGTTTGCAGCTTAATTCGCGATGCTTCTTTCTTGCAAACAACCCAAGGTCCTTTGGATTGCGGGAACAACGACTAAAATATTGGGTAAGCAAAAAGAGAGAGCGTTAAGCTCTCTCTTGCTGTTGCAAGGCCTGGTAGAAAACTTCGGTGATATCTTTCAGCTCGGCCGCTTTTTTTGAGTAAAAGAAAAATTCTAAGCCGTAATCAAAGCCCTTCATCATCACTCGGTTCAAGCGTCCCATGCGGACTTGTTTTTTGATGGCCAGCGAAGGCAAAAATCCCCAGCCCAAACCAGATTCGATCACTCGCTTTAAAGTTCCCACGTTGGTGGATTCGAAAGTCGGTTGCAAATCGACTTTGGCGTTGCCAAGAGCTGCTTGCAAGGACTTGTTGAATTGCGGGTATTCGCCAGTGAACAGGATGATTGGATAGCGAGTGTAATCGGCCACTTCAATTTGCTTTGGCATATCCGAATCCTTGCCAGTGCCCACGAGCCACATTTCTTCTTTGAAAAGAAATTTCTTTTCGGCATTGTCGAGGTTTTCTGCGAATTCTTCTTCGACATCGGGAAGAATCAAAATGTCCAAATTCTCGCTCTTGAATTTTTGAATCAAATCATCACCGCGCCCGTATTCGACTTTGATGTTGAGCTCTGGATTGTGTTTGAGCAATCGACTGACAATGGGACTCATCAGCTGCACGCCGATGGAATCAATGGTGCCCACTCGCAACTGACCTTTCAGTTCAGCTCCCATGGCTTTGACTGCCACTTCGGCCTGTTGAGAAAGTTGCAGAATCCGCTTGGCATAATCAAAGAGGACTTCCCCTTGCAAAGTGGGTTTGATTTGCCGAACGCCACGGACCAAAAGGTCGACCCCGAGATCCTCTTCCAGATTTCGAATTTGCTGGCTGATGGCCGGCTGTGTGAGAAACAGCTTATCGGCTGCGCCAGTCATACTGCCTTCACTGATAACAGTGACAAAGGACTGGAGTTGATACAAGTTCATCATAATTTCACCAACCTAACGCTTTGACTGTGGGCCCAGTCTTTCCTATCCTGAATTTATTCATGCGAAGGAGAATGTATGAAAATCTGGGCCGTCTTAGGGCTTATCTTAACCAGTTTGACCCTGGAAGCAAAAGTTTTTCGCAACGCCTATGTGGCCTTTGAGCTCCCCGAAACATGGAAATGCGTCCTAGAGCACACAGAGTGGGTTTGCCGGAGTGAATCGGCCGCTGACTCCAAACAGGCCATTATCATTCTCACAGCCAAAGAGGTGGGGCCCACGGATTCTTTTGATTCTTACACTCAGCACCTGAACACTCCTCAAAAAGCACAAGTCGCAGGCGCCGTTCCATCTCGAGTCGTTTCTCCGTCCAAACAAAACCGAATCTCAGATCAAGTGTGGGTCGACGGACTGCATATGGGCAGCGAAGTGCCCAATTATTTCACTCGCTATTTGGCAACGATCAAAGATCGAATTGCGATTTTGATCACTTTTAGTGCACATAAAGACTTTTACACCAAATACAGCCAGGATTTTTTCAAAGCCGCACAAAGCTTAAGAGTGATTGCCACAAAAAATCTTTTAGACAAGCCTGAACTGGGGCCCATTCGACCTGGTGGAGAAACATTAGGCGCGCCCATCGGCAATGCCATGCCATCTGATCTGATGATGCCCGAAGCCGGAGGATCGGCAGCCCAAGGAAGCCGCACCAAAATGATGCTGCTGGGAATTGCGGTTCTGCTTGCCGGACTGGCGATTTATGTCTTTATCAAAATGAAGAAAAAATAAGACTCTCCCCTGAAATTCTTCAGGGGATCTGTTCAACTTGAAAATTGCCGAAATCCACGAGCTGTTTCTGCACAGCTTTTTCGTCGGCAAACAGAACAACCTTCATCCATTCAGGGTGCACATGCTTTTTGATCGCTTCATTGATATCAGCCACAGTGATTGAATTCACATTCTGAAAAAAGTCGGTCAAGTAAGAATCAGAAACTCCATAGGCCCGAAGAATTAGCAGATTGAAAGCCAATCGATCCGTGGTTTCAATGGCCGCCGGAAATTGGCCGATCAAAAGAGCTTTGGCCGCATTGAGCTCTTTTTCCGTGATGCCCTTGGCTTGAAATTCATCCACCACTTGCAAACTGGCTTTGATGGCTTCTGCAACTTTGTCATTGCGAGCGAAAGTGCTGATTTCAAAACTGCCAGTGCGCAATTTGGCATCGAACTGAGATGAAATCGAATAGGTCAGCCCGAGGTCATCGCGAACTTTTTGATTCAACCGACTGGCAAAAGCCCCGCCAAGAATCACATTGCCCATGCGAAGCTTGAGAAAATCGGGATCATTTCTAGCAATTCCCAGCTGACCAATTCGGATCTGTGTCTGTTGCAATCCAGGCTTGGTGTAAAGCTTAAAAGATCTTTGCACATGTGCTTTTGGGATTGGCATTTCAAAATTTTCCAAAGCCTTTCCCTGCCAAGGAGAAAAAGTTTTTTCCACTCGCTCTTTGAAAGCTTCGTCAAAATTTCCAGTGATGGCCAAAATAGCGTTGGCGGGCTGAAATTGTGCCGAATAAAATTTGGCAATCTGATCCCTTTGAATGCCTTTGACGCTTTTGATGGTCCCAAGAACGGGATGGCCGTAAGGGTGCTGTCCAAAAACCTCTCGGTCCAAAAGAAGAGCCGCGTATTCCGAAGGGCGATCCGGCAACTGCATCAGCTCGGCAAGCACTTGGGATCTTTTTCTTTCCACTTCGGCAGGAGCAAAAGCTGGATTGAGAATGACATCCGCATAAAGATCCAAAAGCTGATCCTTAAACTGCGACAGTCCCGAAGTCGTCAGCATCATGTAATCCATCGCACTGGACTCGTTGAACGAAGATCCCAATTGAGCAAAGTCATCGGCGATTTCAAGAGCCTTGCGTTTCTTGGATCCTTGCTCCAACAAAGCGACTGTCATTGCTGCCAAGCCTTCGGAACCTTGCGGATCTCGCGCCGCCCCTGAGCGAATCATCAACTGATAGCCCACTCTTGGAAGGCTCGTGTCGGGAATATAAAGAACCCGCATTCCATTGGGCAAAGTCTTTTCTTGGACCGGCCGAAGCTCAAATTGCTTCTCAGAAGACTTTGAATTCATCGAAGAACAGGCCAGTGAGACACCGAGAAAGAATAGAATCAGCGGAAGAAGTGATGATTTTTTCATTTTGCTTTAGGCTCCAAAATTCCAATAACGCGTTTGCCAGATGGCAGGTAAGTTTTAATCACTCTTTGAATATCGGCAGCAGTGACCTGCTGATACTTTTCAAGATCTGAAAAAAGCCGGCCATAATCTCCGAAAATAATTTCATTGATGGCGAGAGCTTGCGCCTTTCCATCAATTGTCGTCAGACCATCGACATAATCCATCATCGTCTGATTCTTGGCTTTTTGCAGCTCATCCTGACTGACCAATCCGGATTTCAGTTTTTCAATTTCAGAGATAATGATTTTTTCAGCCGGGTCTGTGCTCTTTCCTGGCTTCATTGTGACCATCACCATAAAAGCCCCGGGATCGGCATTTGTCATATTATAAGCGCCGGCCGAAGAAGCCATTTGGCTTTCATAAACCAATTTTTTATGCAGTCGACTGGAGCGGCCACCGCCGAGGATATTTCCGGCCAAATCCAAAGCAAAAGAATCTTTGGTTCCGGCCGCAATCCCCTGAAAGGCAACAACAAATGATTTGGTTTGCACGTCCCAAGGAAGATTCTTTCTCTGGACCGAAGTCAGCATGGGCTCAGCTGGATATTTTCTCTCAGGCAAGGGGCGCGCCGACAGCTGACTGTAGTACTTTTCAATCAATGCTTTTGTTTTTTTGCTGTCGAAGTCCCCAGAAAGCACCAGAACCGCATTGTTGGGCACATAGAAAGTGTCATAGAATTTGCGAAGCTTTTCAGGAGTGTAAGCTTGAATGTCTTTCATGTAGCCAATCACTGGCCAAGTGTAGGGATGGACTTTGAAAAGCTGGCCCATGACCATTTCTCGCAGCAAGCCTCCGGGATTGTTGTCGACTCGCCATCGCCTCTCCTCGCCGACGACTTGCAATTCGCTTTTTAAATCCTCACCACTCAGAGCCAGGCTTCGCATGCGGTCGACTTCCATGTCCATAATCAGTTCAAGCTTTGAGCTGGGAAGATTTTCGTAAAATCCGGTGTAATCGTAACTGGTAAAGGCATTGTTGACGATTCCATTTTCGTGCAGAACCTGATCGAATTCTTTGCCCGAGTATTTTTTGGCTCCTTTGAACATCATGTGTTCCAACATGTGTGCAGCCCCGGTGACGCCCGGACCCTCATCTCTGGATCCGACCCGATACCAAGTGTGATAGCTGATCATTGGCACGGAATGATCTTCTGCTAAAAGCACAGTCAAGCCATTGGCGAGAGTGTATTTCTCGACCGGAAATTGAATTTTCAATTGGGCTTGAAGAGAGAATGAAAAAAAGAGGACCGCTAAAACGCTGGAGAATTTAAGTTTTGTCATGCCCTCCGATTATTGCACGACGAATTCTGAGAAGTAAACGTCCTTCACCACGCCCTCGGCAAGTAGCAAATTGATGTCTGTGGCGATGCGATCTTTCAGAAAGAGTTTGCCCTGAATGCTTTCCAGGTCGGCGAAGGTCTTGTCGTTCAGAATTCGCACAATCAAATCCCGAGCTTTGGCCCGGTTGTCTGAATTGATGATCTCTTCAAAGCCCTCTTTGCCCAGCATTTCCAAATTCACTTCAACTCGGATTGTGCGTTTCGGCTCACCGGCCAGGTTCACTGTGAATTTATCCATTGTGTAGACCAGAGGTCCTGCTTCAGCCCCAGCTAAAGCCTCTTTTTCTTCATTGGCTTTTTTCTCAGCGGTCAGCTGCTCTTCATTGATTGAGGGAGAATGCCAGCCCATTGTTGCCGAATAGACCCAAAAAGCTCCAAGCCCTGTGACACCAAGATTCACAACTGCGAAAACCACTTGCAGAATCAGGGCGATGGGAAGCTTTTTGCCTTCAGGTTTTTTCTCTTGATTTTCAGCCATAGTGATTTTTTATCGGCTTTCTGGACTGAGGTCTGAAGGACAAAGGATGAGCTCTCACGAAAATTTTTTGCTTTTTTTGTCAAAGTTTTGCGCATCACCCAGCCTGGCAAAAGGTCGGTCTAATTGACATTTCGGCAAACTCAGAGTCGAATGAGATATGCGCTTTATTTTCGCTCCAGTGGCGGCTCTCAGTGTCGTTGGTCTTGCATTTTCGTCTCAGGCTGAAACGCCCGTTTCAGTCCCCGAAAAACACTATCCTGCGGGACTGATCGCTCTTTCTGATCAACCTGAATTTGCTTCTTATTCTTTCGTTGTGGATAAATCCAAACGCACTTTGTCAGTTTATGAATGGAAAAATTCGGACCTGAATGTCATTGCCGAATACCCAGCTGATATCGGTAAGAAAAATGGAGATAAAACAAAAGAGAATGATCATAAAACTCCGGTTGGAATTTATTTTTTGCAAAGAGAAATGACTCAACCCGATATTCCTTTCAGCCTTTATGGCAATCTGGCCTTCACCACGGATTATCCGAATATTTTTGATAAGCGGGATTTTAAAACTGGCTCAGGCATTTGGCTGCATGCAGTTCCCGACACTGTTCCTTTGACTCGAGGATCTCGCGGTTGCGTCGTGGTTCGCAATGACATCATCAAGCTTCTCAAGCAATTCGTGCGTTTGGAGCAAACTCCTATTTTGATTTTTGATGAAGTGAAATATTTGAAGCCTGACGAGTACCTGACTCAGAAGCAAAAATACCTACAGGATTTCGAAAACTGGCGAACGGCTTGGGAACAACAGGACGTTGATACTTACATCAAGTACTATGATGCCACTTTCAGAAACGATGAGATGAATTACAGACAGTGGTATCGTCACAAAAAGAGACTGAAATCTCTTTACTCTTACATCAAAGTTCAGCTCTCACCGCCTTTGATTCTGCAAAACAAAGATCAGGTGGTGATTCGCACAGTGC
Organism: Pseudobdellovibrionaceae bacterium; assembly: GCA_041288045.1. GTDB lineage: Bacteria > Bdellovibrionota > Bdellovibrionia > Bdellovibrionales > Bdellovibrionaceae > 21-14-0-10-47-8. The sequence continues at coordinate 4,795 of JBGGMM010000104.1, read as the reverse complement.
AAAGATACGAATCCAATTTGCACAAAGATTACGGAATCAAAACCATTCACGCCCGGCTCTCGCCTGAAGTCGGATTTCAGATCATTCGTGAGGATTGGAAAGCATTGCCGGATCCTTTGGCTGCCAAAGAAGATCCAGAAAAAAATGCGGCTGTTGATGCGAAACAGCCGGCATCTATTTTAGAAAATTAGTGCTGAGTCGTGTCTGAGCTGGATCGGCTGTTCTCTTCGATATTCAATTTCTCAGAATTTGCGCCGGAATCCTGCAGAGAATCCAAATGAGCTTTGAGCTCTTCTTTTGAAATCACGCCGTTGTCCAGGTTGAATTCCGTCATACGGGCATCAAATTTCAAATTTTTAAGTGCCTTGTCCAAAGCCATGCGAACCTCCAAGAGAGTCATGGTGTATCAAAATTCAGAGGGAAAAGCCAATTGATTCTAGTTCCAGTATTTGGGACCTTCGCCGGTTTTTGGCGTCCGTTCATTGTCGACGACCAAACGAAGGTTTCGATTCTTTTTCTTGGCTTTGCGAGCCCACATCATCTGCTGCAGCCGTGTCCACCCCAACAAAGTCAGATATCCAGACGCCAAGCCCCCCAAATGAGCCAGGTAGGCCACATCTCCGCCGCTAACGTCAGACGTCAAAAGCGAAGCCAACTCAATAAAGCCCAAAATCATCACAAAATATTTGGCCTTCATCGGAAAGATCAAAAAAGCATGGATGGTGCGCTCACCAAACAGAATCCCATAGGCCAAAAGCAGACCGAAAATGGCTCCAGAGGCGCCCATGACCGGGACCACCAGAGCATGAGTGCCAGGCTTAAAAAGAAAGTAAACCCAAGTTCCAACACAGTAAATGAAGGCGGCCCCCACTCCCGTGATCAAATAGTAAGAGAGAAAAAACTTTCGTCCCCAGCGGGTTTCCAACTCACCGCCGAGCATCCACAACATCAGCATATTGAAGACGATATGACTCACTTGAAATGTGTGCAGAAACATATAAGTAAAGAGCTGCCAAATGGAAAAATCATAAAGGACTTTGGCTGGATAAAGCGCCAACCATCGGGAAAATTCAACCCCACCCATTCTTTCAAGCAGGACCTGTCCCCCCAACCAAACAACCAAATTGACGATGATGAGGGCTTTGACTGTGGGAGTGATTGTTAGATTCATTTGAACTGGATTGCGCTGCATATTTATTTTCCGCCCTTAAAATAGGCTACCAGACGATCAAAGCTCATCTCAAGTGATTCGATGACCGTCTTGGTTTCCGCGACCAAGGGGAAAAAGTTCAGATCCCCGGCCCATCGCGGAATAACGTGATAATGGACATGATCCGGGATCCCGGCTCCGGCCACTGCCCCTAAATTCAATCCCACATTCATTCCACCCGGCTGATAGACCTGCTGAAGAGCCTCAATGGCCAACTTCAGGCAATTATGGAGATCAGAAAATTCGGCCTCTGACAGCTTTAAAAGATCGCCTGCATGTCTTTTTGGAATCACCAGCAAATGCCCTGAATTGTAAGGAAATTTATTCAGAATCACCATCGAATGCTCGGACTTGTGCACACAGAGAGTTTCAAAGCTTGGTTTTTCTTTAGCAGCTAAGCAAAACACGCAGCCCGTCGGGGCAATCAATTTTCTTACATACTTAAAGCGATCGGGACGAAAGAGCACATCTCTCTCAAGAGGCCAAATCTCTTTTCCCACTTGGACCATCAGCGGAGGCCGCTTGCTGGAATGAGATTTTTTCTTTTGGCTGGGAGAGACTTTTTTCTTCGCCATGTTTTCCTAGCGCGCCCAAAATCCTGGCATCAGAAGCAAGGGCCGATTGATCAAATCCGCACGCAAAACTTTGTTCATCACTTCGCTCACCATTTTTGATTCCGGTTCTTCCGTGGTGAGCAGTTCGAGAATGTTTGGACGCCCTTTGGGAATTTCAAAAATTTCAAAATCATCGATCTTCGCCAATTCAGCGGCAACGTCAAAGGCATGATCAACAGTTCCCACTTCATCGGCAAATTTCAATTTGACAGCAGTGGCTCCTGTAAAAACGCGGCCATCTGCATAGGGCTCGACTTCTTCCGGACTGAGATTTCGTCCTTCGGCAACAGCTTCTTTGAATTGACCCCAAACCTCGTTGATCAGCTCTTGAAAAAGCTTTCGCTCATCCTCTCGCATTTCACGATATTCGGCCCCCGAGTCTTTATACTTGCCAGTCGTGATTGTGTAGCGAGAGATTTTCGCCCAGTCATAAAGTCTTTCCAGATTTGCAAACTCCATGATCACGCCGATCGACCCCACCAGAGCTCCAGGGGCAACGATGATTTTGTCGGCGGCAACGGCGGAATAATAAGCTCCACTGGCCATCAAGCCCGGCGACACTGCGACCACCGGTTTTTTAAATTCAGTGCGGGTCTTTTTGAGTTCCTCAAAAATTTCTTGCGACGGACCAACCACTCCACCAGGAGAATCGATTTCCACGACCACTGCTTTGATATCATCTTCTTCACGGTATTTTTTGAGAGCTTTGAGAAACTTGTCACCGTCTACAATCACGCCATCAAGCTTGAGATGCAAAATGGAATTTTGATGAAGAATACGGACCCGATCCTCACCGCCAAAAAGCGAAATGACAGAGCTCCCCATCATAAAAGCAAACAGAGAAACAAAGACCAAAAGAAGAACAGCTAACATCAACCAGGGATTTTTTTTCATGTCGAAGATCCTTTTGCCAAATTCTAGACTTCAACTTCGCCACTGTTGAGACATAACACACGTCGTTGCTTTTTAGGGTGCCTTTCTCTTTTTGCTTCACTCGGAGCGACAAAGGAAGGGGTCGGCACAGCTGTCCGGATACAGCGAAAGCCGTCCATGCGAAGGCTGCCTTCTGGCCATCGTGGCCAGAAGGATTTTTCAGGAAGAGAAGAATTCATTTTCGACAACACTTCTCTTCTTTAGACAAAGCATTGCGTATCATCAGCTCCCTCTAAAATGATTTCCCGACCACGATGGTCGGGAAACAGCTTTCGCATGGACGGACACTCTGACAATTACATCCGGCACCGCTGTGACCACCCCACCAATGCCGCAGCGAGTGAAGCAAAAAGAGAAAGGCACCCTCTGGCTGATCCCCATAAAAAAACCCGGATCTTTTGGACCCGGGTTTTGGAAAGAACAGAGATTGTTCTTCTTTTTTGATTACTGCTTTTTGAACTGGTCAGCGAAGAGATCGCCAAGAGTTGACTTGGATGTCGAAGTTGCCTTCTTCACATAATCATCAACGTCCGCTTTAGAGTCTCTCAGTTTCACAAGTTTTGAAGACAATCCGATTTTGCGTGCGTCTTTGTCGATGGAAATGACTTCCGCTTTCAAAGTTTCGCCCACTTTCACGAAATCTTCTGGCTTGTTGATACGCTCAGTAGTCAGTTCAGAGATATGGATCAGGCCTTCGATGTCGCTTTCCAGCTCAACGAAAACTCCGAAATCAGCTGTTTTCACAACTTTCACATCATGCTGAGTACCGACAGCATATTTGCTCTCGATATTTGACCATGGATCTGACTCGAGCTGCTTGAGGCCCAAAGAGAATCTTTCGTTCTCGATGTCGACTCCCAAAACAACCGCTCGGACTTTTTGGCCTTTCGCGAACATTTCGTTGGGATGATTCACACGCTTCGTCCAAGAGAAGTCAGAAATGTGAACAAGTCCGTCGATGCCGTCTTCAACACCGACGAAGATCCCGAAATCAGTGACTGATTTCACTTCACCTTCGATGATGGTTCCAGGCTGATAAGACTCTTTCAATTCAACCCATGGATTTTGTTGGAGCTGCTTCATGCCGAGAGAAATACGGCGTGTTTCAGGATCCACTTCCAGGACTTGAACTTCGACTTCGTCGCCAACGTTAACGATCTGTGATGGATGCTTCACTCGTTTTGTCCAGCTCATTTCTGAAACGTGGATCAAACCTTCAACGCCATCACCGATTTCAACGAATGCACCGTATTCAGCCAAAGACACAACTTTGCCTTTGAGCTTCGCACCCACTGGGTAAGCTGCTTTGACAGTTTCCCATGGATCCGGTTGCATTTGCTTCATTCCCAAAGACACTCGTTCTTTTTCAGTGTCGTACTTGAGAACTTTGACTTGGATTTCATCACCCACATTCAAGAGTTCTGAAGGATGCTTGACGCGTCCCCAGCTCATGTCTGTGATGTGCAAAAGACCATCCATTCCACCGAGATCGATGAAAGCACCGTAGTCCGTGATGTTCTTCACGACGCCAGTGACGACAGATCCTTCTTTGATTTGATCCAAAGTCTGAGTGCGCATGCTTTCGCGCTCTTCTTCAAGCAGAGCTCGACGAGAGAGAACGATGTTGCCACGCTTTTTGTTGAATTTAATAACTTTGAATTTGTACTTTTTCCCGATGTAAGTATCCATGTTGCGAACAGGTCGCAAATCGATCTGTGAACCGGGCAGGAAAGCTTTCACGCCGATGTCGACTTCGAGGCCGCCTTTGACTTTCGCAATGACAGTTCCTTCGATGACTTCTTCGTTTTCCGCTGCTTTCGAGATGTCTGTCCATGCACGCATCATATCAGCTTTGTTTTTGCTGAGGCCGATCATGCCATTTTCGTTTTCGATGCGGTCGATGAGAACTTCAACTTGGTCTCCAGCTTTCACAGCGCGGACGCCATCGACAACTCGGAATTCGTCGATTGGAATAAGACCTTCAGATTTGTAGTTGATGTTGACAAGAACGTAGTCGCTTTGGACTTCGACGACTTTT
>JBGGMM010000103.1:0-25176 GCA_041288045.1 Pseudobdellovibrionaceae bacterium | reverse complement strand
ATTTCGGCGACGACCTCGTCGGTAAAACCCACACTGTTGTCATAGTGTGTGATCATTTGTTCACCCAGGTCGGCGGATTCATCCACTGGAAAAATCCCTTTCCCTGGCGGATAGCGAAGATTGTAAGGCGAATGAGAGCCTCTCTGGTGCAGCAAAACGAAATTGGGTTTTGAAAAGTCCACCCGCTCTAAATCTGTCAGAAGGATGTCATCATAATAGCGCTTATCAATATCTTCCATGAGAGATTTTCCAGGACCGATTTTCAGTTGGTCGATGTGAGGAAGGCAAAGATAATTCACGATGTGCTTCAAATCCCCTTCGGCTTGAGCGCTGTAGAAATGAGTTTGAAAACCATTTTCTTTCGCCAGCTTAAAAAGACATCTCTGCTGAGAAAGAATGGCAGCCATCGGATCGACACTTTGAAAATTATTGATGAACAGCGGGATGGCCACGTCCGTTGCCACTCCTCCGGCGATCCCTTTGCGAATGACAGAGGGAAGTTCGTCTTTCAGCTTCATCAGTTCAGGCGTTGTCGGTTTGGAATAACCAAAAAGCTGCATGTTCTGATAGCGCAGGCTCTCACCCAAAATGAAAATGATATTGGCTTTGGGGTTGATTTCACGGCGCTGAAACTGCGCTTGGTAAGCCTCCACTCTTCGATGCGACATTTTAAAAGGCAAAGTCCGCCCCAGAAAATAAGCAAAGCTCCAATAAAAATTTGAAAATGCCATATTGTGAATGGCTGGATTTTTTCCGATGTCGGTGTTTTTGATATAATTTCGGGCCGGATAATAAATCAGCAGCCCTGCCAAAATCCATTTCAACGGAGCCCAGGTCCAATTTTCCGTTTTCTTCAGTCGAATGAAAAGCCAGTACGCAAAAATCGAAAGTCCCAAAATCAAACCCGGCAGAATCAGCAAAGATCCGACGGCACTGGTGGTTTCGGCTACTTCTCCCAAATTGGTGAAAAAGAGATAAATCTTGGTGGCATGCAAGAAAGTTCCAAAAAACGACAAATGCGCCATTTGCAGAAAAGCAGCCACACTCAAAGCACTACAGGCGATGAGGAATCCCCGCTTTTTAAAAGCCACCGACAAAAGCAGCATCAGGCCGAAAATTTCATAAAGAGCCGACCAGGGCCGTGGATAGCGATCTTCAAATTGATGCCAGAAAAAGAAAAAATCCCCGGCAATCAAAACGAGGGCCAGGCCCAAGCTCAAAAGAGCCTGTGAAATGAAGCTTCTATTTTTCGTCATTCCCAAAAGCTAAATTTGAAAGGGATTGAAGGCAAGCCGATTCCCCAGTGAAAAGGCTTTTGACAGAGGATGGATTCATTTCAAAACCCCACAGCCACTCTTTCACCACCGACTCTAAAGCTGTAAAACGAAAGGTCTATGCTCATTATCTCCTTTTGGCTGGCCTTAGCCTCCTCATTCAGTGTTTCTGTGCAGGCCGCCGAGCCTTCATCAGTGACCTGTGAGTATTATGAAAGCCTGGAGCAGGAGATGACCTGTGGACCTGAGGGGTATTTGCAAAAATGGGCCTATCCGATGTGCCAAATGTACATCAAAAAAGCTCCCAAGCTTTCGGGCTCGCTGCAGGCTTGGTTTCCCGAGATTCGCTTTTGCTTGCAGGCCAAATTGCACGAAATCAAAACTGAGCTGACTTGTCCGAATCTGGAAGATTTGGCCATTGAATCCCACGTCAGCTGTTATGTTGAAACTGGATTTTGCAATCTTTCGCAAAGTGATCAGTGGAAATTGATGGAACTGATCAATGTGAATTTATTTGAGCCTTTGTGGTTGGAAACCAGCGCCCGCATTGTTTGGGCCTGTTCAGCTACCAAGCATAGTCCATTTGAATCTGACTTTGGCGCTGGCCCGTTTCATGAGTGATTCCCCAACTGAGTTTTGTGCTCAGGGGTCGATTCATCGTCAGTGAAAGTCCCTCTTGGCCCGGCTGTGCTTCACAGGTGATATTGAATTCTTTGCCGCGAGAGAAATTGTCATAGGAAAAACGCATTCTGGTCGGATTCACAAGACTGACTTTCCAGCGACTGGAAATCTCTTCGGAGCGATCATTGAGAAGCAAGGACCCCGTCGGTTGCCCTGGCGATCCCTGGCCTAAATCAGAGCCGCGCAGATAGGTGAGCTCTAAATCTTTCAGAAGTGGATCAAAATGATGCGACAGCAGATCCCGCTCCATATCCTCTAAGCTTCGCGCTGACATGTTCTTTGGAAAGAAGTCCGAGTAAGGAGAGTTCCAGTCGCCCGACGGCTTTTGCGGAGCCACTTCGCGAATGTCGAAGGCTCCATCCTCTAACAGGGACATATTTTGAAAAAGCGGCACCAAGAGAGCTAAAAGTCCCAAAATGAGCCACTTTTTTGAGGGTGTAAATCGCCGATCACTCATCTTAGGAATTATCGGCGAAAGACCTTCTGGACTTGAGTCGGGTGATTAGAACTGACTGACTTTTCGAACGAGTTCTGGAAAATCGATATAGGGATTGCGGTTGCCCTGAACTTTTTGAATTTCCTCATTTCGAGCTGCTTCTTCAGTGTCGACGGGATCCTGCTCGGACCAGTCTCGCAGTTGAGCTTCTTCTTCATCGCTGATTTGCATTTGATAGCGAGTGGCAAAGTAGAAAATGGCTCGAGCGGCATTGCCTTTGTGATGCTCAGGAACTTCAAAAACAATTTCGCCGCTTTCCCCATGGCCAAGATGAGCAATGGGGCATTTGAGATTTTCGATTTCTTCCACAACCTCACCAAAGCGCAGATTTCCCCGATGCGAATTCATTTTATTGTCAGTGGGAAAAAGATGGTGCAGATCGGATTTTTGGACTTCTTTCGGAAAGCGGTTGGTGAATCGGCTCTGCGGCCAAGTGTGCTCCGTGTTCAGCAAATTGCCATCAGGAATGATGCCGGGCCCCAAATTGACTTCATGATCAGTAAAGGATTTCTCGCAGTAGACATCCTTCACTTCGTAATTCCCAGCCACATTTTTCAGGTAGAGTTTTCCGAACAGCTGGCGTCGGGCGCCGTCATATCCCAGGCTGTGATGCCCACTGGAAATGATCTCTTGCAGAGACTTGAGCAGGCTTTGATCCTTTAAGCTGCCGCTCTCGTAAGCACTTATGAAATCAGCCCCATAGTACTTTTCCACCGATGGCGATACCGCCAAGGCGAGCTGACAAACAAACATTCCAATGCTGAGCAAAACGAACTGCATCCGGTCCCCCTCTTGTTGTCGAAAAGAAGGCTAACAAAGCCTTTACAGAAAAACACTTCACTTTTTGTCAGAATTGGGTTTTTACTCGGTGTTCTATGGAACGAATTGTCCTTGGATCAGGATGTTTTTGGGGAGCTCAGGAAATTTTGCGAAAGATTCCGGGCGTTATCAAAACCGAAGTCGGCTACGCTGGCGGCACTTTAGAAAATGCCACCTACAACGAAGTCAAAACAGGACGCACCGGCCACGCTGAATCTGTCGAACTGACTTACGATCCGCAGAAAGTCAGCCTGGGTCAGATTCTGGATGTTTTCTTTCGCATGCATGATCCCACGACTGAAGACCGCCAAGGCAATGACGTCGGTTCACAGTACCGTTCGGTGATTTTTTATTTCTCTGAAGATCAGAAAAAAGCAGTTCTGGAAAAAATCAAAGAAATCGAACAAAAAGGATTTTGGAAAAAACCGATCGTGACCGAAGTCGTCCCCTTCTCCAATTACTATCGCGCCGAAGAATTTCATCAGGATTATTTGATCAAACACCCCAACGGCTACAGCTGCCACTATCTGCGAGATTTCTGAGACAGAATCTCAATTCCAAACGTTTGGCATCGGGAAAAATCCTGAATTTACCCCATCTGAAGACCAACAGGACTAAACTAAGAAGAGCCACTCCATTGGTACGTCTGCTGAAGGGAGAGATCATGTCAGAACTTGACCTCGCAAAACGACAGAAAAACATGAGAATCGTCAAAGCCTCGATGTTTCTGGGGACTTTGATGTGCTTGGGCTTCGTGTATGTGATGTTCGAGCTGATGGGGCTATAATTTTCGCCTGACTTGAGCTTTTGATATATCTCTTTTGGGCTTTCGTTCAAGCACTCTGACTATCGTCTGTCCACAAGCAGACGATAATGTGAGCAAATAAAACGACCAGCCTTCGCATTACTTCGCACACTCTGAAAGCTTCTCCAAGCGCGCCCCAAAATAAGTGTTCGCTTTATCCAGCTGCCAGGGTGGATAGGGATAGTACACAGCTTCCGCACACTGCCCACTCTGCGCGACGGCCCATTGTCGGTCTTCCGCTGAGGCCGTGACAATTTCGCCACTGTCCTCTTTGATCGCCACTGCGAAAGAGAAAACCTTGGGGTTGATCTCGCTGGCCCTGCCGGTTTGAAGCATGGTCATATTCATGTCGACTCTTTCCACTTTGACGATCACGCCCTTTACTTTTCTTGAGAAAATATAGGGGTAGTAATTCACAAAGAGGTACCCGGAGAACACGATGAAAATGAAAATGGAAAAGATCAGCAAATATTTTCGAACGGCAGCCATGTTTAGCTCCTCAATCGGTTCATTGCCCGGACCAAAAGGAAAACGGCAAAAGCAATGATGGTGAATGTGATGACACTGGTGATGAAAACTCCAAAATTGACAGTAATAGCGCCGGCTTTTTGAGCGTCGGCCAATGAAGCGTAAGGACCCTCAGGAGTTCCTGGTTTCAAAAGCATAAAGAGGTTTTTGAAATCGACATTGCCAATGATCAGACCGATGGGTGGCATGACGACGTCGGTGACGAGAGAGTTGACGATTTTTCCGAATTCAGCGCCGATGATCAAGCCCACGGCCAGATCGACGACATTTCCCTTCATTGCGAATTCTTTGAACTCTTTTAAAAAGGCCATACAACCTCCGCTTCCAAATTTCAGGCAGGACCCCCTGATTTTCAACCCCCTTTTCGATTTGTCTTGCGTCAAGTCTGTGTTTCCAGCGAAATATCCCCATGTCACTGACTAGCTATTTAGCACCTGAAGGTTTTGAAAAAGATCTGCTCGAAGAGATTCGACAGCATCAGGATTTGAGTCTGAAAAAAACTTTGGGACGCTTGCTGATTGTTGAAGGCCCGCAAAAATCTTTGGCCTTTGCTCAAGACACTTGGCTGGATGTGCAGGTTCAAAATTTTGAGTCGATCAAGCAAGCTGCGAAAATTCTGAAAGAGAATGGCAAATGGTGGACTCCTTACTCGTTTCAGTTTCACAGACGGGCTTCGCTGATTCAGGAAAATTTGGCGAAAGTGAAGAATCCGAATTTTAAATACGGAGACAATGCTCCCGAGCGAACTCTGAGTGCTTGGACTTTGGAAACTGAGAACACAATCGTTTTCAGTCCAAAAACGACATCGCAGTTTCCCTTAGGTGAAGTCACTTTCGAAGAAGATAAGTCGGCTCCCTCACGGGCTTATCTCAAACTTTGGGAATACTTTACGGTCACAAATCAGAAACCGAAGGCCAACGAACTTTGCGTTGATTTGGGAAGCTCGCCGGGGGGATGGACTTGGGTGTTGAACAATTTGGGAGCGCAAGTGATCAGTGTGGATAAGGCTCCGCTGGCTGCCGAACTTCAAGATCAGCCCAATATCCAAATGCTCAAGAAAGATGCTTTCACTCTGAAGCCCCAAGAAGTGGGCCCGGTGGATTGGCTTTTTTCTGATATCATCTGCTACCCGCAAAAGCTTTTCGAATTGGTCCAAGAGTGGCGAGCTTCCAACATGGCCAAAAACTATGTCTGCACCATCAAATTTCAGGGAGAGACCGATTTTAAGGCCCTTCAAGCCTTTCAATCCATCCCCGGAAGTGAAATTCGACATCTTTCCGCCAATAAACACGAGGTCACCTGGAGCTGGCACCAGCCCCAACTTGACAACTCTCGCCAGGTTTGATGAATTACCGGCTCACCAGAGCTCTTCGAAATGCCCGGATGGCGGAACTGGTAGACGCGCTAGTTTCAGGTACTAGTGACCGTAAGGTCGTGGAGGTTCAAGTCCTCTTTCGGGCACCAACTGCATATATTTAGGTGATCATTTGGAACAAAATTCGTCCAGCCTAAGAAAACCAAAGTATAGCAGTCTTGAAGTTGCTAACCAGATGTATAAAGACGCCTGGCTCGTTAAGCGAACATTTTTTCAAAAAAAATTCCCCCACCTTTCTTCCGAAGAAATTAATAAAAAAACCTCTGAATACTTTGCTCAGTTAAAGGATTAACCCATGTTAGGTCCGATCGAGGTTTTAAAAGAAGTCGTCGCAAAGCTAAACAATCTACAAATCAATTATTTCGTCGTGGGCTCATTGGCATCTATGTATTATAGCCGACCTCGATTTACGAACGACATTGATCTGGTCGTTCAGATCGGCGCCGGACAAATCCGGGATTTTTCAAAAGCTTTTGAATTTCCCGATTACTACTGCCCGCCATTCGAAGTGATTCAGGACGAAGTCATGCGAAGAGGTTCCTTCAATCTCATTCATCAAGATTCCGGAATTAAAATTGATATCGTTTTAAATAAGACCTCCGAAATTTCAAAATCAGAATTAGGTCGCCGACAAAAAGTAGAAGTGATCCCCGGGTTTGAAGTCTATATCGCCACACCCGAAGATATTATTTTAAAAAAGCTCGAATTCTATAAAATGGGAACATCCGAAAAACATATTTCAGATGTTCGTGAGATTTTGAGTTTTACCAAGGTGGACCGGGAGTACGTGAAGCAATGGGCGGAAACGCTCGGGTTAACTTCAGAGTGGTTGAAGGCTCAAGAGTAAACGCCTTTATCTGTGGGGGCTGCCGCCTTATCGGTTCACTGTCGGCAGAGTGACGTATTTGATCGACTCTGTCCCCGCAGCGTCAGCACATGCTCCATTGCCAGAAATGGAAACTGGCGCCCCAGAGGACTGGGCCATCAATAATGTTGAGAGCATGGCTTTTCCAGGAGCTGTGCTGATGTTAAAGACAAATCGCTTGTTGTAAGTCGTGACACAAGAAGGTGGCCCCGCAATGGCTGTGGCAAAGTTCACGTAGTAAAGATTGCTGGCGCCAGCTAAGACACTGGCAATTTTTGTCGAAGAAAGAGATCCAGCCATGGCGACAGGAGCCATCATCCAAGTCATCAAAGAGATCAAAATTAATTTTTTCATGAGAGTCCCCTTCTTTAGCGAACGATTGGTGTCGTATTTCCAGTTGTGATGACGTTTCTGATTTCAATTGTCTTGGCAGTTTCCGAATCCGACCAGACAGAGCAAGTCCCGTCACCGGTGACATAAACCGCAGAGTCTGCCACTTGCGCTGTCAGAACAGTGGCGAGCATCGCTTTTCCTGCAGGTGTACTGACCTTGAAAGAAAAGCGCCTTTTGACTGTGGCACAAGAAGGCGAAGAGGTAATGTCCCTTCCGAAAGCCACTAAATAGGCATCTTTATTGGTCGCCACCAAGCTGGTGATTTTCGAGGCACTGATGCTTCCTGCTTGTGCCAAAGAACTGGTCAAGAAAATCATCAATAGGATTCCGGTTCTTCTTTTCATATGAGGACCTCTTGTTTCTATTCTCTTCACTCAATCACTGTCGACAAAATCGGCGCCATTACTTGCGACGGATTCCAGTTGAAAGGCTGGGTATAAGTCTGAGTTCCACCTGATGCATCTATCACGTCGACGTACAATGTATGCCGTCCCGCCGGCATTCTCGACGGTAGCAGAATATCTGTTCCTGCCGCTACTCGGGTTTCAGCCCCGGCATCGACAGTGTAAACAATCGCTGAGACTGGGATAAAACTTTTAATGTCATAGGAAATTCGTCGATTTGTCAGACTCAAAGTGGCGTTGGAGGCCATGTCAAAATTGATCACCGGTGGTGGCGGCGTGTCCGTCTTCACACCTTGGTATGAAATCGCCACATCGGTGGGCCGCTCAATGATTTGATTTTTTGTCAGGAACATCAGTGTGCGAATCACTTGGTTGCGATTGTTGCGATTGTAATTGCCGACGGGGACAGGCTTCGCCGGCGTCGGTTCGCTCGAGCTAAAGGCGAGAGTCTTTGCAGCTGAAAGAAATCCTGTGCTCATAAAATCGGTGGTTTCGGCCGCCGATTCTCGATTGACGAGATTGGTGTATTGAGCTGTGTAGAAACTTCCGCTCGCCCAAGTGGCTCGTTCGTGAACGGCTCCGAAAAGATGACCAATTTGATGAGCGACGACTTGCCCCAACCTTGGAGCATCTGAAGTCACGGAAATATATCCGTATTGGCTGAAAAAATCGGTTGGATTGACAGTCACTTTTCCAAGCGATGTAAAAGTTTGAGCCGTCATGGTCAAGGCATCAAACATGGCGGTGTTCGCTGTGTAGCGAGAGTGATGCACGTCTTGCGTGTTGTTGAGAGCCAACGAAGAATTTGAAAATGGTGTGATACCCACGGTGATTTGCCAAGTGTTCAATGGATTTGAATACTTTGTCTTCAGCCAATTCTTGGCTTTATCCGGAGCTATCACCCGATAAGATTTCGGAACAAAGGGCTTGGTCGTATCCCAACCAACGATACAGCCACAAAAATTGCGATTGCTCGTCGCATAGAGAGTGGGATTATCATATTGCTCTTTCGTGGCACAATTTGTTGGTATCACAGGATTTCCTGGCACCCCACCCAGGCCCCGGCACTCACAAGGCCAGTAGCAAGTTTTTCCGATTCCGCATGTGCACATGGGCGGATATTTCATCACGCCACCGGGACAGTAATTGGGGTAGTTGATGCAGAGATAGGAAACTGTGACCGTGGAGGTGGGACTTCCGCAACTTGTTGGCAAAGTCGGAGGACAAGTTTCCGTGAAGGACTTTCGAACGAAATAGGTACTAGTCACTTCAATGGCTGGCATCGCATCGATGTCATTGGCGTTGTCTTGTCTTTGTTGAGCTGAAATGATGCCTCGACCGATCAATTCGGCATAGGGCTTGCCTCTCTCTATTTCCCAGCTGTAGGACAATTGGATTGGAATATCACTGGCTTCAAAAGTTTTCTTTGTCGACTCGAAGGCCTCCAGCGCCTTTTGAGCGCAGATTTTCCGATTTTCAGCATCCGGTGAAGTGGCCGAAGGATTGGATTTCAAAAACATCCAAGCTGAGCAGACAAATCGCAATTTGATACCGGCTTTTCTCCAGTTGAGAATCGGAGCGATCTTGCTACTCACATTGACTGCCGTTTTCGGGGATGGCGCTGTTAAGAGGTAATCCAGCTGAAGACCGGCATTGGCACTGATATCCAATTGATCGAGATTGAGAGTATTGAGAATGTTCTGATTCACCACTTCTGGCGTTGAAAGAACACTGCTTGAGGTCAGAATTGTTGCAGCTCCCAAAGTTCCTTTGTAGCCAGCAAAATAACCAACATCACGAGTGGCGACAGTGAAACTGTCCTGCCCCACATTGGCCGCACCCAAAATAAATCTCTGCAGATTGGATCCCAACGCTGCTCCCACCGAATTGACCCATTTCACAAATCTCAAGGCATCATCCGGTGTGGTGGTCGCATTGACGGTCATGTTAATGACTTCACCCAAGGTCGATCCAATGGCCAAAGCCGCGCCGATGGGCCCGGCAATGGCAGCTCCAGCGACGACTTTCACAACTGTCAATCCACCGAGAAAAACAAATCCGCCAATCGCTGTGTGCTGGATAAAATTTGAGAAAGTTCCTGCTTCAAGGGCTGCGAGCGCTTCTTTCCCGAAAAGAAAAGCGCCAGCCGGTCCGACGGCTTTCATTCCCACATTCAGCTTGGCGGCAAAACTTTGAGAAATATTTGCTGGCGGAAGAGCCGCGATTTCAGCTGCCGTGAAATGTTCTCCGGTGTGTTCTTGATTCATCACTCGGTCCAAATGGGCCAAGCGATTGACGGCCGCCGGTGAAAGAGGTTTTCCATCGGCACTTTGTACTTTTGAAAAATTCACGCCCATTTCTTTGGGGATCATCAAAGCATCTTGGAAAGCCGCCGCTTTTTGTGGCTCACCACCATAGCCAAAGTATTTCTGAATATCCGCTGTGGTGGGTGCAATTCGAGTTTTGTCGGGCACTTCAATCGGGGTCGCCAAAAGCTTACCAAAAAGCCGCGGGTGAGCTCTCAATGTCGAGAATTTCAACAGATTGGAGTGCTTGATGATTTGAAGGTTGAGGTGGGCCGTCTGGCGTGGAGACATCGTCCCCGGTTTCATATTGCGAAACCTCAGCACAATGAAATTTTGCAGACGCATGGACTTGGTGATACTTTTCCGAAGAAAATTTTCAATCGCCGCTTTTCCCATGGCGATGCTCCCATTCGGGATAATCAAATAGCCATTGTCATTGTAAATGACGAGCCCTTTGGCCCCAGGCCAGACCTTGTTCGCATCCGTCTCATACTTCAGGGCACCGGTTTGAAGATCATTGAAGAGACTAATTTTGACTTCCATGGAAGCCGCGCTCGCTGCAAAAGCGTAATCGCTGAAAATCATTCCCGCCTGAGAGGAGACTCGTTGAGTGTTGGCTTCATCCATGATGAAACCTTTACTTCCGTATTCGACCGTGGGTGCAAAGTATTTTTTGGCGATGTGAGGTTCCACTTTCCCGGCATCCAACTCTCTGGCGCGAAGCTTGGGATCAGCGGAAATGATGTGATAATGGGTGCGTGCATGGTAGCTTTCATGCAAGAAGACGTTGTCGGTATTTCGCACGGTTCCCAACTTTGTCATCAGGAAAATGTCGACATTCATCCTCTGCCAATTTCCGAGTCGGCCAAAGGCTCCCATGGTGTCCCGATCTCCCAGCGATAACAGAGGATCCAAGACCGTGTAGGTTCCGTATTGATAATAGTTTCGATTGAGAATTTTCCCCACTGCGGTCAGAGCCGCTGTGCCTTTGGCGCCGAGAATGACCACGGTTCTGTCGTGCACCGTGATCGGGGGGTCGACCTCAAAGCCAAAGTTCGCCAACTCTCTTCGCATACTCACCAACAGCGGAGCGAGATAATGGAGGGTGAGATCAGGAATGGCACGAATCAGAGCCAGACGGGCTTTAATCTTTGCTTTTTCGACCTGTTCGGGAACCTGGTACTCTGAAGGATCAAGCTCGGCCTTCCAAGATCTGTCATACAGAGTTTGATAGTTGTGATCACGAATCACACGGTTGATTTCATTGTCACCATTCACATCGCCAACATCATGAGCCAGCTTCAGATATTCATCTGTCGAAAAAGGAGCGATGGCGGAAAAGGTCAGGTTCTTATCGAAAGCCGGTTGTTGAGTATCAGCATTCGTGAAAATCAAAAGCCCTGCACCGATGCCGAGTAGGACCGCGAAAATGGCAAGATAACGTGCTTTGATTTTTTTCATCAAAACCAATCTATCGATGAATAAATCCGCATGACTACGATATTCTCGTTTTGAGTTGGACCTTCGATGAGATACTCACCAACATTTTACAAACCCATCCACCTTCGTCGGGGTACCAGGTCCTGTTTCTGGACGCTGGTGGCTAAAGTTGGCTTGTTTCTAATCCACAGAGATTTCAAATTTCTCTAAAACTTTGCGAATCTGCTTTGGTGTTGAGTTCTTGAAATCTTCGCTGAAGAGAAAGGCATTAAATTCTCGAGCCTTTCTTGAGTTGGACTCACCAAGTTTTGAGAAATGCTCATAGATGATTTCGTGTGATAGCAGACCGGCCTTTTGGGTTGAGCTTAAATTTTCCCAAAGAGATTTATCGATCATAAAATTCATGGAAAGTGGAAGCTTCTTTATTTTTCGCATGGCCACTTGGCTCAATTGACAGTCCTTTGGAATTCGGAATAGTTCCTCAGAATCGTCAATTTCCTTGAGTGCTGCTTTTGACCACTCCACTTCAGAAAGAATCGAATCGGCGCGCTTCAGGTACTGCTCACCTAATTTGGGATGTCGTTCTTTTAATTTTTGATAGACCTTTTTCAATATCTGAAGTGGTTCTTCGTCGGACTCAGGTATCATTCTTGAAGTCTCGTAAAAATCGAGGACTTGTGGGCTTTTGCCTTGGCATTGAATAATGTCCCCACCATTTCCTACTCTGTTTCCATTGGCTAAGATCGTTTCCGTCAATAAAATAAGAGCCACTGTTAAAAAGCTACTTTTCATATAGATTGACCTGATTTTTGTTTTTTCAGTTGGAGTCTATAAACACTTTCTTTTCCTTCGACTGTCTTGACCGTCAAAAGGGCCGTCTCGCTGAGCGAATTTTTAGGAGCATGTACAAGAAACCATTTTCGAGTAAAGCCACTAGAAGGGACTGTAAAGCCGCTATAAATATGAGATTCAGGAACCATTTTTGCTGTTTCAGTTTTGCGCTTGTCCTTGAGAATCTCGTCAGTCCTCTTGTAAATCCCAGTCCCAGCAACTCCACCAACCCCAGCAATCATCAGGTTTTTGTCTCGTGAGACCACTCCAATGGCCAAAGCCCCGAGGGATGCCCATTCAATTCCTTCTAGGACCATACGATGGTTTTGAGCTTCTAAAGCTTGTCTTTCTTCATTGGAAAGCAGCCAGGCTTTTAAATCATGGCCAACAATCAATCGATGCGAAGCCATTTCAGAATTTGTAAATTCAAGATCGGCCTCATCAATTCGCAGCCACTCAGAACCGGTATTTTCAACTGTTAACGAGTAAAAATGGTTTGTTTCGTCTGACAGCTCTTCGATTCGTTCAGCGGTAATCTTCATATCTCTGTATCCTGAAATTGAAGAACCTTCATAGCCAACGTGCTTTGAGGCACAACCCACAGCCAGTAGCATTACGAATGGTAATATTTGTATTTTCATTATTTCTCTCCTTGGGATTTTATAGTTAATGGAAAAAATTGACAGCTGAGCATGTAGGTCTCACTTTCTTCTTGGGTTGAAAGCAAATCACTCATGTCACTCTGAAATTTTTCAATCATTTGCCGGGCTCTCTTTATATTTTTTGGTGAAACATTAAAGGTCACCGCTGAATAGTCTCTCTGCTCTGGAGAAACTGACACCAATTTTTCCTCGGCCAACTGAAGGACTTGCCGATGAAACTTCTGAATCGCGGGCGAAGGAGCAGCTGAAATGACAGACAGAGGCGAAGTCTTTTGTTTGAGCTTTAAACCCACTTCGATCAAGTCCAAGCGATTCAGTCTTTGCAGAGCTTCTTTTGCAACAGCCACTGTGAGGCCCAATTTTTTTGCGACCCAATAAGAATCATTCTTCGCATTTTTCTGATGGCAAAGACTAAGAATTGCCAGATGATACCAGTCCGCAATCAGCGCGAACTGATCTTCTTTTAACTGATGTGACTTTCTATCAGGAGCTGGGCTGAAAAACTCAGCCTTCATAAATTCCTGCTTTTCAATTGGCGAAATCCCAAGACGATCACTGACTTTGCTAATAGTCTCCAGAGTGATAACCCTTTTTCCAGATAGCATTTGTGAGAGCTGGGCAGGACTGACTCCTAAGCTTCCAGCAAATGCCCGTAAGGAATATCGCGGATTTCTAGCCTTTCTTTGCTCTAACTGGCTTTCTAAATATTCTTTGAAGTTTGTCATGAACAATATCTAACAAGGGGTACAAAGCTTGTAAATGAATTCGGTGAAACGCTGTTTCAGACTATGAAACATGTATAAAGTGCCATTAAAACCGATTCCAAGTTGTGACCGATGCCTGCCCCTCGATTGAGAATCGTACGTCTAGCTTTTCAGATCACCCACTCGGCAGTAAGAATTAACTAGATGTTCGTCCATCAATAGGAGCAATGGCCATCTCAAATCTTCAGAATGAATTTTAACCAGCCGATAATTAAGTATGCGGAAGCTGCTCTGTTTTCTGATTTTTTTAATATCACTTGGGTCATCAGCGCAAGAACTGGATGCCAATCAGATTGTTGGCTTTGAAGTGTTATTGGCAGGCAATTGTGAAAATAACTTTCAGTGTGCCTTCGGGCATAGCTTTTTAAGAATTATCCAAAAAAACGGAAGCTCTTCAACCGACCCTGTCTTAGCTTTTACAACCAACAACTATGAACCAAAATCTTTGGCGCATCAGATTGGCTTCACCACTGTCGGGCTTTTTGCTCTTCCCCTCAAATCTGATTTTACAGATATCGGATCCGTTGTGAATCAGTACATGAATATTGAGAAGCGCGAGATCAAACGAATTCCTCTTCAAGTGACGCCAAAAAATAAAGAGGCTCTGATCAAAAATATCAATGAGATCATTTCGCTTCGACAGCAAAAAAAAGATGATAAGGGTTACGATATCCTTTTTAATAATTGTGCGGGAAAAATCGTTGATCTTTTGAATCAGTCCGGACTACCGAGAGAGATCTTTGGTATTGCAATCCCCAGCCACTTACCTGATCATCTCTTTCGGACTTACAATGCCCATTATCCAGTCATGACCATTCCCTATAGCCCTTCCATTTCCAGAAAAGAAATGGAAAACCAATTCGAAGCATTACCTGAATCTTATTACAGGTTTTGCGAAGAACTCGAATGCGCCGAACAGGTTGTGCGCACATTTAATAAATATTTTCCAAATGGGAAAATCGAATTTCCAAATTATCAAAGACCTGACCCTCCCTATGAACAGACAACACTTCGAACCAGGTCGGAGCCAGCCCATTGGAATGGAAACAAACTGAATGTCGAACGCCACTATCAATTGTTGCAAGAAGCTGAAACGAAGGCCGGCACTCCTGGAGCAAAATAAGTTTGAGATTCAAGAAACCTCCCGACAAATCTAGTAATTAATTCACTTCTCAACAACCCAATCAAAGCACTAAAAGAACCGGCATTGACTGTCAGTACCTGTCGAAAATAAAACCAATCCCTCAAAAGTGGAGAATTTATGCGGATTTTATTGTTGTCCTTGATCATGATGTCGATGGCTCTGGTTTCTTGCTTGAAGCGGCATCAATCCCAGCTTTCAGCGGCTTCAGGTCCGGCTGTGATTGGTGGTCAAAAGGTTTCTGAGCAAGACGCATTGAGTGCTTCCGTTGTTGCTGTTTGGGATGAGGCCAATGACTTTATTTGCACTGGAACTTTGATTCGGGAAAACATCGTTCTGACTGCTGCTCATTGCGTTTTGGGTTCTGCTGGAAATTTGAAAATTCTTTTTTCTCTTGATGTGTCTTCACCAGTCAGCGAAATTCGAAAAGCCATCGGCTCCAGAGTTCACGAAGGCTACAGGACCCATCAACAAAACAATCTCGATCAGGATGACATCGCTTTGATCAAATTCGAAGGGGCTCTGCCTGCCGGATACAAACCTGCTGTCCTCTTACAGGATGAAAAGCAAGTGGATCGCGGCACCGAAGTCATCATGGCTGGCTTCGGCGCTGTCGCAGCTCAAACCAATGAAGTTGACGTCAGCTCCATGAGCGAGAAGAAAATCAAAAATGAAATTCAAGACGGTCGTCTTGTTTGCGACAATGGCTTGGAGTTCTGTTACGAGCTGGTCTTAAGCGGCGACGGTGTTTTGCGCTCCGCCCATGCCAAGATCCAAGGCTTCACCTTGAAAGAATTCCGATTGGATGAATCAAAAGGCCAGGGAACCTGCAATGGGGACTCCGGCGGTCCCGTTTTCCTTCACAAGGATCAGACTGACTATCTCTTCGGAGTCACCAGCCGCGGCAGTCTGTCCTGCGATCAAGAAGGCATCTACACCAACACCATCGAATATCTGGACTGGATCGATCAGGCGATTCCGACTCTTTAAGGAAGGCCTTTAAGCCGGATAGGACGAAAGCATCTGAATAAGGACATCGCGGTCCACAGGCTTCGTGAGATGATCAGTGAATCCGTAATCCAGGCATCGCTTTCGTTCCTCTTTCATGGCGTGGGCCGTGAGGGCGATGATGGGACGGTCGAACCCACATTTTCGCAATTCTTCGGTCGCTTGAAAACCATCCATATCGGGCATCTGAAGATCCATCAAGACCAAGTTGAAATCTCCGCTCAGCGCTTTTTCGACGCCTTCCTGGCCGTTGCCAGCTGTCTCGACGCTCGCACCGGCGATTGTCAGGATTCTTTTCACAAGCGCCAAATTATCGGGACTGTCATCCACAATGAGCACTTTCAGGCGTGAAAGCGTGGTGGCCCGGTCGCGCGGGGAAAAATCAATGACTTTGGCATTTGTTTCCAGAGCTTCTTCCACATTGTTGAAGTGCACTTCTTGCGACTGTCCGTGGTCGATGCTGATGGCAAAGGTGCTGCCTGCTCCCAACTGACTTTCCTTCAAAACAACATCCCCACCAAGTGCATTGGCGAGTTTCTTGGAAAGAGCGAGCCCCAGGCCCGTGCCACCAAATCTTCTCGTCATGGTCACGTCTGCTTGCATGAACGGAGAAAACAAGCGGGCCGCCTGTTCAGGATCAATACCCGTACCGGTGTCCTTGACGACAAACAAGAGCTTTGAAACATCCGATGGCGCCAGTTTCACGCTCAGATTGACAGACCCTTTCTCAGTGAACTTGATGGCATTTCCCACAATGTTGAAAAGAATCTGCCGGAGTCGGATTGGATCCGTTTTGATAATATCCGGAACGATCCCTTCTGAAGAAACAATCAGCTTGATGCCTTTGCCGGCGGCTTCGAGATTCAGAAGAACCACGACTTCATTCAAAAGCTCGCGCAAGGACACATTGACTCTTTCAATTTCCAATTTTCCCGCTTCGACTTTTGAGAGATCCAGAATGTCATTGATGATCGTTGAAAGCAGCCTGCCATTTCGCTTGATGATTTCGATGGTATTGAGTTTTTCCGAGGGAGACATCTTCCCATCCAACATCAATTCTGAAAAACCGATCACAGCGCCAAGGGGAGTTCGGATCTCGTGGCTCATGTTGGCCAAAAAAGCACTTTTTGTTTCATTCGCCACTTCAGCTTCTTCTTTCGCACTTTTCAATTGCGCTTCGATCTCTTTGTACTTGGATACGTCTCCGGCAACGATGATGAAACCTTTCACGCGTTTTTCCTGATCAAACTCCGGCACGAAAGTGATGTTTAAAATCGACTCTCTTGTCCCGCTTTGTGATTTCCGCTCGTAGCTGACAGTTTCCCCAGCGAGAGCCTTGTCGATGAAGATCTTGTTCGCTGGATACCGCTCCTCTCCCAAAACATCTTTGAACGTCAGCTTCTTCATTTCACTGGGGTGGCGATGAAACCAGTCGCAGAAAGAGTCATTGGCAAACAAGAATCGCTCTGTTTTATCTAACTGGGCCACCAAAATAGGAATGGCATTGGTGATGGTCCTCAGCTGCGATTCGCGCTCCTGAAGAGCCAGCGTGCGCTCTTCCACGCGCTTCTCCAGCTCTTCATTGATGCTTCTTGTGCGTTCTTCAGCTTCTCTCAGCTGGGTGATGTCGCGAGTCACTTTTGAAAAGCCAGTGAGCTTTCCCTCTTTATCGTAAAGCGGATCAATCACCACATTCGCCCAAAACTTGGAGCCGTCCTTTCTCAAACGAATGGCTTCCCCATCAAAGTGCCCTTTTTCTCGAGCGATGGTGAGCTCTATATCCGCAACGTGGGCCAAAATATCCTCTTTCGTATAGAGCGTTGAAATGTGCTTCCCGATGATTTCCTCACCGGGATAGCCGGTGATTTTCTCGGCGCCTGAATTCCAGGTCGTGATCAATCCATGGGGATCCACCATGATGATCGCATAGTCTTTGACGGCCTCCACGAGAACACGAAATTTTTCTTCGCTTGTGACAAGCACTTCTTCGTTTCTCTTTTGTCGAAATGCCAAAATTCTGAGTCCAATGGAACTCGCCAAAGCGATTCCCAAGATCAGAAGAGTTGTTGAAATCGTCGCAATCGTCACTCCGGAGGAGACCAGAAGATTGGAGTCATCGATTTTCAACGAGTCATCGTGAATGAAGGTCGCAGCCACCATCCCCGTGTAATGCATCCCTGAAATCGCAAATCCCATCAGAACACTGGCCAACACGAGAAGTGACCAGCGGTCGGGTTTATTTCGCAATCGAATCGAAATTGTGAGCGCCGCAAACGAAGCTCCAAGCGCAATGAGAACGGAAAGCAAAACGAGATAGATGTTCCATTGAATCCTGGCAGACATTCTCATGGAGTACATTCCAATGTAGTGCATGCCATTGATGGCGGCCGCCATGGCAATCCCACCCGAGATCAAAGATCCGCTTTGAACAACGGGACGACTGACCACAAAAAGCGCCAAGGCACTTCCCATGACTGCAACAATCACGGACAAGAGCATCAAAGGCACATCATAGGCCATTTCCACTCCAGGCATGTGAAAGGCGAGCATCCCGACAAAGTGCATGCTCCAAATCCCAACGCCCATGGCGATGGCCCCACAGGTCAGCCACGTGAGCTGGGACCTTCCTTTGGCTTGGGTGACACTGTAAGCGAGATTGAGGGCGACATAAGAGGCTAGAATGGCGACAAGAATTGAGAGAACAACTAAAAAAGGGCTGTAGCTAACTTCCATAGTCATAATGCTCAGGAATTTAACTCTTTATTCAAAAGACTTGTAGCTCTCTCGAAAGTTATGCTTTGAATCATTTCCGACAGCACCGTCTCAATTCGAAGCGCGGAATTCACGACTAAACAAGATCTAAACGATAAGACCGATGTGCCTTGCAGATTTGCCCTCTTATTCCGAAAAGTTAAATCGACTGAGGAAAGCAACAGGGGATAACCGCAATGAAATACAATCCTATGACGAGACGGCATTTCCTTGAGGGCCTCGGCAGCACTCTTGTGCTTCCCTTTCTACCTACTTAGCGACAGATTCCTGTGCGCTTGAAAATATGGGAACTCAGCTGGTCCCGAGCGATGGCTCCATTCCGAAGATGTTAAGGGGCGCCTCCAAGCAAGTGACTTTCCAAAGGCGTAAGGTCAAGTGAGGCGAAAGAGGTCTCGTTCTTGCATTTTCTCCTTTCAATTCCGATGCTGGAATCTAAGGAGGATCCTATGGAAATTCACACATCACCTTCGGCCCATGCCAAATTCATCGATGAATCCACTGCCGAAGGACACATTCGTCAATTGATTGAAAACATCTCGATAGCTATCGAAGAAAGAGATCTTGAGCAGATCATGGCGGCTTACACTTCTGATGCGGTGATTTACGATGCTCGCGATGCGCTTGAGATCGACAAAGAGGGGCTTCGAAAAAGTTGGGAAGAGTGTTTTCAGGTGACCAAGGATTTCCGTTCTGAAATCGACGAAGTGACAGTGATCGCAGAAGGGAACTTAGGTTTCAGTCACTGCTTGGCGCATACGACTGGCACCACCACGTCCGGAGAGAACGTTGACAATTGGATTCGATTGACCGACTGCTACCGTTTGATTGATGGTGATTGGAAAGTCATCCATGAGCATGTTTCTATGCCCGGTGATTTCGTGACTGGAAAAATTCTCTTGGATATTAAACCCAGTCCTACTTTCAGTTGATGAGGTCCGTTTATTTTTCGCCGATCTGAACCATCAAAAGATGGATGGGATAAATCTTCGCCGTGATTTCTATGGCAGGGGTCTCTTCGATTTTGAGAAAATCAGGAGGCTGCAATTCGCTGCCGGCGACGTTTGCCTGCCCAGAAAGGGAAAGAAAAAAATGAGTTCCCTTCTCAAGCTTGAGATACATGGGACCCGTAACATCTAAAATCTGCATCGAGCATTTGTATTTTTCTCGCTTGAAAATCAGCCCGAGATCTTCGACAGGATTTTCGATCAGTGCACAGTCAACCGGGTCTTCACCTTGAAATTCAAAAATTTCGAAAGGTCCCAACTCTTGACTGTTCAGCAACAGGCCTTCACCCGAGAGGACCGTCAGGATCCGGTCATAACCTGGAAATCGCGAAAACTGATTTTCATCTTCAATACGGGCACTGGAAAGACGCCATTCAAAATTTCCCTCGCGAAAATCAACCCCTTTGGGTTCTATATCAATCTCTGCCGTTACACCCGATCCATTTTTCCACGGCATGATTTTGAAATGTTCTCGAGTGATCAAAGTTTTTTTCATCGATTTAATTCCTTGAACTTGAGGGCAGATCTCTCTGCCCCCTCCATTTTAATTCAACACAGATGGATTTTTCAAAATAAAAAGCTTCGCTCCTTGACATCCCCACCCCACCGACTAATTTCGAGCCCAGGGGGATCCATGAAAACTTCATTGCTCGTTATCTATTTGTTAGCTCTTTCAATCACAGTTCAGGCCCTGACACACTCGTCACCTGCCGTCGATGAAGAATTTCATTTCAATGTCTTGATTAGCACCGATGGACGCGATCCCCAAGATGGATCCATGATTCCCGCATTCTGCAATGCCAGCTTTGTGCATCCTTTGGTCCTCGTCACTGCCGCCCACTGCTTGCGAGATGCCCACGTGCTGAAATCCCAAACCGTCGACATTCAAACCGGACAATACAAATTTGTCACCAAGCCTGATGGAACAGTTGGCCGGGTCGGCTATGTTCTGAATCCAAAGCAGAGACAATCGGCAAAATTTATTTTTACCAAAAACCTAACCGCGAAAATCAATAGTCAGGGTTTTCAAACACAGATCGGCCCCCAAGAGGATCTGGCCCTCGTCCGTCTCTCTTCACCCCTGACCGACTCTCTGCCGATGATGGCTGTGATCTCCCAGCAGGAATTACGCGGGATTGCCGCCAGCCTGACCACCTACGCGCCTACCGTCCTTAGCATCAACCCCTGGGCTGATCTGACGAATTTGGATACCAAGCGATCAGCCAATTTGAACCGGCTCAATTGGAATGGCTCAGGATACTTTCGAAGCACCTCTAGCTCGCGAGTGCAGGAGGGCGATAGCGGTGCCCCCTTTTTCGTTCGCATCGGCAGCAATTGGAAATTGGCTGGCGTAGTGAAGGGCAAGGCTACCACTCCATTCAACGACTGGGATGTTTTCACTGGATTGGATCAGAAAATCTGTGAGCTTGCTACGCCGATTGACGATACCGAAATACAAGACCTGCTCTGTCACTGAAGAAAAATCGGCAATGGCTAACTCCCAAGGATTGGGGTGGGATGAGAGTTGATTCCATGCCGATCTGTCGAATTATTTTGTACACATAATTGAAACTTTTAAATTTCCATCCAGCAAATTGGCCCGATCTTGGCCGCCTGTTGCAGCTGCAGATAGAAACTTGATTTCGGGTTTAGAAGTCGCCAAAGAAAGATTTCCTTTTTCATCGACAGACTTGCTCACCATGTACTCATCATTCTTGAAGAGAATGTCGCTCTTTGCAAATTCTGTCGCAGAAATATATTTGAGCAATTGATCGTATGTCGAAGCATCCTGGGGATTCTGCCCGACAACCCAGCATTGAGTAGCAAAAGACTGCAGCGAGAAAGTGACTGTAGCTGCCATCAAAATCGTTTTCATTGTTTTCATATAAACTCCTTTGTTCGTTTGTTTTAAGCCCTTATTGGCTTGTTGTGAGACGGTTATAATCGTTATTTTGACGTTCGTAAAAATTAGTTTTTACCTTTGTAAAAAATCTAAATATCGACTAAAATTTTGTCATGCTCAGCGAAAATAAGACCAAGGATAAGATTTTAAAGGCCAGCCTGAAGATGCTGAACGAAGGTGGATACGGGAGCCTGACAATCTCTGAAGTCGCCAGACAAGCAGAACTGTCAAAACAGAATCTTTTTTATCATTACTCAAATATGGAAGACATATTTTACGACTTGATCGTCCAGTGGAGCAGGACGGGCCAAGCCTGTACTTTAGAAGCACTTGCCAACTGTCCCGAAGCTGGTGCCCGTCGTGTCCTTGGCGTGGTGCAAGGAATGTTTCTATGGATCCGCCGTTTTCCAGAATTATCACGCTTGGGACTGGTGATGTTTCAAACCGGAACTAAAATCAAAAAAACCAAAAACTTTATTGATAGCGCCCGTGATGTCGGTCGAGAACGTCTGACTTCCATCCTTAGAGCAGATCCAGCCTTCAAACGCACCAAACCGCAACAGTTAGATGAAGTCATCAGCGCGCTTCATGCCATGATGTATGGAAGCTTTCTGTATGTCCTAGCCATGGATGATTTTGCCAATCTCGATATCCATGAAAAACATTGTTGCCAAAATATCATTCGGATTCTTGAAACCTCTCAAGGATCGCGGTGACCTTTTTAACGACTTCCGTTTTTTCTCCGCGAAGCACATAGACTGGAACCCCAGGATAGAGGGGATTTTCTGTTTCCCTGAAAAGTCCAAATCCCATTTGCCCATAGAGCCGCATATGGACTTTTGTATGAGCGTGAATTTCCAAGGGGATGTCCGCAGACAATTCACGAGCGACCTGCAAAAGCATTTTCAGCCGCAACAGATATTCATTTTTGGCCGGCAGATTCAAAAAGCCCAAGGGATCTTCATAGGGATTGTGGAAATATCTTTTGATTTCCGTCGGATGACCATTGGGTACAAGAAAATCGGTTGTCACAACACCGCTAAAAGGTTGAAAGGGATCCACTCCCTGATTGACCTCGCCAATGATTTTGGCCTTTTCTTCCGAAGTTTTGGCATCTTGAAATTTTCGGTAGTAACCGGCCATGAGTTGCAGTTCAAGCGCCCAAACCTTCGGATCAAAGGCGAGATTGATATTGTATCCCCTTCCTTGTTTGAGGATAGAAACAACTTCATCAATCATCGTGGCGCCGGTCAGTGGACGTTTTTTTTCAAGGCCTGACAATCGATAGACAAAGTCAACGGTCTTCATCCCCATTTGCTGATACCGATGCAAAACGGCCTGCTCAAACCCGTTAAGCCGTCCCCTGGAAACCAATGAAGCCCGAACAAGAACTATTTGATCATCGAGAGTCCGGACCGGAAGGCATTTAGCGATCAATGCCTGCATTGCTCCCAAATCTTCTGCCTGAGACTCTTTTAACTTTCTCTCGGTGATTGTGCGAAGTTCGTTTTGGCGCTTTTGATCTGAGGCCAGAATCATTTTTCTTTGCTCAGGACGCCACTGAAATTCAAATATTTCACCGAAAATTCCAAGTACAGACCGATTCAATTGATAAATAGGATCAAATTGCTTCTTGAGATTCTCGGGCAAATCAATCCGTTGCACTTGACCTTTTGAATCCGTGACATCAATTTGTTTTGGAGCTTTTGAGCCATATTTATTCAAGTAAGAGTAAAAGGCTTTGCGGATCCCCGCTTCGTCCAAGTTCGCCAGCGATTCTCGTTGTTGGGAAACAAGCTTGGCTTCAGCTGAGGTCAAAGAATGAACTTGATTGCAACTCAAGCCAACCCAGGCTCCGGCCTGAAAAGACCGAATTGTGATCAGTCCAAATAATGCCGATAACAGCAAAGATCTTAGACAGTTGGCCCTAATTCGGCCCCAAGCCCGGCGCGGACTGAACTGTTCTCTTTTCTGTGGGTTGATGGGGCGATTTTTCATTTCTTCAGATTGAGTTATCAAAAAAAATGCCACTCATCCGGCTTTGCAAAATTTGCCTGTCTAAATTATGACAGGCGGATCTTTTCCATCCCTCTGATAAAACAGGGACTCTTTTTCATAACCAAATAAAAGGAGTCCCCATGAAAATGATGCTCACCCTGTCGCTTGGATTGATGGCAATGGCCTTGAATTCACAAGCGACTGAAATCCGCGGTGCCCGCCTAGATGCCACAGGAAAAAATGTTTTGATCGATGTTTCTTACGGCGGTGGCTGTGAAAACCACGAATTCAGTTTAAAACTGAAAGGCTGCTTTGAATCCTATCCTGTTCAATGCCAAGCTGATTTGGTTCACCTCACCGAAGATCACTGTGAAGCTTATATTTCGGAGACAATTTCGATCAATTTGGCTCAATCAGGCATTCAGGGTGGCTACTATTTCAACGGATCTTTAACAATCCAGAGCCCAGAGGGTGCACCTGGTAAAAATAAAGCCACCGTCGATCTGCCAGCTATGAATTCAACCGCGAATTAAAGTGATTTTTATCTCTCTCCGGAGCTTGCACTCCGGAGAGCTTTTCCCCAATCCTCCCCCCGAAAAAATATTTTTCATTTTTTGCAACCAAACTGAAACTGAATGACAATTCCTCGTATGGATGTTCAGAAATGGGATCGCGTGGTCGAAGAGATTGGACCCCGCCTTTACCGCTATTTTAAGTATAAAGGCGCTAGCGACCTAGCAAGTGATTTAACTCAAGAAACCTTCATCCGTCTGATTGGAACTGCGCAACGCTTTGATTCAGCTCAAGGACCATTGATTGCCTTTGCTCTTGGAATTGCCCAAAATATTTGGCGTGAAAATCTGCGCAAAACGAAACCACTGGACCCTCTAGATGAAGCCATCGATTTGCCTGCAAACACCGACCTTCACCTGGAGCTGGAGAATTTGGATCAAGGTCAAAAATTAAAGGCCATCATCAGTCGCCTGTCCCAAATCCAACAAGATATTCTGTATTTTTATTTCGATGAAGAAATCACGACTCGTGAAATCGCTGAAATCCTCGAAAAACCTGAAGGCACTATAAAAAGTCACTTGCACCGAGCGAAAGAAACGATTCGATTGATTCTTGAAAAGGAGTGGTCATGAACGATCAAGAACTGAAAAATCTCTTCAAATCGATGGATCATGGAAAACCATCAGAGATAGAAGTGGCGCGGTGGAAAAGATTCCTTCGCCAGGAATTCCAGAGTCGAACTCCACGTGAATGGGCCCGCTTGGCTGTCGCCTGCTTGATTGGGGTGATCATTGGGGCGACGGCATTCTATGGTCGCAAGCAGCAGACATCAGATTCAGATTTTTCATCTGAGGATGCAACCATTGAGATGATTCACGTCAATCTCTAGAAGAACCCTAGGGACAACACCAATTTTTTTTAAAAATGAAATACAATGAAAACACTCTTAATTCTTTTCTTCGTTTTGATTGGGGCTCAGGCCTGGTCCGATGAAAATGCAAGCAATGACTTTGTTCAATCAAACACCGAAGTGAAACCGCTCAGTTCCGATGATTTGGCTTACCGCCTGTATATCAAGGGAGAGATTTTTGTCCTAAATCAAGAGGGCGACAAATTGGTCAACATGGCCAACGAAAACCGAGAGTGGCAATTTGACGGCCCAAGTGCAAAACTCTTGGAAAGCAATTGGCTCTT
>JBGGMM010000102.1:0-3489 GCA_041288045.1 Pseudobdellovibrionaceae bacterium | reverse complement strand
ATCAGTTTGCCGCCGAGATTGCTGAATTTCTCGAATCGCATCTCAGTGAGGAAAGCGGCAACGCATGAAAAAGAAAATCCGCTTAGGAGTGAACATCGATCACGCTGCCACTCTTCGCCAAGTGCGAGGCGGAACCACGGCCTACCCGGATCTTTTGAAAATGGCCGAGCTTTCCATTCAAGGTGGGGCTGAGCAAATCACCATTCATCTCCGAGAAGATCGACGCCACATTCAGGAAAAAGATCTTGCCACCCTCAGCAAGCATTGCAAAGTGCCTCTGAATCTTGAGATGGCCTCAACGGCCGCCATGGTTCGATTGGCCCGCAAATACAAACCGGATTGGGCCTGCTTTGTCCCGGAAAAAAGAGAAGAGCTCACCACTGAGGGCGGGCTTGATGTGGAAAAAAATAAAAAACAAATCGCCTCGAATGTGGAAAAGCTTCAAATGCTGGGAATTGAAATTTCCATGTTCATTGAGCCATCGATTCAGCAAGTGAAAGCTTCATTTGAAGTGGGAGCAGATGCCGTTGAGTTTCACACTGGCAAGTGGGTGAGACTTTCAGGTGAAGCCAAAAAGCGCGAATGGCGAAAATTGAAAGCTGCTGCAGAAGCCGCACATGAACTGGGGATGGCAGTGCATGCGGGACATGGATTGGATCTCAAAACCACAAAGGAAATCACCACCCTTCCTTTTCTGGAAGAAGTGAATATCGGGCATTCCATCATTTGCTATTCTCTGGAATGGGGATTAGAAAAATCCGTTCGCGAGATCAAAAAATGTCTTCGCTAAGCGAAAACCCCAATTATCAATTGCTTGAAGTTTTCAACGTCAGAAGCCTTGAAGACTTCCACAAAAGCTCTCTCGAGGCTGCCAGACATTTCACTCCAAGAGCAGTGGTTGCACTGTCTGGCCCTTTAGGCGCTGGCAAAACAGAATTCGTCAAAACCATCGCCAAGTCCCGAGGCTTCCACGACGTGGCCTCACCCACTTTCGCCATTCATCATCGCTACCAAGGATTCTCCATCAGTCTCGATCATCTCGATCTCTACCGCTTGGAAAACGAAGACGAGCTTGAGACCACAGGCTTCTGGGATTTTTTCTCCGAAAACGAAGGCCTGATTTTCATCGAATGGCCCGAACGCATGAATCTCGAACACATCCCCCTGGACTGGGATCTCTTTGTCCTAGAAATCCAAGTTTCCCTGACCAGCGAACGCGTTCTGCGGTTGTTCCGCCGAAAATAATCACTCGTCTTTCTCATCTTTAATAATTTCCATTTTTAAATGTCGGATCTGACAGTGGCACAATTTTGGCAAACTAAGATCGAGTGGTGACAATTTGCTTCTGGAGGAATGCATGAGAAAATTATTTTTGTTTTTCATTTTGGTTCTTTCTTCAGCTGTTTCGCAGGCTGGGGGTGGTTATGTCTGCGTGAGTGGCTATCTTTATTTTCCAAATGGCGATCAGACCTATGTCGGCCAATCTGATTGTGAAAATGCGACCATCAAAGGGAGCTTCGCCTGTGTCAGCGGCTTTTTGCACAAACCTGACGGCAATAAAGACTACGTTGGCAATTCGGATTGTCAGAAAGCGCGAATTGGTAATGGCTATGCCTGTGTGGGTGGTTACCTTTATAAACCAGACGTTAGCAAAACCTACGTCGGTTCCTCGGCCTGTGAAACTGGAAATTTTGGCGATTGATTTTTTTAATCAACAGGAGAAGACAGCATGAAATCGTTTTTCGCATTTGCATTTTTGTTTACATCCCTTCTGGCACAAGCCGATACCTTCGAGCTCGTGAAAGACGGAAAGACTTACACATGTTCAGAAAATACATCGAATGGTCCCGTCACGGGATCCCTTTCTCAGCTCTGCAGAATAGCTCAAAAAGGAAATGGGCAGACTCTTTATCATCCCAACGGTCGTGTCTTCACATACAGTGCGGGGACTCAGGGTGCTACCTGGTATTATGATGATGGTCGTATCATCACTCATTCGAATGGAACCACGGGAGCCTCGTGGTATTACTCCAATGGAAAAATCATCACACACTCCGCCGGAACCGTGGGAGCCACTTGGTATTACAGCAATGGACATGTGATCAGTCACTCTATGGGAACCGCAGGGGCAACGATGTACTATGAAAATGGAAGTGTGATGACTCACAGTGCGCCCGCGATGACAGCAGAAGAACTTCTTTACCCCTGCGATTATATCCGCTGATTCGAATCACGGAGAAAATTTCAGAAGAGTGGCCCCATCGCAATTTCGCCTGTTCTGACAGCGCAAGATTTTGCAGGGCTGTCACTCAGTCGAGAGTGTTGAAATTGATTTCTCGAGGGACTGGTTTAAAAGCCGGTCTTTTTGTTTTTGGAAGCAGTTTAAATCACTGGGACTAAACTGCGGACCTCTTTCAAAAATTTAGGTTTCTGCGAATTTTTCCGTTGAGAGAAAGAATGATTGGCCTGTTTTTTGTAATGGCCTCCACCGTTCGTATTTTGAGAGACAAAAGGACACCTCGTCCACATTTTGGTAAGGGAGAATTTCATGTTTAAAACGGCGATTGCCTTCTGCTGTGGCTTTTTGGTCTTTTCGACGTCTTTCGCTCAAAGTCACTGTCTGGACAAAAGCGAAATGGAAATTTCTCAGACCACGACTTACGGACCCTGCAAATTGGTTGAGCCACTTGAATTGCGAACAAAGAATCTTTACTGCGAAGGTAATTTTTTGGATCAATGGGTGTACTGGGCAGGGAAATATGAAAAGAAAGAAAAATCAGTTTCGAAGGTTCTCGTTCAAATCACAAATACCTGCTCCAACCAAGTGATAAAATCTGCCGTTGAGACTCGGGCAACTGAGAAAATAATTGGCTACTATATTGCAGACACCAGAAGCCTCTATCCAGCTGCCTACGGTTGGTACGTTTTCAGATATTCAGATAAGGTCGATCACATCAAGGCTACTGAATGTGACAGCTTTTCCGAAGGAATGAAAAAAAATGAACGTGACGAGCTCCTTTCTGACTACGACGCCAAACAGGCCTTTGAAAGAGAACGGTTAAATTGTGAAATGGATTAGGATCATTTGGTTCCAATAACACTGGGTTTTAAAAATTATTGATGTCAAAAAGTTCTGCTTTAAAGTGCAGTCCTTTTTTTATGCACTGAGGTTCTTTTCAAAATATTTTTTGAATTGTTTGACAGGGTTTTTGAGTCTTTAAAATCTCTTTGACTGAGTGATTTTGATGGATTCGTACCCGGGATCGAAGAGTTGTTTTGAAGTTCCTAGAATGGATTCTCACACTCTTCAATCATCTCTGGGACTGATCTATCAAATGCAAAACGTCATTAAAAAAAGCTTAAAAAATGAATTTTAAATCTCATGCTAGAACCTCTTTGGGAGGTCAGACATGAACCTAAAACATCTCTCCAACGAAGAACTTCATCGAAACACCCTTGCTGCTGCAGGCAGAGAGCGCATGAGCACTA
>JBGGMM010000101.1:0-4166 GCA_041288045.1 Pseudobdellovibrionaceae bacterium | reverse complement strand
CACAACATCGTGGATCTTGCAGGACTTCGGTTTCCATTTCAATTCCATGGTTAATAGGTCCTGGATGCATCACCCAACTCTCAGATTTGAGAGCGCGCAAGGATTTAACACTCAAGCCATAGAGATTGCGGAAATCCTCTTTGGAAAAACGCAAGGTCGAGTCATGCCTTTCAAATTGAAAGCGAAGAGCCACGACTGCATCTGCCCACTGAAGACCATCTTCCAATTTTTGAAATGTTTGAAAAATTGGATTCTCTGAGATGAAGCCTTCTGGACCACACTGCCCCAGCTTGATCCCAAAATGGCTGGCCAATTCAACATGTGAATGAGCCACTCGGCTGTGTTTGACATCCCCCAGAATCAGAAGTTTTTTTCCTTCCAGAGAACTCCATTTGGATTTCAGAGTAAAAACATCCAGCAAAGCTTGCGTTGGGTGAGCCCGAACACCCCAGCCGGCATTGATCACAGGCACTTTGAGCTGCAAAGCCAATTGGGGCAAATCAAGGGAGTCCGAACAGCGAACAATCAGAGCCGAGGGCCGCATGGCTGCCATATTGAGAAGTGAGTCTTCGACAGTCTCACCTTTTTCCAAACTTGTTTTCAATCCGCCGTCGAAAAGGACAGGTCCGACTCCAGAACGAACACAGGCCGTTTCAAAACTGAGACGAGTTCTGGTGCTCGCTTCGAAAAAAGCGAGAATAACGGATTCTCCACGATTTCGAACAGGTCGCGGATTTTTCTTCAAAGATTCAGCAAAAGAAAACAGGGATTCGATCTGAGTGCGCGGAATCGATTGAAGATCAAGGAGAGATGAAAGGCGAGAGGGCATTGGGTTTCACGGTAACGAAGGGAGCTTGGGAAGTCAACGGACGGAGTGCCCCGTCCGATCCCAGCGCAGAGTGGGAATCCGATTTCCCCAGATTCGCTGTTGCCAATTCAGGGAAAGCCAGACAAATTCGATTCGACCCTCGATTTTTTCAATCGGCACAGTGCCCCAGTATCGCGAATCGTCACTTGAATCCCGATTATCCCCTAGCAAAAAGACCTCATTCGGAGGCACAATCAGAGGGCCAAATTGCGATTGCCTCTGGGTTTTTTGAAAAAGTAAAACCCGAGAGCCTTCCGGAGCTTTTTCTTCGACCGCTTTAAAAAGGTCGGAACTGATAAACTCAGAGAGCAAATCGTTGGATTTTTCGGGAGGCAGATCCCGGTACATCAGTTTTTCTTCGTTAATCAAGACTTGACCATTTTCGATTTGAACTCGATCACCAGGAAGAGCAATCACTCTTTTCACATAACTGACCCTGGGCTGATCCGGATAAGTGAAAACAACAACGTCACCCCGCTCAGGCGCCCGAACGGCCAATTTGACCTGGGTCAATGGGATCTTAAATCCGAAAGGCATTCGATAAGCAAAAATAAAATCGCCGGGAACAAGAGTCGGAGCCATTGAGCTTGTGGGCACTTTGTATCCAGTGAAAATGAAAGTCCGCACGACAAGAGCCAGGAATATCGCGATTAAAATGTTTTCCAGATAGTCCCGCCAGGATCCCATCTGGCTATTACCCCACTTTATTCAATTTTTTTCAAGAGACGATCCCATCGGATCGTAGAGGGATCACAAAGAAATTGGGCCGACGTGAGGGTCTTTTCACAGGACAGCCAAATGAAACTGGCTCGACCAATCAGAAAACGCTCCGAAACCGGCCCCCAAAACCTTGAATCGTTGGATTGATCTCGGTTGTCACCAATCACGAAGAAGGACCCTTCAGGAACTTTGGTTGTGTCTAAATAGGAGTCCTCTTTATTGCGATAGCGAATGAGATAGGTTTTATTGGAAGTTTCAAGAAAATAGTCAAAGGACTCGTCCGAAAATTCGGGGGTCCAAGCTTCGAGCGGAAGTGCCTTTCCATTGAGGGTCACGATTCCATTTTTAATTGAAATTTCATCGCCCCCGACCGCCAGAATTCTTTTGACGAAAAAAACGTCTGGGTTCTCGGGAAAACGAAAGACAACAATATCCCCCACTTGGGGGTGCGACCACTGCACCAAAAAACCCCGGGCAAGCGGATTTTGAATTCCAAAAGAAAGTTTGTTCACAAAAATATGATCATGAATCAGCAGATTGGGAAGCATTGAACCTGAAGGGATCATAAAGGGTTCAATGAACAGCCACCGAACCAGCACCACCAGCAAAACAGGACCAAAAAAAGCAAGAAGAGCTTGTCGCCAAGTGCCCTTCAAATTCTTTTTCATATTACTGAACAGAGTGGAAAAAACGTTTCCATCGAATTGTGAGAGGATTACAGAGGAATGGCATGTATGGCAGGGTCTCTTCACAAGAGAGCCAAACGATGCTGGCCCTTCCAAGAATATTTTTTTCCGGCAAAAAACCCCAAACTCGACTGTCGGCAGATCGATTGCGATTATCGCCCATAACGAACAAATGCTCCGGAGGAACTGTCACAGGTCCAAAAGTATCGTAAACTTCTCCCCGATGAATCAAAATGGAGTGATCAACTCCATCTAAAACCTCGGTGAAATGCACATACTGATCACGCCCATCATTCGGGTCGCCATCACTGCGAAAATCATCATCCCGAAGCCATTCAAAGTCTTTGGAAGACAAAGGAACTTTTCGCTCCATCGGCTTGTCGTTGACGTAAAGAGTTCCATTTTCATAATAAATCTTATCCCCAGGAACACCTACGACACGCTTGATGAAAAAAGTGCTCATATCGCGTGGGTATTTAAAAACGATGACTTCGCCTTTTTTTGGATCGTGAAATTTAACCATCCAATCTTCACTGAAGGGCACGCGTACGCCATAGACGAATTTGTTCACAAAAATATGATCGTGAATCAGGAGCGAAGGCAGCATGGAACCTGAGGGAATGACGTAGGCTTCGAAAAAAAGCCAACGAATGAACAGGGCGACCAGAACCGCCAAGCCCATGGATCCCCAACCCTCTGTCCAAAAGAACTTTGTTCGGTAGTTGAAAGAGGTCCATTTATCAGATTTGTTCTTGGGCGGAGTAGCTGAACTCATTCGATCTCATTTTCAGGTGTTGGGGAGGAAATTCGGCAGCGAATTGAACAGTTGGAACGACAGCTGACGAAAGTCGGTCGTGGCGAATTCGGAGGAATATAATTGGGATTGCAAATATCACTGCAAGAAGCACCCAATTCGTCTGGATGTCCTTTGTAACGAGTCTGGCACGAGATGGCGGCATCATTGATCGCATTGTCTTGAGATCTTCGCTTGATATCACTGACGCAAAAATAGGAATTGGAATTTGAACAATAACTAGAATGGCTGCCTGATCCCGTCACGAAGCGAACATCATCAGCGGAAGCGACCCACGAACTCAGGACCATCATCGTAAATAAGAGAAGTTTCATTTAATCCTCCACTTTGAGAATGGCGAGGAAAGCTTCTTGTGGCACATCCACAGATCCGATCTGCTTCATGCGTTTCTTTCCTTCCTTTTGGCGTTCCAAAAGTTTTCTCTTACGAGAAATATCCCCTCCGTAGCACTTGGCGGTCACGTCTTTACGCAAGGCGCCCAGCGTCTCACGTGCGACTATTTTTGCTCCGATGGAGGCTTGGATGGCGACTTGATATTGTTGGCGAGGAATGAGCTCCTTCATTTTTTCCGTCAGTGCGCGTCCACGAGATTGTGCTTTGGATCGATGAAGGATCAAAGACAGGGCGTCAACAGGTTCACCATTGATCAGAATATCCATTTTGACCAAATCCGCATCTTCAAATCCAAGGAGTTCGTACTCGAGCGAGGCATAACCCTTAGAAACGGATTTCAATCGATCATAGAAATCCATGACCATTTCGTTCATCGGCAGTTTGTATTCAATAATCACTTTGGTTGAAGCGACATAGTCCATTTTCAATTGAAAACCACGCTTATCTTCGCAAAGTTTCAAAATCGCACCGATGTAATCCGTCGGGGTGTGAATCGTTACTTTGACAAAGGGCTCTTCCATTTTTTCGATTTTTGTTTCATCCGGGAGCTGAGATGGATTTTCCAAACTGAGGATAGATCCATCCTTCAAGTGAATTTTGTAAACAACCGTTGGCGCAGTGGTGATCAGATTGAGATTAAATTCTCTTTCCAAACGTTCTTGCACGATTTCCATGTGCAAAAGCC
>JBGGMM010000100.1:0-14674 GCA_041288045.1 Pseudobdellovibrionaceae bacterium | reverse complement strand
ACAAAATCGAACTCTCTTCCCACTTCCAGAAAAATGTTTTGAAAAGTTCAAGGGAGTGACGAAACTTTTTGCGTCTAAAATATATTTGAAATCTCCTTTGATCTTTCAATTCCCAATTGATCCAAATACTTAGCTAACTTCTCAAAAAGTTTTCCACATCTTTTCACAAGTTCTATTAACTATTTAGCTCAAATTTCCGAACCACAAATATCGGCAGTAAACTGATTGAAGAAACGCACAACAATTATGGCGCTTCTCTAACTGGAGGCAGTGAGTATGAAAACAAACAAGCTAATGATCGCAATGTTCGGTGCCGCAGCAGTGGCGACGACCGCTTGTGAAAAAACGGACCGCTCGTTTTCACTGCTTGATTCAGGCTCGAGCTTTCAACAGTCGGCCACCTATGTCCCAAAACCAATTGATATTTTATGGGTGATCGACAACTCAGGCTCGATGAAGTCTTCTCAGGAAAATCTGACAGCCAATTTCCAAAGCTTTATCAATGGATTTCAGCAAAAAGGTTATGACTATCATATGGCTGTGATTGGCTCTGATGCTTGGAGAGCGGCTTATCAATCCAATGCCACAACCAAAGCTCTTCTTTCAGGAGCCCGAACTGGTGCCCTCAAGTTTTATACCAATCAGGATACAAGCACCAATTTCAATAATTGCAGCGGAAGCCTTTTGAATCCAATCGCTAAATTAACTGATAGCACAATTTCTGTGATGGATGCTTTGACTCCGAATATCGCTCAAGTCTTTTTGACCAATGCCACTCAAGGCATTTGTGGAACTGGGGACGAGCGTCCTTTTGCAAGTCTGAAAGCCTTTTTCAATGATCCCGCCAACAGCAATTTCCGACGTGCCGATGCTTCTCTAGCAGTGATCATCGTCAGCGACGAAGATGACTTTTCTGTGAACACTTCTTCGAATGTGGCTGGCGCTTACCGCTCCGAAGCTCCTAGTAATGATCCCGCTGAAGATCCTTTGGTCCTGCCCTTTTCATCAACAAGCACGGATCTCTACAATTTATATAAAGACAGCCGCTTGGACACGATTGACTCCTACAAAACTCTTTTGGATGGAGTGGCCGGAGCTGGAAATTACAATGTTCATATGATCGGAGTTCTGGATACAGCTTGCCGCACTCAAC
Organism: Pseudobdellovibrionaceae bacterium; assembly: GCA_041288045.1. Taxonomy (GTDB): domain Bacteria; phylum Bdellovibrionota; class Bdellovibrionia; order Bdellovibrionales; family Bdellovibrionaceae; genus 21-14-0-10-47-8. The sequence continues at coordinate 13,521 of JBGGMM010000100.1, read as the reverse complement.
TGAACGAGCCCGTTTTCGCAGGAATCCGTTTGGGCCGCCGATACATGCAGCTGGCCGATGCCACAGGCGGAGCGAAGACTTCTCTTTGTGCCGACTTTGGTCAGTCGTTAGAAGTAATTGCTGCAAAAGCAATGCAACTGAGTGCTGTGTTTAAATTGAATCGAGAACCTTTGGTTGAAACGATCAAAGTGATTGTGAACGATGTTGAAATCCCTAACTCGGCAACGGACGGTTGGACTTACAATGCAGCCACTTGGGAAATCACATTCGCTCCGAGTGCAGTTCCAAATGATGGTGACAAAGTTCAGATTCTTTTCACACCAGTACGAGCATCAAACTAAGAGGTCGATATGAGTTTGGCAATTGAAGTACAAACAAGCAACGAATGGCATGTTCTCAAAGGTGAGACTCAGTACGGGCCTTACACTTATGAAGAAATGATTCGCATGATGCAATCCAGCCTGGTTTTCGGATTCGATTATGTTTGGGCTCCGCACATGGAAGCTTGGACTCCGCTTGCGGACATTGAAGAGTTCTCAGCCGGTCGGCTGGCTCAGTTGGCTGATAAGAACAAATCCGAACAGGTTTTCTCACGGCGGGAGCATGAGCGGGTTTACTGCAAACTTCCGGTTTATGTGAATGACCAGCAGACTTTGTGGGAAGGAACTGTGGAAAATTTAAGCGAAGGTGGCGCTTTGGTTCTGATGAAGAATCCAGTTCTGCTCCCCGGCCACATCGTCCACATTCACTTTCGCTCAAGAAACGACAAAGACGTGGCTTTCAATTGCACGGCTCAGATTCTCACCAAGCGCTTGGTGAAATCCCGCATCCAGCACGACACCGGAATTCACTATGCAGTGAAGTTCATGGCCAAGTCGGAAACGGGTGACGATCAGATTCAAAATTGGATTCAAGAATTTAAGAAAGAAAACAAATAAGAAGGAGTATACATCATGGGTAGCTTAATCGAATTTCTCAATGCTTCAGGTTTTATCGGATGGTGCATTATGTTTATGGGTCTCGCCTCTTTGGCTCTCGTTGCCGAAAGAGCGATGGTTCTTTATTTCCGTTACGGAATGAACACCGAAGAATTCATGACCAAAGTGCAAACCTTGGTTCTGGCTCGCAAAACAGATGAAGCTTTGGTTCTTTGCTCGCAATTGACCACAAAGCCTCTGGCTCAAGCTTTCAAAAACATCTTGGAAAAAGCCGATCGCGAAGACGATGCGATTTTCCAAGCCCACGATATTTCAATGGCTGAGACAGTTCCGATGTTCACTCGCCGATTGCACTATCTCTCAATGCTTGCCAACGTTGCGACTTTGATGGGTCTTTTGGGTACCATCCACGGTCTGATCCTTTCCTTCCAAGCGGTTGCGACTGCAGATCCTGCGATGAAGCAGACTTTGCTTGCTAACGGTATTTCGATTTCGATGTACACCACGGCTTTGGGTCTGGCTGTTGCGATTCCGCTCATGGTTTTCTACTCGTTCCTGGTTTCTCGCCAAAATGTTCTGGTTGAGCAGCTTCAGGAAAAATGTGGAAAGCTGACAGAGCTTTTGACTGGATCACATGTTCCATCACTGTCAAAGAACGCAATTTATCCAGATTCAATCAAAAAAGACTCAATGACAACAAAGGCGCCACCAACAAACAACCGTGCGTCTTAATTGTTGACTGAGATCAGATGAATTTTGAAGAGGATACGATATGAGAAAACTAAGAAGAATCAAAACTCTGAATCCCTACGAGTTCGAACTGGACCTGGCGCCCCTGTTGGCGGTCATGGTCAAGCTCGTCCCCGTTCTTCTGGTCTCTTCTGCTTTCGTGCAAGTGATGACAGTGGAAACGGATTTGCCCCAAGCTGTGAAAGAAGCAATTCAACAGCAAGAGCAAAAACCCACCACCAACATTCAGATCCGAGCTTCAACCAAAGACGGCATCCAAGTGATCATTGCAAAAGGCGGAGCTCAGAAGACAGAAACAGTTCCGATGAAAGAGGGAAACTTCGATTATCAAACTCTGCACAAGACTTTGCAGAGAATCAAGGGTGAGAACCCCGAAGTTTTCAAAATCGAGCTCACTCCGGATTCGAATGTTCCTTACAAGGATGTCGTTCGAATGACGGATGAAGCTCGACGCAGCCGAGATAAAACAGTGACTTTCCCAGTGTACGACGCCAAAGAAAACAAAACCGTCAAAACAGACTATATGTTCCCTGACGTTGTTTTCACAAATATTTTCGACGGGTGATATATGAGCAGAAGAAAAAGATTTGAACTTAAAGGCAATCACAATTCGACTTTCGCATTGAACGTCACTTCAATGACGGACATGTTCACGATTATGCTGGTGTTCCTACTTCAGACTTATACAACTTCTGAAGTTCAGGTGATTCCAGATAAGGATCAGGCTCTTCCGACTTCGAATTCAGAAGCCAATCCTGTCATGGCATTGCAAATTTCAGTGACCCGCACACAGTTGAAAATCGAAGACCGTGTCATTGCTTCCTTGCAGTCTGATGATTTCACTCGCGGTGACATTGACCCCAACGACACCAATTTTATCAAACCTCTTTTTGCAGCTCTTGAAAAAGCCGCCAAAGAGGAAAAGGAAAGAGATGCCAAGTACCAAGCCAATTTGGCTGCGGGCACTCCAGAAATGATCAAAGATGCCCATGGCAATCTGATCCCTGCTGGAAAACCCAATCCCGGTATTTTGGACGGAAAGATCATCGTCAAAGCAGATCAGAATCTCTCCTACGGTGTTTTAAGAAAGGTGATGTACACAGCTTCAATGGCGGGATTTCCGAAAATGAAGATGGCGACAGTCGTCGGCAACTAGCTTTTGCAAACGTGAGGTAATTTATGAATCGAAGCCTACTGATTTTGACACTTCTGCTGATCCCTTCTCTCGCTTTTTCTGCTGAAAAAGGTGAAAAGGGCCTATTGCCCGAGCTTCGAATCAATGGAACAGACGAAAACGTCAACGAGAAAAAAGCTCTGCAAAGCGAAGTGCTCATCACTAAAACTGAAAACCAAGCCATTCAATCTTTGATTGCAATTTTGAAAAAGAAAAAGGGTTCCAGCATGGAACCTGATCTTTGGTACCGACTGGCTGAGCTCTACATGCGAAGAGCCAAATCCGGACGTTTCTTTGATCTGCACCGAAATGACAGCAGCGGTCCGGTAAAATTCATTCCACCTGAAATCAAAAGTGAATCTTCGGCAGCTTCTCTGAAGCGCGCGATTCAGGTTTACACCAAAATTGAGAGAGATTTCCCAAAATTCCGTGAAATGGATGGAGTTCTTTTCAACAATGCTTTCGCCAGCCAACAAGTGAAAATGGGAAAAAATGCGGAAGCTCTCTATTACAAAGTTGTGACTCAACATCCACGCTCACCGCTTGTGCCTGACTCTTATCTGGCACTTGGCGAAATGGCCTACGAAAATAAAAACTTCAAAGATGCTCTGGAATATTTCAAAGCCATCGAAAAATATCCAAAATCTCGAGTTTACTCTTACGGTCTCTATAAATCCGCTTGGACTCTTTACAATCTTCGCCAGAACGAAGATGCTATGAGAAAACTGATCCAGGTTGTGAAATACCACGATCCTGCCACTCAGGATGGACAGTTGGTCAACCACAATCTACGAGCTGAGTCTTTGCGCGATCTGACTCTTTTCTACGGTGAATCTCAGCCCGCTGATAAAGCTTATGCTTTCTTTTCGAGGATTGGGACTCCGGACGAAGTGGGTGAAGCCATCTACAATCTGGGTCGCCTCTTTGACTCTCACTCTCGTCATAAAGAAATGAATGTGTTCCTCACTGAATTTATGAAAAAACAGCCACTTTCACGTTTTCGCGTGAAGATGGAAATGCTGATGATCACTGGCAACGAAGTTGCTCGTGCCCGACATGATTCTTTGAAGCACTTGGTGGCTGCTGCTGCCATCTGTAAAAAAGGTTCTGAGTGGAGAGATGCCAATAAAGACATTGCTGAATCTGAATGTGATTATGATTTCGCCAAAGCCAACGTCGACATGGCCAAAAAATGGTGGGATCTCTGGCAGAAAAATAAAAATGCCACAGCCGCTCGTGAAATCGCCGAATACACTCAAGAGGCTTTCCGCCTTCACTTGGACCGCGAAGATCCTAAAAAACCAGATGCAAAATCACGCTATGCTTATGCTGAGCTTCTTTTCCAATTGGGAGATTATCGAAAAGCCTCCAATCAGTACGAATACGCTGGAACCAAAGCTGTGGATACAACCATCGCTCATGATTCCACTTATTCATCGATCGTCGCTCTTGAAAAAGCCACAGCCAAGAAAAAAGAAGCAACAGACGAAGGCGATCTGGTTCGTCTTTGCCAAACCTATTTGCAGCGCTATCCAAAAGGTGAACACGCCACTCAGGTGAAATTTAAAATCGGCTTCATCGCCTATGAACAGAACAATCATGGCGAAGCTGAAAAGTGGCTGGCGCCATTGGCCGCTGATCCCGGTGCCGGTGAATTCAAACGCAAATCTGAAGATTTGATCCTGGACATTCTGAATGACCGCAAAGATTTCAAAGCGATCAAAGAATTTTCAAAACAAATCGCCGGCCAAACCAAAGATGACACTCGTAAAGCCGCTCTTGGAAAAATCATCCGTGAAGCCGATTACAGCGAAATCCAAGAGTATGCAAAATCCAGCGAGAAAACCAAAGCAGCAGAACGCTTGGTGGCTTTCTACAATGAGAACAAGACTTCTCCTCTTGCCAAAGATTCTCTCTGGCAGGCTCTCTCTCTTTACTATGCCGATGGCAAAGTGATCGATGGAGCCGAAATCGCCCATCAGTACGCAAAGACTTATCCTGATGACAAGCGCTCTTTGGATGCATTGAAAGATGCTGCCAAACACTATGCGGATTCAGGTTTGATCCTACCCGCAGCAGAGACAATGCAACAGATTGCCTCTGTGTCCGAAAAAGACAAAGAAAAATATGTTGAAGCTGCCAGCGAACTCTATTTGATCGAAGGCAGAACCAAAGAAGCTCAAGAGTCTTTGAAAAAACAGCTCACCGAAAAGAACACAGCCAACCATGGAAAGATCTACGCCAAGCTTCTCACCACCATGAAAGGCCAAGAGTCTTCGGCTGAGTACAAAAAAATCGAAGACAAAATTGTTTCTATGGGCCATGAACCTTATGCTTCCGAAATTCGCGTGAAGCGTGTGGAAGCCCTTTTGACTTCTGGAAAGCAGTCAGAAGCTTTCAATTCAGCAAAAGCCTTAGTTGGCGAAGATGGTAAAACCGATGACGACATCCGCGCTCGCGCCCGTCTGGTTCAAGCCAAGGTTTTAGAAAGAGAATTTGTCGAAACCAGAACCAAAACCACAGTTGAAAAACTGGCAGTGGTCTTGAGCATCAAGACCGAAAAACTGGACAAAGCTCAAACGGCTTATCTGACAGCTGCCAAGATCGCCAAAGATCCAAATACCAAACATCAGGCCCTGCAAGGTCTCAACAGAATCTACACCAACTATGTGGACACTGTTGGCCACCCGAATTTGAAAGATGAAGCCGCATTGACTCCAGATGATAAAAAGGCTTTAGCAGCCCAGCTCACTCAGCTGGTGACACCGATCCTTGAAAAGAAAGTCGACACTGATAAACAACTGCAGAAGCTGGCGAAAGAATCCAAAGCTGCTGGCTCTGTCGAAGTCGACTTTGCAAGCTTGCCAGTGGAAGAGACTGTGAAGCCACAAGTGAAGAACCTTTCGAAAGATCAAATGAAAGTTTATCTCCCCGCTTTCGGGTCAGAAGGTCTTTTGATGGAAGCCACTCGTTACGAAGCTTCGAACTCTGACAAATGTGGATACACGGATGCAGATAAGACCGCCAATATTCTGCAGCTCTCACGCAAGGCCAACGCTTGCGTTCTGACCAAAAATGCCAATCAAACAGAGAAATTGGCAATGGCGATCACACGAAAAGATCCAAAGTCCGCTCTGGGCGCTTTCTACTTGAGCCTCGTCGCTGAAATGCAGGGTAAATTTGAAAAGAGCGCTTGGCTTGTGGATTTGGCTCTGAAGAAATCAGCCGATGTGCCTTTCTTGCTCTATCAAAAAGGCCGCGCCCTTTATCAGGCCGAAGATTTCGCCCATGCCAATGCGGCATTCATCAAGGCTCATGATCTGGGAATCAAAACTCCAGAGACAATCCTCATGCATGGAATTGTCAGCTTTGCTCAAGGTGACTGCTTCTCGGTGATGGAGGATTTTGGAAAACTCGACCGAAGTTCAGTCGCCAAATACAACCTGGGTCCAGTGATGAGCGAATGCCAAGCGCAAAAAGGTGAATTTGATAAAGCCGTGGCATTTGCCGAAGAGTCTGCGAAGAGCGCGACAGCTCCTGCTGATCTCTGGCTGCAGCTCGGCCGCATTCAGGAAATTTACAGATTTGATTCTGCGAAAGCTGTCACAGCTTATGAATCAGCTCTGAAAACTGCTGGCAATGCGGATATGAAAGATTGGATTCAAAGAAAATTGAACTTTTTAAAAGGTAAACACACTGTCACTGTCTTACAACCTCAGAACGTTACTGGAAAAGACAATGATGGAGGTCAAGAATGAAAACAACAGCACGAACCAACAACAACAAGACCTTTATCCGACTGACAGCCCTGGTCTTAGGGCTAACAGTTGCACTTTCCGGTCATCTGTCTCAGGCAAAGTCCAAGACCGTCCGAAAAGTGCAAGAGGTCAACTTTGCTGAGATGGATTTGAAGGGAACCGTAAGGAATCCTGACGGAGCTTATCTCGTGCAAAAACGCGGGATCAAGTTCATGCCTTTGCACGATGTGCAACGGGACATGGATTCGAGAATTCGGGAATCCGCTCAATACGTTCGCTAGAGGTGAAGTATGCAGAATCTTTTGATTGAGCATAGAGGTCCGACGGGCCTTGTGAAAACGTGGAAGCTCCGATCAGAGCAAGGTGTTCTCACTTTCGGGAATTCCAAGCATGCCGATCTGCGCACCACAGTGGATTCCATCAAAGGGATCCAGGGTGTCTTCGAATACAAAAACGACAAATGGCACTACGTCAATTTGGATTTGCAAACCAAGCATTCAGAAATGAATGATGGCAAAACCGAAATGTGCATCGAGAAGGATTCTGAAATCCGCTTGGGCACAACGACTTTGCACATCAAAGTGATGGAAGGCCGCCCCGCCCTTTTCTCTCGGCTTGAAGGCGATGTGGCTCATTCGGGCGCTGGTCGTCACCCCTTTCAGCTTTTCACTGTTTACTCTGGCAGCACTCTGCTGGAAACAGTTTTGATTCCTGTTCACAAAACTTTCGTTTCTCAATACGATCCCACTCGCACCAAGTTCACTCCCGAAAAAGCGACCGAGTGGAAGAAAACTCCGATTGCACATTTGGAAGTTTCGCAACGAACAGTTTATTTGACCGATGTGCAAGCTCTCAAACACATGAATCCAAAAGATCTGGTCGATGAAGACGGACGAAAATCGCTCGCATTCACTTTGGCCTGTGCTTTGGTTCTGGCTTTGTTGTTTCTTTTCAGCCCCAAGCAAGAAACTTTGGATGATGCTTTGACAACGGCTCTTCCTCCTCGGGAAATCCGTTTGGAACAGCAGCCGAAACCTCCGAAAAAACAAGCTCAAAGCGCTCCGAAAGAAGTTCAACCGGATCAGAAGCCTCAACAAGCTGCTGCTCCTAAGAATAAAGGCACTGGCTCCAGCAAAGCGGCAAGCATGATCAAGAGCTTGGCGAGTGGCCGAATCAGCTCTCTGGTCGGAAAAATTTCGGCTGTGGCTGCTCGATCAGCCAATGTGGTTGTGACTTCCGGTGTGGCTGCCGGAACGGCTCCGACTGGGCGAGCACTAGCTGCATTGGGATCTATCAACAAATCTGGAAAAGACTGGTCCGCAGAAGGTAAAGGCACTGGCATCACGATTTCTACCAACGGAAAAGCCGGTGGTCAGGGAACTGGTGGCATGGGCACCATGGCCGCAGGTAAAACCGGATCCGGTGGTGTTGGTTTGCTTGAAGATGAAGGCGATGTGGTCGGCGGATTGGATCGTGAAGTCATCGCGGCTTACATCCGCTCTAAATTAGGTGAAATTCTTTACTGCTACGAACGACAGCTTTCGGCCAATCCGGATCTTTACGGAAAAGTCGGGATCAAGTTCACAATCGCTGGCAGTGGATCAGTTGAAACACAAAGAATTGGTGATAGTACTTTAAGAAATGCAACCGTCGAGGGATGTATTCTGCAAAGAGTTGCAAAATGGAAATTTCCGGCACCGGAGGGTGGGACCAAAGTCCTCGTGACTTATCCTTTCCTCTTTAAGAGCACGAACTAAGTTTACGGCATAAGACAGAATCAGCCTAGGAGGCGGTTATGATGAAGAAGTGGTATGTTGCGGCCATCGCAACCGTGACAGCATTGGGACTGCAAGCGCAAGCTCAGACCCAAACACAGACGCCAGCTCAGGGGACGTCACAACCCCCAGCACAGAGCGACCGTGGATCTGACAAACTGGATCTGAAAAAACTCGAAGACAAATACTGGTCTGCGAAGGATGCTGATTTCAGCGTCGTTCAGAACCGAACCTATTCGAAAGCGAAAAAGGTTTTCGTCAGTCTTGGTTACGGACCTTTGGTGAATGATGCTTACTCTTATGGCCGAATGACCAATGCTTCTGTTGGCTACTACTTCAACGAGCGTTGGGGTGTGGAAGTTGCGCATGAGATCGGAAACTTGAAGGACAACGATTCAACAGATGCCTTCATCAATCAGAACGAATTCGCACCTGATTACAACACTTTTGAATCTTACACATCGCTCAACATGATCGTGGTTCCCTTCTATGCGAAAATGAGTTTTTGGGATCGAAAGATCATGTACTTTGATATGCAATTTGCTGTCGGTGTCGGCCAAATGAATTATCAAATTCAGAAGTCTGCACCCTTTGACCCTGCCACTGGCTCAAGAAATCTCATTGCAGAAAATAAAACGACCATTGGGTATAATTTTGATATCACTCAGCAGCTCTTTTTCCATGAGCATTTCGCTGTTCGCTTTGATATCAAAAACAAATGGAGCAAGCAGGACAAAGAAAGATATTTCATCAACACGGCGACTGGACAAACAGAAGCGGATCGACCACTGGGTGATTTTACCCAACAAGACACAACCGTTCTCCTTGGTTTAACAGTATTTTTCTAATCAGGAGTTTGGGAGGGATTTTTATGAAATCACAGAAGAAGCACACAAAACGGATCGTGATTTCGGGATTGGCAATCCTTGGCCTCGCGGCAACTCAAGTTGCTGAGGCTGCGGATTTGGTCACTCAGAAAAAAGGACGGGCTCCCAGCTCTGAGCTGAAGCTCAAACAATCCAATGTCCCTCAGTTTGATCTCGTTCAAAAACGAATGATCAATGGGAAACTGGAGCCAGTTCGGGTCAAGAACATTCCTCGCCTGAATCTGGGCGAAGAAGACAAGCTCAAAGCTTCACAAATCGCTCCAGTTGAAATACCAAAAGAAAAAGTATTTAAAACGTTCACAATCACTCAGCTTCCGAAAGTGGCGCCGATTTCCATTGAGAAATACAATCTCAAAAACGTCGCTCCTGCGGCAGGGCCCAAGCAAATTGTGAAAATCGATCCTGGTGCGATGGCTCCGGATATTCCACAGTTTGCGCCAGTGACCACTCCGACGACTGCCGATATTCCAAAGCCAGATTTGAAAAAAATCGACGAGATGCCACCAGTGCAAATGAAGATGCTTCAGGCACTGATCTTTTTGGAAATCAAAAAGAATTACAACATGGCGCTGGCCCTTTTCGCCGAGCTTTTGGATGAAAAGGATGCATCAGTTAAAACCGAAGCCACTTACCTCTTGGCTTTGACTTCGAAAGCACTGGGGCTTTACTCCGAATACAAATTCAGAATGCTTCAGGTTCTTTCAGACAAGAGCCCTGAATGGCAGAAAAAAGCCGCCTACAGCTTGGCAAAAAATGCCGCTGAAGGTGATAAAGAGCTCGTGCCTGTTCTGGATCCAAAATTGGAAGCTTTCAATATTGAACTGGAGAAAGCTGATCAATACCAAATGAATCGCGCCAAATACTATTTGGACAAAGGCGATCTGACCAAAGCTTTTTCTGGTGTCGATGAAATTCTGATGGACTCCCCTCTTTACATTGATGCGCTCTTCTTGAAATCTCTGATCCTCTATCGGGGCAATCAGGTCCAAGAAGCCATCGGCTTGCAACAGACTGTGCTTGCAGATGTGGAAGAGAAAAGACCCAAATCTGAATTCAGATCGATTGTCGCTTTGACTCTGGCCCGTCTGCATTTTCAAGCGGGTCAGTACAAAGAGGCCTTTGCCAATTATTTAAAGGTCGATAAAACTCATCCGGAATGGATGCAAGCCATGATCGAACAGGCCTGGAGCCAGGTTCTTTCAGAGGACTACGAAGGTGCTGCCGGCAACATGTTCAGTTTGCACACGGATTTCTTTAAAAAAGCTTTCACTCCTGAGTCATACGTTGTGCGCACAGTGGGTTACTTGAACCTCTGCCAATACGGTGATGGCGCCAAAGTCGTTTATGATTTTAAGAAAAAGTACACACCCGTGCTGAAGCAAATGAAAGATTACGAAACGAAAATGAAAGACGGCGTGAATTACTATGACACTGTGAAGACTTGGGCTAAGAATCCAGATCTTCAGACTGTGGATGGATTGCCTCGCGAATTCATTTTCTCGCTGACTCGTCATCCAAGCTTCATTCTCGAGCAGAAAATGATCAACTCGGTCGAAGACCAAGTGACAAAAGTGAATCAAATCAGCATCGGCTTGATCCGAACCGAGCGAAAAGCACTGACAGCGCAAAACGATGCTCGAGCTCAACTGATTTCAATCAAAAAGAAAATGGATGCCGCCAGCGATAAGAGCTCTTACAAAGAAGACTATGCTTATCAAGAAAAGCGATTGATGGCGCAAAAAATCGAGCACTACATTGCCAAGAAAGCCAGAAATTCGATCAAAGATCTTCGCACTGAGGGGCTGGCCCGATTGGATCAAGAAAAGACCCGCTATCGCAGCAATGCCGGCCGTGCTGTCAAAGCTCGATTCAATCAGATGGTTACAAAACTGAACGATACTTTGGATCAATCTGAAGTCCTTCAGTATGAACTGTACTCGGGCGCTGGCGATCACATCCGCTATCAAATGGCTGGCGGCGATATCAGCAAGAAAGAAAGACCTGAACTGAAAGTCGAAAAAGGAAAAGATCTCAATTGGGATTTCCGCGGTGAAATCTGGGAAGATGAGCTGGGGCACTTCCGTTCTTCACTGAAGAATGTCTGCCCTCCTGAAGACAAGCTCTCGTCAAATATGCATGGAAATTAAAAACGGAGAACGAATATGAAAACACAATTCACAACTCTTATCTGCAGCTTGGCCTTGGTCTCTTTCGCACAAGCGCAGACAACGGCGCAAGATGGATTGAACAAGCTCAAGGGCAATCTGGGCAATTCAAGAGCGAACTTGGAAGATTATAAAAAGAATCTCAAGATCGTCGAGGAAAATGCCACCGAGGTCACGAAAGCCAAATCGCAAGTCGATGAGCAAAAACTGACAGCGGCCAAAGCTCTAAATGAAAACAATCAAAAGCTTCAGTCTTTTGAAAAAGGTGAAGCCGAAATCAATCAGCTGATCCAGACTGAGCAAAAAGAAATGGCAGCTGAAGAGCAGAAAATCCAGGAGCTCACTCGGGTGATCACTCAACTGAAGGACAATCAAACTAAGCGCCAAGCCAATATTCAGAACTATCAAGAGCAGCAAAAGCAAATTGCCAAAGAGCGAACTGACTGGAAATCACGCAGCGAACAGCTGGCCAAATCGGTGAAAGATCTGGACGCTCGCTCCAAGTCACTGAATCAGCAGGAAGCCGAATGGAAAACCAAACAACGCGGCTACCAGGGCGAAGTCTCTCGCTGGCAAAAAGAAGTTGAGCGCCAACAAAAGCTCAACGACAACTACAGTTCTTTGGCTGAAGTGAAGGACTAGACCTTTTCTGACCTCCGCTTGAATCTCCTTCAAAGCTCGTTATCCTAAGAGCAGGGCTCCGTCGATTCGGAGCCAGAGGCAGGTTCAAATGGATTTGATCTTGGACCCAAAAAAAATTGAAGCACTTGGAAATCTCAAATGGGATGAAAACCAGCGCTTTCGCCACTGGCTCAAATCCAAAGACTCTCAAACCGTCGCCCATGCCTTTGACCAACTCAGCCGCCAAGTCTCAGCAAAAATCGATTGCACCGAATGCGCCATCTGCTGCAAAAGCCTAGCAATCGTTCCCAAATCCACAGACATCAAACGACTTTCTGATGGCCTCCAGATCAGCCCCTATGAATTCAAAACCAAATATCTAAAAAAAGATTTCGAAGGCGACTTGGTCTTCAAACAAAGACCCTGCCCTTTCCTAAAAGCCAACAAATGCTCCGTCTACGAACACAGACCCGAAACCTGTCGAAGCTACCCCCATATGGAAAACTCCCACATGATCGGCCGCGGCTGGCACATCGTCGAAAACACCCGCGTCTGCCCGATCGTTTATAATACTTATGAAGCAGCGAAGAACCATTTTGGTTTTGCACTCCCTCCAACCAAAGAACGAACACCAAACTCCGAGGCCTGAATTTTCCCCTCAACTCCAGAGAGCTTGCCAATCGGCTGTCGAAAGCCCTCTCAATCTTTGCTTCGAGTACTTGATCTCACCTTTGGCTTCTTTCTCATTGAGCCTGATGTAATTCCTAACTGTGAGATAAGCTTTCCACCCTTTCACGATGCGTGTGAATGGCCTGAATTTCCAAAGCTTGGTCTTCTTTTTCTGTGCTTTTCCGTGAGCTTGCCCAGATCCCGTAGTTGGGTGGGGGGTATGGGTCAGCAAGAGATTGCTCTTTCCAAATTCCTGAGCAATTTGTCCTGCCACAACTCTTAGAAAATGCTGAGCGAGTGATCTTTTCGAGATTCTGATCAATAAATGAATGTGATCTCCACAAATGGCCTTTTGTTCGATCTTCACAAAGAACTTTTTCGAATAGCGCTTGAGCACTCTTTCACAGATGGAAAAAGCGAGAGGTGACCGAAACCCCCGGCGCATCCCAAGGCGATCGGCTTTGAGTACTAGATGAATAGGATCTCTCGAAGATAAAGACCTGGCACCGCGACCTAAGCGTTTTTGTCGTAAGATCCCGCCGTGTGTGTAGCGGAATTTCCAGTGAACTTTTCCGAATTCAAATCCTAGTTGTTGACCCATACCCCAGCAAGCCTCCATGACAAGCAGGGAGTGCAAGTTCACGGCAGGGTTCAAGACCAATCAGTGAGAGGAGAGAGCAAAGAGTGTCCGGATGTCGAAAGAAAAGCGAAGTGAACCGAAGGCACCAAGTGCCAGCCCCGAAATTGTCATTCAGCAATTTCGGGGCTGGCACTATCTTTGCCT
>JBGGMM010000099.1:0-21250 GCA_041288045.1 Pseudobdellovibrionaceae bacterium | reverse complement strand
GAAATACACTTAGTTTCAGGATGTAAATCGTTTTTTAAATTTGAATCTATTTTAAAAATAACAGGTCAGCGGTCCGTTTTCTCTCAACAGCACCTGAATTTATAGGGGGAAACCATGTTTCGAACGTCATTTGCAACTTTTTTCTTTTTTTTTTTGCTGGGAACAGCGAAAGCCCAGGCGGCCTGTGATCAAACGCTCAGTCCGGGGGCCAATGTGGCTTCGGCAGTTGCCAACGCTGTGGCCGGCTCGACGATTTGTCTCAATGCGGGCAGCTACGGCGCTGTCAGTCTTTCAAGCGTGAACAAATCCAGTGATGTGATTCTTCAGTCCGTCAGCGGACGAACAGCCATGCTTTCTTTGACCCTGCAGAGCTCAAGCCGCTTGAAATTTCAGAGCCTCACGATTCAGCGATTGAATATGTGGAGTGGCGGCAATAAAAACATTTCCATTCTGAACAACACCTTCACTGGACAGGCCATGGTTCAAGGGAGCGGCAGCAGTTCCACTCCTGCGAATATTCTCATTGATGGCAACACTTTTGATGGCATCACTGTGGGTCCCAATGATTATGAAGGTCGGCTTCAGCTCTATGATGCTGGCGGAGTCATTGTCTCAAACAATCACTTTGGTGGCCGCGGGGATTCTGACGGCATTCAAATGGGCGGTTACGGCGGACAGGTCGGTCCTGGCAATGTCTTTGAAGATCTGGTTTACACTGGTTCACGCCACGTGGATTCGATTCAACTTTATGGCGAAGTCGATCATCACACCATCATTGGCAATTATTTTCGCCGAAACTCGGATTGCATCATGGCTCCAGATGGTGGTGCCAATGTCACTATTCGAGACAATGTGTTTGTTGGAAATGACACGAGCTCTGGTGAAATCCAATTGGGGAGTCAAATCAACGCCGTTTTCATTCACAACACTGTGATTGGTATGGCCGTGACTTTGGATAAAAAATCAGAAAGCCCCGTTTATTCATCTAATGGGGTGATGCAGGACAATCTCTTTTTTAAGAGATCTCGTGTGTCTTTGAACTGCACCAATTGCAATATCAGTCATAATATGTTCGACACGAGCTCCTCTCAAGCTGGAAGCAGCAACTTGATCGGCAATCCCACTTTTGTCGGAGGCACAAGTCCCACAACGATGGCTGGCTGGGCTCTGACTTCATCGTCGATCGGGGTGAATGCAGGTCTTGATGGTAAGAACATGGGCTCAAATTATTTTGGTGGCGCCATCGTTCAGCCTCCGCCGCCCCCTCCACCAGCAGCTTCTCTGGCCGCTCCGACAAATCTTCGCTTGGTGTCTGTGGCTTACAACAAAATTTCTGTTCAGTGGGATTATTCTGGAAGCGGACAATCTGGTTTTATCGTGAATCGTAAGCTTGGAGCTTCTGGAAGTTTATCTCAAGTGGCTACGACCACAGCTCTCTCGTACGCCGACAGCGCAGTCTCTGCCAGCAGCACCTATTGCTACCAGGTCAAAGCTTATGATGCTTCTTCGCAATCAGCAGCTTCGAATGAGTTGTGCGCAACCACTCCTGCAGCTCCCGTTGTGCAGCCTCCACCAGAGCCAACCCCTTCTCCATCGCCGACAGGAACTTGGATCAAATGTGCGGTTGAAGGTCAAACTTGTCGAGTTTCTGGAACCAAACAAGTCCGCTACGGAGCTCAAGGTCAGTACGTGACAAAATCCGTGACCACTCAGATTGCCTGCACGAATTCGGCTTTCGGTCGAGATCCGATTTATGGTGTATTGAAAGAGTGTCATTATCTCGAGTCTTCCACGGCGCCTGCTCCGGCACCTGTACCTGCGATCCAATCTCTGATGGCCTCTTTGGTGCCTGCGAGTTTGAGCAATTCGGATGGAGCGAATGTGCATTATGAATTGGGAATGCGATTCACATCAACTGCAGCAGGAAAAATCACAGCCATCCGATTCTACAAATCCGCTTCTGAATCGGGATCGCACACGGGTAAGATCTACTCTTCATCCGGAGCTGTTCTGGCCTCGGTGGTGTTTAGCTCAGAGTCTGGCAGTGGCTGGCAAGAAGCAAAACTCAGTACTCCGCTGAGCATTGCGGCCAACACCGAGTACACAGTTTCTGTGAACACAGGCAATACCTACTATGTGATCACAGTGAATGGTCTGGCTTCACAGAGATCATCGACGAATTTAAGAAGTGTCGTTGGAAGTAACGGAGTGTACGGACCTGTCGGAAAAAAGCCGACCTCGTCTTGGCAGAACTCCAATTACTTTCGAGATGTTGTTTTTGTCCCAAATTGATCTTTAGTCCTTAGGTCCTATCAGGCATCACCAATAGGACGAAATGCCAGAAGCGCCCCTCGCTTCTGGCATTTTTATTTAGGGATTGTATTCGTTTGAGACGATATCAAATTGGTCGGGAGAGTCTGTGGTTTCATTTGTTTGAAAAATAAGAGAAAATCAGAGCTATGGGACGTCAATATCAAAAATTCCTTCTTAGGCTTTTCGTTGCCTTTATGGTGTTGCTGCCGTTCCCGCCGAATTCCACTCAGTCTCAAGCTTTTTTTAATTCGTTGATGATGAAAAGACGAGCGTCCACCTGTGATACTGCCAATCCGGGGTTGGTTCAGAAGTCAGTGATGACACTTGATGGGTATAGCGCTATCACCGGGAGATTTTATTCACCCCAAACAGCCGGAAATTTAAATGTGGTTGTGATTTCCTGGTATGGAAATACTGGAACTGTATCTTCGATCGGGGACACTGCCGGAAATTCTTATTCGTTAGCCGTTGGACCAACCCGTGGGTCGTTTAGCACTCAGTATATCTACTACGCCAAGAATATTGTCGCCTCCTCTACCAATGCAGTGACGGTGAACCTTTCATCATCTCCAAGTGGAATTAGTATTTATGTGCATGAGTACCAAGGATTGGATACATCCAGTCCACTGAATGTGACCGCTGTAGGGACAGGGTCAACAACCTCAATAACTTCGGCGAATCTGACAACCACTCAGGCCTGTGCTTTGCTTTTTGCCGCTGGCTATGAGGGTGGAACTTTTACGACTAACGGAACAAATTATAAAAGCGCCATGAATTTCAATGGAAACTACACTCAGCACCGGGTTGTCTCATCCACGGGTACCTACAATTCAACAGGGACTCAGGACTCTGCTTTGGATTACATCGTTCAGCTTGTGGCTTTCAAAAAGAACTTGGGAGCCATCGCTCAAAACACGATTCGAAATATCCAATCCAATGGCTTTTATTGGGCTGGCACGACTTCGATTAACACTGCTTTTACAAGCGCCCAGACAGCAGGCAATTTGATTGTAGTCAGAGTCGGATGGGATGATCATACGGGAACAGTTTCCTCAATTTCGGATACCAAGGGCAATACCTACACTTTAGCGAGCGGACCGATTCGTTATGGGTCCTCTGCAACACAGTATATTTATTATGCAAAGAATATTGCAGCGGCCACGGCTGGCCAAAATGTTGTGACTGTGAGTTTAAGCGGTTCTAAAAATGTCACCCTGTCAGTATTAGAATACGCTGGGCTCGATCCAGTCACTCCGCTGGATCAGATTTCAAGCAATGGAAATTTTTCGGGGAGTCCGACTGCTCCGAATGTCACGACGACCTATCCGAATGAATTGCTCTTAGGATTTATCTTGACGAAAAATGGGGGTGCAACGACAGACACTGTAGCAACTAATTATAAGCTGGTTCGAATTGAAGGATGGGTCAATAGCACCTCTATTATTGAACGAGTGGTGTCCTCCACGGGCACTTATGGCGCCTCGACGACGATTTCGCCAGATACGGATCACGTCATTCATCTTGTGACTTTTCATTAGCCGATTTTTTCAGCGACAAATTTGGTTGCCATTTGAAAGATAGATGAAACTCGAGTCGGCTTTCTTCACTCAAAATTGAGGAAAGCCTCTGAATTGCCTGCTTTTTGCCAGGCGCACTGAGGTCATGCGTGGACCGAGCGAAGAATCCGATGCTACCGATTTCATATGATAGCTCCAGGATACACCACCACCAGTCGAGCTCGAATTCTTTTTCTTATCTTATTTTTATTTACACCTCTTCTGCTTCAGGCTCAGGAAAATCCCAACACCGAGAAAACAGCTGAAGAAGAGTACCCATCCAGTTCAGAGACTTGGGGACGGCTGGAACCTGGAGGTGGCGGATGGCTCCTGGGGAAAAATCCCATGGGTGAAATCCGTCTCAGCGCCTACGTTCTAGCTCGCTATCTGAACCAAATGCCGGATGGGCAGACCTTTCAAGATCACTTGGGGCGCGAGCAGGTTGTGGACGCCAGACACGACTTTCAAATTCATCGGATCATGATGTTTTTCAAAGGTTGGTTTTTCGATCCGAAATTTCGCTATCAAATTTTGTATTGGACTGTGAACTCAACCACGCAAGTGGCGATTGTCGGCTCCTTCACTTATGATTTTTCGAAATACTTCATTCTCGGTGTCGGCACCACAGGGCTTCCCGGGGTTCGGACTCTGAACAATCAACATCCTTATTTTCTTGGAAATGACCGTCAGATGGCCGATGAGTTTTTCAAACCCAGTTTCACCACCGGAGTTTGGGCCAGTGGTGATATCACCGACAACTCCAAATACCGAGTGATGGTTGGAGATAATCTCAGTCAAATCGGCATCGATGCCAAACAAAACGACCGAGAGATGGCCTATGGGGCGACGGCCTGGTGGATGCCCTCGACCGGAGAGTTCGGCCCTCGCGGTGGATATGGGGACTATGAAGACCATCAGCAGCTGGCCACTCGTTTTGGTTTTTCCAGCGCTCACAGCCGCGAAGATCGATACTCGGCCCTCACGGATCGAGTTCCAGAAAATACCCAGCTGAAACTTTCAGACAGCTTGAACCTTTTTGAAGCTGACGCCTTAGCGCCAGGCGTGACAGTTCAAAAAGCGACCTACGATATTTTAGCTCTCGATGGCGGAATGAAGTACAAAGGTTTTTTCTTCAATTCTGAATTTTTCTTTCGCGAACTGAGCCATTTTGAAACTGTCGGCGGCGATGTTCCGATCTCTGTGATTCGGGATCAGGGAATGAGCCTGCAAACGTCTTATATGCTCAAGCCAAAGAAAACAGAATTGATCGCCGCACATTCCTACATCCGCGGTGAATTTAACAACTCCTGGGAGTGGATGCTAGGTGCGAACCATTACCCCTTTGACACTCGCGATTTTAAATTGAACGCCATGATTTTCGATGTGCACCACAGCCCAGTGAACAGTCTTTTTGGTTACTATGTGGGTGGACAAACGGGCACGACGATCGCTTTATCGGCTGATCTGTTTTTTTAAAAGGAGTTTGTGCATGCGCAAACCGAAACCGATTTTCATCCTCACAGCTCTTGTCAGCTTGGTGATTTTTTCTCACAGTGCCTTGGGGGCAAAGGCAATTCTTTTCAATGACAGCCATTTTCATCTCACCAATTATGTGCAAGAGGGGATCACAGCGCAAAGATTGTTGCAGCTGATGGGCGAGCAAGTGGGCAGATCCACACTTTTTGGAATTCCCCTGCAACAGCAATGGTCCCACCGGGTTTCGGACGCCAGCAATCCTCCAACCTACTATCTGCAAACCGATGCGCCTCTTTATTATTACTCTTTCACTGACGCCGCCATTGCCATGGCCTACAAATCTCTGACCAAATCCCAGCAAGAGCGCTTGGATCCCATGATCACAGGCTTTAATCCAACGGACATGTATGCGGCTGATCACATTCGCCGAGTGCTTGAAACCTTTCCTGGAGTTTTCACAGGCATCGGTGAATTTAGCATTCACAAAGAATTCGTCTCTTCGAAAGTGGCAGGGGAGGTGGCGAGTCTCAAAGATCCCGCAGTCGATCGAATTTTGGATTTTGCAGGCCAAGTCGGGCTTCTGGTGATTCTTCATAATGACATCGACACTCCTTTCCCTAAAAAAGGGGATGAGCCCACCTACCTTGCGCAAATGCGAAATCTTTTAATTCGCCATCCGGAAACAAAAATCATCTGGGCACATATGGGTGTGGGCCGGATTGTCCGTCCCATTCACAAGCATTTGGCCGCAATTGAAAGTCTGCTCAAAGATCCACGCTTCAAGCATATCTATTTTGATATTTCCTGGATGGAGACAGCCAAATACATCATCACCGATCCTCGCGCCACCAAACTGATGGCAGAACTCATTCATCGCCACCCGGATCGATTTTTGTTTGGCACCGATGAAGTCGCACCCAAAGATTCGACCCAGTACCTGTCTGTTTATGAAGCTTACAAACCTCTGTGGAGCGCTTTGAATGAAAGTGCCAGTGAAAAAGTGCGAACTGGCAACTATGTTCGACTGTTTGATGAAGCCAGAAAAAAAGTTCGAGCTTGGGAAAAAGCGAATGTCCTCGAAAACAAAGAGACTCGCATTTCTCAGGCCAGAAATTGAGCCAAACACAAAAGGAGTCACCTATGTCCAAAAAATCATTTTCACTCAAGCTCTCGCTTCTGATGCTGAGTTCCTCTCTCGCTTGGGGGCAAGCGCCAGCCGCGAAAGCTCCGCAAGACAACACTCTGCCATCGCCAGAAAAAATCGACCAAGTGTTGAAAGAGGCCTACAATAAATTTAAAAGTGAAAAAGAAGGAAAAAATGCGGATTACATCCCGGCATTGGCCAAAGTTCCTTCGACCTATTTCGGTATTGCGCTGGTCACCACGGACGGAAAAGTCCACACCGTCGGGGATGTGCAACAGCCCTTTTCGATTCAATCCATTTCGAAAGTCATCACTCTAGCTGAAGTGATGCAGGAAAGCGGCGAGCAGTCGGTAGAAAAAAACATCGGGGTGGATGCCACTGGCCAAGCTTTCAACTCGATCACCGCCATTGAGCAGTACAAAGGCCAAGAGATGAATCCTCTCGTCAACCCCGGCGCCATCACCACCACTTCGATGGTCCAAGGCAAGAATCCCGATGATGTCTGGAACAAAATCATCAACATGCACGAGGCTTTCGCCGGACGGGATTTGGAAGTCAATCAAGAGGTCTACCGCTCGGAATCCGACACCAACCAAAGAAACCAAGCCATCGGCATGCTCATGCACGCTTATGGTCGCATCAAGAGCGATCCTAAAGTGGCCACAGACCTCTACACCAGGCAGTGCTCCATCAACGTCACTGCCAAAGATCTCTCGGTCATGGCATCAACACTCGCCAACGGTGGGGTCAATCCAGTGACTGGAAAAAAAGTGGTCGAACAAAAAAATGTCGAAGGCATTTTGGCTGTGATGTCGACAGCAGGACTTTATGACGATTCGGGAAAATGGCTTGCGAAAACTGGGCTTCCAGCGAAAAGCGGAGTTGGCGGCGGAATTATGGCTGTGTCTCCAGGAAAATTCGGGGTGGCTGCATTCTCGCCACCGCTAGATGCCGCTGGGAATAGTGTTCGGGCTCAAAAAGCCATCGCCTATATCTCAGATGCTCTCAATGGAAATCCGTATGATATCAATCCCCGGGTGAAATAGAACTTTGCGATGTGTTCGCTTCATGTCATTTGTGCAATTGCACAAATGACTAAGAAAATTGACTGTTCCATTCAAAGGCGTAGGTTGACTCAAAAGGGAAGTTTTCGATTTCGAGTATGCAAATATCTCTTCGTCGCTCTTTGACTTTAGCTCTTCTTGCTATCTTTGCTTGTAGCTGTTTGACGGCTGCGACGCTTTGGTATTCAACGCGTGAATCAGCGGCCACCATTGACCGCCTGACCGAAGCTGTCGAAAGTGCCACCTTCACCCAAGTCATTCAAAGAAATCTTTCCAATCATCGGCGACAGGCTTTACTGAAAAATATCTTCAGCCCTGATCAGCGGCAAATACAGACCATGCGAGCTAAAGACAACCTCTTGCAAAATTCGGCTCGCCTCTCAGAATTTGCGACAAGTTTGAAAGAGGGCGAATATGACAAAAACGTTCAATCGAGCGTGACTGCTTATTTAGAAAATTATGAATATCTGCAGAACAGGGGTTTGCAAGGGGAGCGCCTTTACGAATCCGTCTCTCAGTCGTATTATCAAGCTCAAGAGGCCATTCAAGAGTTGGTGCAATTCAATCTTGAAGAAGCGAGCAAGCTCCAGACGGCGGCGGCTCTGCAAAACAGATTCAATTATGCTTTGGTCGCTCTTTCCTTTGCGATTCTGGTGTCTGTTCTGATGGTCCTGTTTTTTGGGCTTCGAAGATTTCTTTACAAGCCGATCCTCAGTTTAAAAAAAGCAATTGAAAAGTTTGAGCTGGGCCAAGCTGTCGAGGCCAGTTCCTTTGGCGGAGTTTCCGAGATTCAATCCATCTCATCTAGTTTTGTGAAATTGTCGGCGAAGCTGTCGAAACAGAAAGAAACTCAGCTAACCTTTATATCTTCCATTGCCCATGATCTGAAAAATCCTCTGGGAGCAATCAAAATGTCCACGGATTTGATTTCAGAGGACCTCAATCTTTCCAAAGATGGCATGCAAACAGTTTCCATCATCAAACGTCAGACGGATCATTTATTTCGCCTGATTGATGATCTCATGGACACAGCTCGGATTGAATCCGGTCATTTGGATTTGCATTTGAAAGCTTGTGACATTCGCACTTTGGTTCAAGATTCGGCCCTTCTTCATTCTCATTTGTCGCCGATTCACAAAGTCGAAATTGTGGTCCCGAAAGAGCCGGCTCTCGTGATGTGCGACAGTCAGCGCCTCACTCAGGTCTTCAATAATTTATTGAACAATGCGATCAAGTATTCGCCCCAGGGGGGAGCTGTTAAAGTCCAAGTCCAAAAAACAGAGCAAAACGTTTTCATTGAGATTTCTGACCCTGGAATTGGAATTCCAGAGAATGAAATCGAATCGATTTTTGAGCCTTTCAAACGCTCCAGTGTCTCAAAAGATTCCATTCCCGGAATTGGTTTGGGTCTTTCCGCTGCCAAAAAAATCATTAATGCCCATGAAAGTGGCGAAATCCTTGTTCAGTCCACCCAAAATGTAGGAACAAGTTTTTTAGTGAAGCTCAAAGCACTGGTTCCGAATTCGCTTTCTCTGTCAGATCACTTGCCGGCGGCAGAGCTTTGATAGGACTGAGACAATCTGTCATTGGAGTTCACTGCAACTTGAGACATTCTGGCTCAAATTCTTAGCCAAATCCCATTCTTTTGATTTCAGGTCTGCATAAACCCTGCAGCCAAACCTAGTTATCATGGAAAGCACATTTAGCTACCTCGACCAGAGCCAGTTCCGCTTGCTTTATCGTGAGCCTCAGAATCCTCGACGAATGAAATTCTTCATTGAAGGCATCCGCTGTGCAAAATGCATTTCTAAAGTCGAAGGCCTGCGAAGGCAAAATCCTGAAATTGAGACCTTAGAAGTCGATTTGGACAACTCCACAGCGTGGGTTGAACTGACTTCTGAAAAGGGGTCTTTTGGTGGGATTGCTCAGGCCATTTCAAATCTTGGCTATCGACCGATCCCCATTTTCCCTGGAGAAGATGTTACCGAACAGTGGAAATTCGAATCTCGCAAGGACCTGTCGCGGCTTGGAATTGCAGCATTTTGTGCTGGCAATATCATGATGCTGGCATTTGCCACTTATTTTGGCCTCGTGGGAACCATGAAAAGTCAATTTGAGTGGTTGCAGTTTGTTCTCTATTTGCCGGTGGTGACCTATGTCGCTTTTCCATTTTATCAGGGCTTTATTCGCGGACTGCGAAGTCAGTTCATTTCCATTGATGGACCCATGGCGATCGCCTCGGGCTTTGGTTTTTTAACCAGTTCCTGGAATCTGATTCGTGGACAGGGATCTGTTTACTTTGATTCCCTCAGTGGATTTCTTTTTTTGATTTTGGCCACTCGCTACCTACAAAAGAGAACCCGATTTGAATATTTGAAATTTTTAAAGCCCTCTTCGTTGACACAAACTTTCAAAGCGCGATTGTTGACTCGAGCTGGAGAAACTTGGGTTCGGACGGAGAGCCTCAGAGTGAATGATCAGATTTTAGTAGCTACCAACGAGTGGGTGCCTGCTGATGGCATTTTGCTCAGCTCCGAAGCTGTGATCGATCTTTCAGTGCTCAACGGAGAACCTTTGCCAAGACGAGTTCAACAAGGCTTTCCGATCAAGGCCGGCACAAGACTGCTTTCGTCTGCAATCTCACTGGAGGTCAAAAGAGCTGGAAGCCAGACGTTTCTCAGTCATTTGCTTTCCACTCTGAAACGAGAAAACTTTGATGAATCGGATTCGTCAAAGCTTTCAGACAAAGCTTCAAAAATTCTGCTGGGGTCAGTGCTGATTTTAGCCCTCGGAGTTCTGATATCCGGGGCTTTTTCAAATTTTGAAGCTCAGTTCGAAAAAGCTTTGGCTCTGATTATCCTGGCTTGTCCCTGCGCCATGGCCTTTGGAACTCCCTTGGCCTTTTCCTTTTCCATGAAGCGAGCTCAGGAAAGCGGAATTCTTGTGAAATCAGCAGTCACCTTTGAAAAACTGAAGAGCATTCAAACTCTTTTCCTGGATAAAACTGGCACTCTGACGGAGCGCTTTTGGAATGTGCAAAACTCGAACCTCGCCGAAGTTCCGGCTTCTCACCCCCAGGTGATTCTGCTGCTCGAATCCATATCTCAGCACCCCATCGCCTTTGCCCTTCGTGAGATTTGGCATGCAACTTCAATCCCTTCAGATTGGAAGCTTTCTGAATTGAGGGAAGAAGCTGGGCGGGGAGTGAGCGGAAGGATCAATGGGGTCCTTTGGTCTTTTCAATCCTTCCAAGAGAATTCACAAAAATGGTTCGGACTTTATCTTGAGGGGAATTTAGTCTGGAAATTTCAACTTTTGCCAGTTTTGCAAACAGGTGCCAAAGAGTCAGTGCAGAAATTTCTGAATATGGGTTTTCGAATCAAGCTGCTCTCGGGCGACACACAAATTGAAAGCGAAAAAATGGCGCAGCAGTTGGGCCTTCCAATTCGTGATGCCATTGGAAATTTAACTCCTCAAGAAAAGGCAGAGCTGGTGAAATCAACTCCTCACTCTTTAATGGTCGGCGACGGAGTCAACGATGCTCTCGCTCTGCAAGCCGCGCAAGTGGGAATTGCTGTCAGCGGCGGTGTCGACGTGGCCCTTCAGTCTGCCGATGTTCTTTTTCTCAATGAAGGGCTTTCCTCTTTAACGGAGCTGATGAAATTCGCTGCCAAAGCTCGAAGGCAAATTCGAGCCAACTTAACCTCAGCCCTCGTTTACAACCTGATTGGTGGAACTTGTGCGCTTCTGGGATGGGTGAATCCTTTTGTGGCAGCTCTTTTAATGCCAGCCAGTTCACTTTTTATTTTGGCATCGACTTGGTGGGGAGTTCGCAAATGAACATTCTCTGGATGATGATTCCCATGGCTCTTTTATTAGGTGGCGGATTTCTCGCTGCCTTTCTCTGGGCCACATCTCAGGGGCAATTTGACGACACGACAACACCAGCACATCGAATTTTAATTGATGAAGGTCAAGGAGATCAGCAATCATGAATCAGACCGAATTTCGCTACGACGACGACATTGTTAAAAAATTTCTTCTGGCCACCATGGTTTTCGGACTTGTCGCCTTTCTTGTGGGGCTGGTAGCCGCTCTGCAATTGGCCTACTGGCCGACGAATTTGGATTTGCCCTGGCTCACCTTTGGCCGGTTGAGACCCCTTCATACCAATGCGGCTATTTTTGCCTTTGCTGGCAACGCCATTTTTGCCGGTATCTATCACTCTTCGCAAAGGCTTCTGAAAGCGCGGATGTTTTCGGACACTCTCAGCCGTATTCACTTCTGGGGATGGCAGTTGATCATTGTGGCCGCGGCGATCTCTCTGCCATTGGGATACAGTCAAGCTAAAGAATACGCCGAGCTCGAATGGCCCATAGATTTGGCAATCACTTTCATTTGGGTGATCTTTGCGGTTAATTTTTTTGGCACCATTGCGCGCCGACGAGAAAAACATCTCTACGTGGCGCTTTGGTTTTACATTGCGACCATTATCACGGTGGCTGTCCTTCATATTGTCAATTCGGTTGAAATCCCAGTCAGCTGGATGAACAGCTACCCCGTTTATAGCGGCATTCAGGATGCACTTGTGCAGTGGTGGTATGGTCACAATGCTGTGGCTTTTTTTCTGACCACTCCGTTTTTGGGTTTGATGTATTATTACCTTCCCAAAGCGGCCCATCGACCCATTTACTCTTATCGACTCTCGATCATTCACTTTTGGTCCTTGGTTTTCATTTACATTTGGGCAGGTCCCCATCACCTTCTTTACACTTCATTGCCTGAGTGGGCGCAAACTCTGGGGATGATTTTCAGTTTGATGCTCTGGGCACCCAGCTGGGGTGGGATGATCAACGGACTTTTGACTTTGCGTGGAGCTTGGCATCTTTTGCGAACCGATCCCATCATCAAATTCATGGTCACTGCCATCACTTTTTATGGAATGGCAACTTTTGAAGGACCTCTACTTTCGATCAAATCCGTCAGCAGCCTGGCACATTACACGGATTGGATTGTGGCGCATGTGCACGGTGGAGCTTTGGGTTGGAATGGGTTTCTCTCTTTCGCGATGATTTATTATCTGGTTCCCAAACTTTGGAACACCAAACTCTACAGCGTCAAATTGGCCACTGCCCATTTTTGGACCGGCTTTTTGGGAATCCTTCTCTATTACATTTCTTTGATGGTAGCAGGGCTCACACAGGGATTGATGTGGAGAGCGATCGATTCACAAGGGCGATTGATGTATCCGGATTTTATCGAAACAGTCACAAAAATTGTTCCTCTGTATTGGGGCCGAGCTCTGGGTGGAGCTCTGTTTATCGCCGGTTTCATTCTGATGATTTACAATATCTATAAAACCATTAAGCTGGCTCCCAAAGCTGAGCCGGCTGTAGCGATGAAGGTTTCTTCAACACAGCATTCTTCGGGCAAAGAAGAAACCATGCACCGCAAACTCGAAGGGAGATGGGCTCTTTTTACCACTCTCACTTTGATTGCAATTCTGGTTGGATCCATCATCGAAATTTATCCCACGCTTTCACTGCATCGATACTTGCCAGAAAAAATCAGCACCAAGCCCTACAGCGCTTTGGAATTGGCTGGTCGAGATATTTACGTCAAGGAAGGCTGCTATGTCTGTCACTCGCAGCAGATCCGGCCCATCTCTTCAGAGGTCTTAAGATATGGAAAGCCATCCACCATTGAAGAGTCGATGTACGATCGCCCGTTTCAGTGGGGCTCGAAAAGAACGGGTCCAGATCTCGCACGGGTTGGCAAAAAATATCCAGATCTTTGGCATTTTCAACACATGATGGACCCAAGATCGATCACGCCAGGATCTATCATGCCCAATTATCCCTGGCTTGCGGAAAACAAAGTGGACTATCTGATTTTAAGAAAAAAACTTTCCGTCATGAAAAATTTGGGTGTTCCTTACACCGATGAAGAAGTCGTCAACGCCGACGTCATGGCCGAAAAACAAGCGCTTGAAATCGCTCAAGGGTTAGAATCCCAAGGAGCACCTAAGGGCCTTGAAAGAAAAGAAATCACGGCACTCATCGCTTACTTGCAAGCACTTGGACAGAAAACATCAGAGGAGGCAAAATGAAAAAAGAGGGATTGGCCTTTTTCACCGATCTTCATTGGACACAAATCGGTCTTTTGATTTTTTTCGTCTCATTCATCGTCCTGCTGATTCTTCAGCAGATGATCTACAAAAAAGAGGACGTGAAGGCCTTGGAGCAACTTCCTTTTGAAGGGGATCCCTCGTGAGCGAAGAAAAACAAGACAGCCAAAATCAGAAAAAAGAAGCTGAGCTTCTTGATCATAGCTATGACGGAATCCAAGAGTACGACAACCCACTTCCGAATTGGTGGTTGATGACTTTTTTTGGGACGATCATCTTTTCTTTTATATATTTTATCCATTACCAGTTTGGTGGCGGGCAGAACCAAATTCAAGAGCTTGAAGTTTCAATGAAGGAGCTTCCCAAAGCTGCAGAAAAAATTTGGTCTGAACAAGAGCTGCAAGCTCAGTCCGAAGGCCATGAACGGTTGGAAGAAGGCAAAAGAGTTTTTGCAGCCAAATGTGCGGCTTGCCATGCAGCAGAGGGACAAGGAATGATCGGTCCTAATTTAACCGACAAATTTTGGCTGCATGGCAAAGGTCACCGCGCTGATCTGATCAAAGTCATTTCAAAAGGCGTGACTGAAAAAGGAATGCCGGCTTGGGAAGGTCTGGTGAATGAAAAAGAAATGTTAGGACTGGTGGGCTATGTTTATTCGCTTCGAAAAACCAAACCCGCTCAAGCCAAAGCCCCACAAGGAGTGGAAGTGACCGAATGAATCCTTCTGAAAGATTAGGAATGCTGGATGAGCATGGGCATCGCAAATTTATCATTCCAGCCGAAGTGAAGGGATTTTACACCAAGTGGAAACGAAAAGTTCACTTTCTTCTTCTTTTGATCTTTCTTCTGCTGCCGTGGATTTTCATTGGTGGCGAGCAGGCCTTTCGAATTGATCTCGGGGCTCGGAAACTCACTTTCTTGGGTGGGCATTTGTACGCCTCCGACACTCCCTTGATGTTCTTTCTCCTGATCATTATGACAGTGGGTCTGGCTCTCCTGACAGCTCTTTATGGCCGCGTGTGGTGCGGCTGGGCCTGTCCGCAGACTGTGTTTATTGAAGCGATATATCGTCAGATTGAAAAATGGACAGAAGGCACCTATCTGCAACGGCGACGACTTCGAGATCAAAACTGGAATTTTGAAAAAATACGCACAACAGATTTGAAATGGATTCTCTATTTTTTCGTCTCTGCTTTGATTGCTCATAGTTTTATTGCTTCCTGGTCGGGCTCCAAAGAGCTGATCTCGATGATGTCAGGAGCTCCGCAAGAAAATTGGACTTACTTTCTGTTGGTCTTTGGAATGACCGGAACTTTGCTGTTTAATTTTGGCTGGTTTCGGGAGCAGTTCTGTTTGATCGTCTGTCCTTACGGCAAAATCCAAAGTGTGCTGATGGATTCGCATTCAGTGACTGTGATGTATGATGAAAAGCGAGGGGAGCCGCGCAAGGGTCTGGCAACAAGCGCGCAGCCAAAAGGGGACTGCGTGGCCTGTGGTCGCTGTGTTCAGGTTTGCCCAACAGGGATTGATATCCGCAACGGCGTGCAAATGGATTGCATTGGTTGCACGGCTTGTATCGATGCTTGTGATGAGATCATGACCAAAGTGAAAAAGCCCACAGGACTGATTCGCTACAAAGCTTTGACCAACAAACCGGTGCAATGGTTGCGAGCTCGCGTTTTAGCTTATGGAGGCATCATTGCCGCAGCTTCAGTGGCGCTCATTGTGCTTTTGGCTTTTCATCAAAGCATTCGCTTTGAGCTTTTAAGAGGAAAAGGCAATCCCTATCAAGTCAGAGAAGAAAATGGGAAAAAGCTCATTCAAAATTATTTTCACTTGCGGCTGGAGAATCATTCCGCTCAAGCAATGAAAATAAGAATTGAGACAGATCCGCAGGTGAAAGTGGTGATCCCTGAAGATGCGCTTTCTTTGCCAGCCGAAGGAAAACGAGAAGTCCCGATCTTTTTTGAAATTGAGTCTTCCAAGCTCAGTGCCAAAGGTCGATTAGAAATCCACCTTCGCATCCAGGACGCTGAAACTGAAAAAAATTTGTTAGAGAAAAAACTTTCTTTGCTGGGTCCTTATTCTTCTGGCTCCGGCTCGCCTTGATCGGTGGAAAATCCATAATCGCGTTCTTTTCGATAAAGAGTGCGGCGATTGATTCCAAGAATTTGAGCGGCCTTTTCTTTGCGACCACCGGTTTTTTCCAAAATCAGTTGAATGTATCTTTTTTCAAGGTCCTCAAGGGTTGGCGAATCCACTGTGGCCTGGCCAAAAAACTGCTCGGAAGAGCTTTGATCCGAATTTGGAATGTCTGCCACGTCGATTTGCGCTGAGCGAGAAAGCACAATCATTCGTTCGACCAAATTTTCAAGCTCTCGGACATTGCCGGGCCAAGAAAAGGCCATCAATCTTTGCAGAGCGGCTTGGGTAAATCCCATCACGCGGCTGCCATTCAAAGCCGAATATTTGCGCAGAAAATGATTGGCAAGAAGTGGGATGTCCTCGGGCCGATGGCGAAGGGGAGGCACAACAATCGGGATCACTGAAAGACGATAGTAAAGATCTTCACGGAAGCCGCCATTCATTATCGCTTTTTTGAGATCCTTGTGAGTTGCGGCGATCACTCGCACATCAATATCTTTGCTTTGAGTGGCACCGACAGGCTTGATCTTGCGCTCTTGCAAAACGCGAAGGAGTTTCGCTTGTAATGCCACATCCATATCGCCAATTTCATCCAAAAAAAGTGTTCCGCCGTGAGCTTCGTCGAACAAACCCTTTTTATCCGAAACCGCGCCAGTGAAGGAGCCTTTGACGTGACCAAAGAGTTCGGATTCCATCAATTCGCTGGGGATGGCTGTGCAGTTGATAGCGACGAATTGTTTTTCAGCTCGAGGGCTTCGTTGGTGAATGGCTCTTGCCACCACTTCTTTTCCCGTTCCGCTTTCGCCTGTGATCAAAATATTGGTATTGGCAGATGACACGCGCTCGATGAGATCAAAAATTTCTTTCATCGGTGCACTTTTTCCCACCATGTCTTGAAGGGACCAAGTTTTTCGGACCTCGGCAGTGAGTGCCTGGTTCTGCATTTTTAAACGATAGAAAGTCAGAGCTCTTTCCACTGTGAGCGTGAGCTCCTGAAGTTTAAATGGCTTGGTGATGTAATCAAAAGCCCCTCGCCGAAGTCCCTCAATGGCAGTATCCACTGTGGCAAAAGCGGTCATGATGATCACTGGAAATTGATTGGGAAGTCTTCGGATCTGCTGGAGCAAATCCAAGCCATCCAGCTCCGGCATGCGAAGGTCAGTCAGAAGTAGTTCGGTCCCAAGTGCGTCGATTCCTCCAGAAGAAAGGTATTTGACAGCTTCTAGGCTGCTGCCAAAATCTTTGATTTGATATCCTTGCCGTTTCAAATGGTCAGTGACCATTGATCGCATCTCGGGGTCATCATCAACGATGACAATGGAACCAAAAGAATCTTGAGCCATAATAACTCCTTAGGTATAGAGTTAACATAAACCTTCGGAGCTTCAAAGTTTCCAGTTGGGACTCTGCTTTTCTGAGCTAAAATGTCCCAAAACCCAAACTCAAAGCTCGAGGACCAGACAAAGGATTGGATTTGGAAGTCAACCAAGAGCTTTTAAAGCAGTTATCAGATCAAAAATACGCTTTGGATCAAGCGGCCATCGTGGCGGCGACGGATGCGAAGGGCGTCATCACCTATGTGAACGATAAGTTCTGTGAAATTTCAGGCTACCGTCGGGATGAGCTGATTGGGCAGACCCATCGAATTATCAATTCTGGATTTCACTCCAAAAGTTTTTTTATTGATCTCTGGAAAACCATCGTCAAAGGCCACGTCTGGAGAGGCGAAGTCTGCAATCGTCGAAAGAATGGCGAGGCTTACTGGGTGAACACAACTATTGTGCCTTTTTTGGATGTGGAGGGGAAACCCGAACAGTATCTTTCTATCCGCTATGATATCACCGAGCTCAAGCGCGCCCAGCAGACGATCACCAGTCAGCAAGAAAAGCTCGTGGCAGCTTCACGCCTTTCGGCCATTGGCGAGATGGCAGCCGCCATCACCCATGAAATTAACAATCCTCTCGGCGTCATCCTCGGGCGGGTCGAAATGCTGAAATCTATTCTTCAAGAGGGAAAGTCTGAAACCACCGAGCTGCTTCGAATCGCTGATACGATCGAAGTGACCGGTCAAAGAATTGCAAAAATTGTTCGCAGCATGAAAACCATGGCCCATCATCAAGAATCCGAACCGACGCAAAGAACTTCTGTGCTTGAGCTGGTGAATGATTCCATGGATCTTTGCACGCTTCGCTTTCAGAAAAATGGAATTGGGATTCGCTGTAAAGGACTTGAGAAAAATCTTTATGTCGACTGTCGAAGCCATGAAATCGTTCAGGTGATTGTGAATCTTTTAAATAATTCCTTTGATGCCATTTTGAATTTAAAAGACAAATGGATTGAAATTGAAGCTAAGGACCAAGCAGAAAATATTGAAATTGCTATCACCGACAGTGGTCATGGGATTCCTGAAGAGGTTCGCAAGAAAATGTTCAATCCCTTTTTCTCAACGAAAGCCGTTCAATATGGAACTGGAATTGGGCTCAGTATTTCACAAAGCATTCTGCAGCAAAATGGCGGAGCGCTGGAGTACGATTCTCAAAGTTCCCACACTCGATTTCGGTTGTTGATTCCCAAAAAGCAAAAATCTTAGTTTAAGCCAGATTCAGCTTTGCGGAAGGCTGGAGTTGCAGCTGGGGGGATGAAGAGGCCAAAAGGCCTCCATCAATGACCAGGTCACTTCCAGTCATAAAAAGGCAATCATCGCTGGCGAGAAAGAGGATCGCTTGAGCGATTTCACTCGCCGTTCCTAAACGCTTGATCGGAATATTCTCTTTGACGGATTCAATATATTTCTGAGGATCTACACTTTTATCGATCAGCTGCTCCCACAAGGAACTATAGACACCGACGGGGTGAACGGAATTACAGCGAATCGGGTAGCCCTTCTGGGCGCAGTGATGTGCCACTGATTTGGTGTGGTTTCGAACTGATGGAAGAGCGATTGAAAAGCTTCCGTCCGGGGCGAGAGATCTTGAAGCGACATTCACGATGGAACCAATTGTTTGTTGGTTTTTCATAAGGCCAATCGCAAGCTTGCATCCAAAAAAAACACCTTCATGATTGATGGTTTGGATTTTTTCCCAAGTGTCCAATTGGGTCTGCTCCGGATTTTTGTTTTGCTGATAAAAATGATGACCAGTGACGCCTGCGGCATTCACCAAGATATCGAGGCGTCCCCATTTTTTTTGAATCCATTCACAGGCCCTGTCCCAGTCATGCGGCCGAGTCACATCCAGATGCAGGTAGGAGGCTTTGTTGCCAAGCGCCTGCACTGCTGCTTTGCCAATGTCATCGGCGATATCAGTCAATAGAACCCTGGCGCCTTCTTCAATAAAAACTTGAGCAGTGGCCAGCCCGATGCCCTGCGCGGCGCCGGTGATTAAACAGATCTTATTTTCAAGCTTTCCCATCATCGAGTCCCTATTCCTGTGCCTTGAGATAAATGCAAAACCGGAGGAAGCCTTAAACGCCAATAAAGGCTTCGGGGAGTGTCCTTTCGAGACGAATTGTCTCTGAATTTTTCCAGGAGATGAGCTGAATTGTCTCAAGAGACTCAACGAAACTGGCTGATCGAAGGTTTTTCGAGTGGCATCTGGGTTGCTGATGTGTCTGTCAACAAACAACCACTTCAGGAGGATTCATGAAGAAACCATCACCATCCAAGAAATCATTTCAGCTCTTAGCCCTTGCCGCTTTATTTTTAGCTCCCTTGCACTCAGCACTTGCTGATGAAGATGCGCCGCCACAAGTAAAGGACGTGGTGATCGGTCTCAGTGATGTCTTTGTTCCGGGAGGCTTCAATTCGGAGGCAGAAGCTTATGTCGTTGCCAATGGGCTTTTCCCGAATGGTTGCTACCGCTGGAAGGGGGCTGTGGTGAAAAATGTGGGACCCCAGCAGCATGAGATCAAAGCCTCGGCCTCTGTCAGTCAGGGCATGTGTTTGATGGTTCTGATTCCTTTTTCAAAAGAAATCAAATTGGGAAAATTGTCTCGAGGTGAACACAAATTGAAATTCCTCAATGGTGACGGCACTTATTTCGAAAAAGATCTGAAAGTTGAATAAAAATGAATTCGCTTCTCGTCCCTCTTTTAATGACTGCTGCTTTGTCTGGAGAATGGCAGTTGGCTGGTCTGATCTACAAAGGTTCAGAAATTCAGCTGCCAAGTCCTGAGCTGAATCTTCGCTGGAGCTTTTATCCCAATGGCACCGAAAGGCTCTATTGGGACCGGGGGACCGAAGCCTTTTGCGAAAGCTTTGCGAATTATCAATTAAAGAACGGGTTCTTAGAGTCAGAGACATTTGCCTTGAACCCACAAAATGATCCCAGCTGCGCCAAGGATCCAGACATGCAGCTGGGGCGTAAGACCAAAACGAAAATTGAAATCCAAGAATCAAAAATTCTTCTTCATCTTCAATTGGGAGATGAAGAGCTGATTTATGTGTTGAAGGAGGCGAGAAGTCACTCAGTGACGCCGTTTTAAGTTTTCATTTTATTTTCATTCTCATTAGGATTTCAGAAATCCAGATTTGTCTCTGTTTTATTGATTTTTTTCCGGCTATTGCATTAGGTGAAGAGGGTTTTATTTAATTATGGAGGATTTATGCAATCTGAAGCTTCGGCGCCCTCACATCTCCTTTCTAGTCGTCTCAGGGAAGCGACACAGTCCGTACACACGATGGTTGAAGGTGCTGATTTTATCAAAAAGCTTTTTCAGGGAAGCTGCACTCATAGTGAATATTACCTCTACCTTTGGTCATTTCAAAAAATCTATGAAAGTCTTGAGGCAGCGCTGTCAGAAAATCTAAATCATCCAGCGATTTCTCCTATTTTCTTTCAGGAAATTTTACGGCTTTCAGCTCTGAACGAAGATCTCAAAGGGTGGAGCTCTCATCGCAGCGAAGTCAGTGATGAGATTCAAGGGGCGGTTTCTAAATATCAGAATTATCTTTTGCAGCTGGCGAAATCCAATCCTGAACTTTTGGTCGCTCATGCTTATGTCAGGTATTTAGGGGATCTTTCCGGCGGCCAAGTTTTCGCTAAGGTTCTCAGTCGTCGTTTTCCAGAGACCAATTTTTTTAATTTTTACGCCTTTCCAGATTCGAATGTCGCCGATTTGAAAAAATCATTTCGTGATGGTTTGGATCAAGTGGGTGTGCTTCTGACAGATCATGGAAAATTCTGCGAAGAAGCGATCACGGCCTTCCAATTCAACGGCGATGTGTTTCGGGCCCTCGGTGTTTCTGCGAGAACGGGCGCCTAGAGTGTTTCGGATTTTTCATCGAATCATCGCTCGACTCAAAGAAGTGCGGCGAAAATATGGGTGGAAGGCGGTTGTCGGAATCATCGTTTATTATCTGATTCGCGATCTGACCTTGTATGTGTTTTTGCCTTTTTATCTTTTGAAGTCCTAATACAATCGACCG
>JBGGMM010000098.1:0-20073 GCA_041288045.1 Pseudobdellovibrionaceae bacterium | reverse complement strand
GCAAAAGATATGATTGAGTTGAAGTTTCAAGCGAATGAAGGATTAAGAGATAAGATAGAAACTCTGAAAGGCTATTTGGCTCATTCTAATCCCAATATGAATTTAGGTGAGCTTTTTGAGAAGCTCTGTGATTTAGGGCTTCGGGAATATGATCCATCCCGAGCGTTCAGAAAACGTCGCGTCATCAATTTGAAGTCCAAAGCTCAAGTGAAAAGAGAGGTGTTTCAAAGAGCCAAGAATCAGTGTGAGAACTGTCAGTCTACTTATGCTCTGGAAATAGATCATATTCAGCCCAAAGCGCTGGGTGGATCGGATGACGCTAGCAATTTGAGACTTCTTTGCAAGTCTTGCAATCAGCGGGCTGCCATTCAAGCATTTGGGGCCAATAAAATGGAACGATTTCTTTCTTGATGAATGCTTTTGCTTTATGAAAAAGGCCGTCTTGGTGGGCCTCCTGGGTTCAAGCTGGACTTTGGTGGGTGTGTTTGGCTTGACGGTTTCGGGCTCAGGATGAATGATGAAATGACATGATGAAGAAGAATTGGATTGTGCAGGTGGCATTTGGGTTTGCGGTGACTGTTGGGGTGATGAACTTGAGTTCATGTGTCACTCCTCAGGAAAATCCCAATCTACCAAATTTGATGACGACCTCCGATTATTCAGCCTTGGTTGAGCGCTACACTGTCACTAGCAAAATTTATGACGGCTTTTATCAAACGCTTCAAATATCAACGACGCTGATGAACACTGCTGTTTCCCGCGGACAGTTGGACATGAAAGCTCGTTACTATCAATGGTCCCAGGATCAATATTTAGCAGCGAAAAGTGAAACAGAAACCAGCCTCAGTCGCGAAACCAAATTTTTTGCCAGTGTTTTTGTACCCGAAAGAAAACATGACGATCTGAACAAACCAAAAACTCTCTGGAAGGTTTTCTTGGATGCCGGTGGCCGGCGCTATGAAGGCAAAGTGGAAAAGATCAAAGCTGTTTTGATTGACGTGCAGTCGATTTTTCCGCAGCACAACCGATTCAGCACTCCTTATGTTGTCACTTTTCCGGTTTCTATTTCCATGGTGGAAAACACGGAGAGCAGCTTGACTGTGACGGGTCCTGTGGGATCCACCACCATGAAATTCAAGCCGGCCGAGTGATCAACGCTTGAACCTGGCGTTCACGACATTCTCAAAGACTTTCGGCAAATGCTGAGCCACCAAAAATCCAGCACCAGCCAGTCCTGAAGGTTTTAGCTCATCAAGATCCTCCAGAATCGCCTCGCGCACCATTTGAGCGTACTTTTTCACTGGGATCGAATTGAGAAAACCTAAATCCAGTTTGCTGCCAAAAATTTTCGGAATTTCTTTGAACATTCGAGTTTCAACTCCAGGCGTGACCAAAACCAATGTGCTGACCCCAGTTCCACGCAGCTCGACTTTCAAAGAATTGGTGAAAGCCAAAACCGCCGCTTTGCTGGCCGCATAGGTTGAAGCTGTCGGAAAATTCATCAGGGCCACGGCGCTGGAGTGATTGATGATCTTTCCTTTTTTACGCTTCAACATGGCCGGCAAAAAACCATGGGTCAGATGAATCAAAGCATTCACGTTCACTTGCAGCATTTGATAAATATCATCCACTGACTGAGTCTCAAGCAAACCCCCAGTCAGCTGACCGGCATTATTAAAAAGAATATCGATGTCCGTTTTTTTGTACTTCTTCAAAAAAGCATCAATCGCACTGCGGTCACTGAGATCCAGTTGATGAACTTGAACCGAAGCTGCTCCCAAATCCATGAGTTCCTTTTCAAGCCCCGGCTCTTCCTTGCGAACTGTGAGATGCAGGTGGGCCTTATCCTCGGCACAAATCTGAGCGACAGCTTTGCCAATTCCACGATTGGCTCCGGTAATTAGAATATGACTGTCTTTGATTTCCATTTTAAATCCTCACTCTTTGATATCAGTTTTTTCGGAAAGTCCCCAGCCCTTGAGAATCAAAGGCTCTTCATCGGCCGACATCGCTTTTTTGAATTGGGCCCCCGACTGACCCTTGACTCTCCTCTCACAGGAAGCCCAATCGCGATGCCGATAGATCACTCCGCCAATGTTGCTGAGATAAGAGTAGGCGACTTTCTTTTCTTGCTTGGGTCTCATCTCTGGCAAAGTGCTGTCTTCGGGAAGGTCGTAAATCGCCACAGGGTATTGAAGCAAAGGACCTTGATAAAGCTCCACCCATTTCCCCTGCGAGAATGCCACTGCGATTTCATCACATCGCTCATTTCCAGGAGTGCCCACATGCCCTCGAGAGTAAAGCCATTGCACGGGTCCTGTGGACTTTCGATCCATACAAAGCCGACTGAGCTCTTTCCACAGTGCTTGATTGGAGACATCATTTCCTTCGGCAGTCTTCCAGTCTCTCTTCATCCATCCCCACACCCACTGCGTGATGCCGCGAATGACATAAGTCGAATCGGTGTAGAAAAAAACAGGCAAGGCCGTCTTGCGAACTTTCTTAAGAGCTTCAATGGCAGCCATGAGCTCCATCTCATTATTGGTGGTATGATCTTTCCGTCCACCAATTTCCAAAACATCGCCCTGCGGAGAAGCAATAATAGCTCCCCAACCCCCAGGCCCCGGATTCCCCGAACAAGCACCATCAGAAAAAATCAAAAGGGATTTCATCAGTTCAGCATTCACGGATTCATCTTTCTCGAGATTGGCAAGAGGATCAAGCCGGAGGATGTCGAGCCGAAATGACTGAAAGAAAAAGGGCTCCTGTTTGAGGAGCCCTTTTTTAGAGAGATCATTGAATCGAATGCCTAGTTTGGCAAAATGTTGACCAGGTTTTCGTAAAAAGCTGGTTCCTTCAATCCCCCAGAAAGATAGACCGTCAAGTACTGAACGGGAATTTGATAGGCGTATTTGACCGCAGCCGTAGCGTCAGCAGGGGCTTGGGCTTTTGGATCCACACTTCGAGCTTTGAGAACGGCCTGAAGCTGCGCTTTATCAACTTGATCCAAAGTGATCACCAAAGCTCTTTCGCTTAAAGCCTCATAAGCCAAAATGTTCTCAGGAGCAGCAACTAGTCGCTCAGTCCCCAACTTCAATTCCAGCATTCCAGTTTGAGTTCCCCCACCGCTTGTCAGATTCAAGCGATTGACTTTGAAACTTTCCGCAAAACCTCGGCCAGAAATCGAAAATGGTCCAGAAGGCATTTGCTTGACAGCAGTCTCAGCCAAAAGTTGATTGAAATTTGTCGGGCTGTTTGGAATTCCGAGCGCCTCCGCCAATTCTTTGATCATTGGCTTATCGATCACTTGCGACTCAAAAGTATCCACAGGCAGATCAATCTCAGCCGTTCCACCTTCTGCCAATTCAACTACTTGAGGACCGCCAAGCTGACCCAACATATGGGCGAGCATGAGTTCCTGGAGTATGGGCTGAATGTCGGATCGATCAGCAAAAGTTCTCAATTCTTTATCCAAGATCGAACTGTCGAGCGATCGATTGAAAAGGGCCCGAGTGGCCATCAATTTGTCGATCCAATAGCCGCGGACATCGATCTGATCGGCGTAGTTATTTTCACTGTTTGGATCTTTCTTTGAATTGAAGAGCTTTCCGAATTGCCCAAGAACGATGTAAGGCTCTTGCAATTTAAGATTGAAACAATTTGTTTCACGATCCGAAATCGTTCCAATCGGGCGAACAGCCATTATTTGCTCAGGCGCCTGTGAGCTTGCAATCACACAGTGAAGATCCGGAGTCGCAACAACTTTCATCAAAAACTGTCCAGCCAAAGTTGATGCATCCTTCAAGTCCTTGAGGAAAGGCTCTTGTTCCCATTCAGGCGACTCGAGAGGAAGGATTGGAATAAGCCGATCGACCACTTCTTGCATCAAACGAAGGCTTACGAACCTTCCGTACTGTCGCTGAGCGTGAGAATAATCGCCAAACAAAGAAAAGCTTTCTCGATCCCGACGAAAATTCACCAAGCGATATTCATCTTCGTAAGTCTGAATGGCATTTTTCACGATTTCAGTCATCGAAATGCCTAAGTCGAAGCGGCGGCAGCCGGCGTTGATTCCCGCATGCTCGTCTGTGCAATAACCGTAGGGCTTGAGATCCTCATCTTTCAGAGTTTTATTTTTGACCATCTGACCCAGAGAATCCTCGATTTTGATCGTCGAAAAGCCTTTTGTCTTCTCATCTTTGACTTCGACTTCACGATTGTAACCAAAGCGCAAAGCTGCAATGTCGTATTTTCCGAGCTTGGTCAAAGCCAATGTGTCTTCAGCGTACTCCATCACAGAGTTGAAAGGCATTTGGTACTCGAGACCACGTTCTTTCAATTCAGTCTCCGAATAAAAATTTTCTTTGTCTTCTGAAGCTTGAAAGTTGTGGCGCAGACCCAAGTTATGGCCCATTTCATGAATCAACGTTGGGATCCACATCACCGGCAGAAGCTTGTTGATCATTGCGTCCTTTTCACTCTCAGTGAGCTGATGCCAAGGCTTCGCATTGTCGTCAATCAATGCTGTGATCTTTTCGCTCAATCCAGAAGTGAAACCTTCCGTCTTTTCGCTCAATGAACATCCTTTGACCTCATGAACGTAGCGGAAGTGAGCCAAGTGTGACTGTTTCAGATCAGAAAGGTGAGATCCGGAATTGAAATCAAGATTTTTTCTAAGTTTGTAATTCTTGATGTCTTTAACCAGTTGAGCCACTTTAGCTTTTGAAATGATCTGACCGTTATTCAACTTTGAATCAGTTGCAACTTTTGAAGTTTTCTTCTTCAAAGAATTCAACATTTTCAATTTCTTGGTGTTGAATCTGGTTAACTGACTTCTTTGTTTCAGACCATTTTCAATAACCAAGCCCCCGTCTTTGAGTTGTTCATTTGCAGTGTTATCGGTCTGAATCTGCTCTTGGGCTTTAGAATCGCGAAGGCGCTTTTTCTCTTCCCGGATTCCTTCATAAGTTCGAGAAATCGCCGATTTCATCGTTCCAAGAAACATCACGGTTCGAGCACTGATGATTTCACCAGTTACTGGGTCTTCCACTTGTGGTCCGTATCCCAAAAGACCAGAAGCCACGGGATCTTCCACTAACACAATCATGCTGTTTCGGTTGTCACCAGGATTTTTGGCATCTGGATCATTCAATTTAATCCGGAACTGAACCCCTGCCTCAGCCAAGCCTTCATTGAGGTTTTCAACTGTTTGGTAAGTCAGTTTTTTAACGAGTTTATTCTCAGGCTTCGCAAATTCGTCACTGAGATAGTAGTTGATCTCTGTTCGGTTAGGATTCCAGTGGTTCATGATGACTTTTTTGCCAGATTCATGAGCAATGTTATCCGAACCCAGCGGAGATCGCTCTGTGGTGAAAAAACCGAATTTTTGAGAATCCAAATCTGGATAGCTCACCGATTTAAAATCTTTGCTTAAAGCCGAATCCAATTTTAACATTGAGTAATGAAAAACTGCTGTCACAGTGGCTGCGCCAGTGATGCTGGAATCGGGGCTGATTTCTAGACAGTGACCGGCAACTTGGAAAATCCTTTCAATTGAAATATTGATCGCATCTTTCTCAAGTCTGAAATCAACAACCCTAGAGGCGATTTCGGTGTGGCATCTAAACATTTCTGGAAAAAGGGCTTCTTCCAAAAAAGGCAAAAAGCTCAGGCCCACGAATTTCGCCGCTTCGGGTTTAACTTTGAATTGAGCTCTTTCACTCCAATTGATATCGGTTCTTTGCTCTTCCTTATTTGTACATTCACCGTAGGAATCTTTGGCGCATTGATAATCTACGTAATCAACCGGAATCACCAGAACTGGCTTGTTATTGACATCATTACCCGCGTAACGTGAATCCCGCTCAGTTTCCCGAACATAGAGTCCGTCTTTTTCCCATTTCAACTTCACCCTTCGGTTTTCATCCAATGCAAAGGGAATCGCAGACGAAGAAGTTCGAGTGATGGATCCCGTTGAAGCTGTATACAGATACTCGGCTTCGGTATCGACCAAGTTTCTATTCTTGTCTTCAAATTTATCCCCGGCCTCTTTGTAGGCCAGTTCTTTTGTACATGCAGCGAGGACTAAAATCGCAGCAGAAAAAAGAAGAAAATTTTTGAGCTTCATACATACCCCTTCATCAATTGGTGAAAGTCACACTGGCTTTAATGACAGATGTGTTTTCATCATAAAATTTAATATTCGAATCAGTCCCATTTGGCTTGAACGCCTGTCCCTCAGTTTCAACTGAAGCACCAATCGACCAAGTGTCAGCAACGGCATATCCAATGCCTGCCGAATATCCAAAGGTTTGTCGGCTGAAATCTCTGTAGGTCCAACCCTGCTTGTAAAAGCCAGAAGTCGAGATCAAAAAGTTTTTAGTCACTTGAAGTTCCAAAGCCAAATCATTGGTCAGAGTTTGGCGGACGTTGGGACTCTCTTCAGCATCGACTGTATATCCATGAAAATTTCTTTGGCCCAAAAGAGTGTACTTGAGAGATGTCATGCCTTTCGTAAAGGCCAATTGACCCGCCAGCCCTGCGCTGCCCTGATAACTTGTGGACTTTCGGTCCTGCTCGTCTGTCGGAGCGACCCCACGCACGAGAGTTCCAGTGGAAATATTTTTTGTGAGATCAGGGCCTTTGATTTTCAAGTTGATCTGTGTATTGGAAAGAGTCGTGTCTCGTTGCTCACCTTGAGTGCTCTTTTGAGTGATAATCGATCTCGAGCCCAAAGAGACTCTTTCGCTTAAATCCACTGACGGAATCAAATCCAAAACCATCGATTGTTCAGCTTGAGGAGTATCTTCTTTATACAGATTACTTGAAAAAGAAAGATCGGCCGTGAGGTGAAAGGGATTTGTCTTTTTTTGTCCACTGGACATCGACATTGAGCTCGCGCTCTGCTGCGCCTCTGCGGTCATGCCGAGCAATGAAATCAAAATCAAAATCATCGCTTTTTTGTTTCTCACTCAGTGTCCTTTATGGGTGCTATAAGTTAGCGAAATGCATAGCTTTGCGCCCAACTCTGCCAGCTGCTTAAGCACGAGCTGTGCCGCAAAAATGAGGGCCAAAATGTCTCTAGATCTTTTAGGCTCTTATTCAGAGATGAACGAAATGAAGGCCACCGACGATTAACTAAACAGCCCTGTAAAAAGGTTCAAACAAGTAAAATGAGAGTTAATCTTCAATCAAATTTTTAGCTGCGAACCGATCGAAGCTCTCTCTCGATCTCTTCGAGAGAGGGCGCACGGCGAATCAGTGTTGATTCCGAAAAGGGGTAGATCACAGCGAGGTTCACAGGTTTGTTGGCCTCGATTTTTTTGATTTTCTGTAAAGCCCAGCAATAGATTTGCAGTTGTTGAAATGCTTTTTCCTGGTAGCGAGGGCTTCCGGTTTTATAATCGATCACCCAGGCTTCACCTTTGGAATCAAATCCCCAAAGGTCGATTTGTCCCTGAATCAGCTTTCCATCAAATTGAACTGCCAAACCAAATTCGACTTCGCCTTGGCGAATGACCTCCAACCACTGTCCCTGGCGATCGAGGGCTACGTATTGAAGGGCCTTTTGGTGTTGGATTGAAAGCTCTGGCAAGAGGTTTTGCCAATCAAAGTCCGAATCTTTCATCCATCTGTATTTCAAAGATTCCAAAATCCGATGGACATCCACACCAGTCACAGCTTTTTGCACATCGGCCATTTCTGTTTTCACAGATTTCGCTTCGGCTCTTTGTTTTTTATCCAAAATTTCAGTGACTGAGAAAGTTTCGACTTCGAGCTCAAAGCCCAAATCCAAAGCCGGGATCTCTCCTAAATCCTCATTCTGTGAAAGAGCCATCGGCTCTGGTTGAAAACGGCCTTTGCGAACCTGGTAGCTGAAGAATTCGCTTTGATGCAAGCCCTCATCCAAATTCAAAGCCAAGCGAGCGGCAGGTGAGGCTTTCTTGGCACCTTCTTCCCAAATCAAAGTGACGCTTTCCTTGGCCCGGGTCATGGCCACATAAAGCACGCGGTCCTCTTCTTCTCGCTGCCGGTTTTTAAGAGTTTCCAACAAAGTCCACCCACTGAGCGAAGAAACTTTCTTGCCCTCTTCGGGATCGACAAGACTGAGAGTCCAGCGTCCTGAACTTTCATCAAATAGAAAAAATTCGGCTGTCGGATTGGGAGCTGACTTTCCCAGTTTAGGTAAAATCACATGCGAAAACTGCAAGCCCTTCGAAGCATGAACAGTCATCAAATGGACTTTCTGCGGCTCAATCACTGGAACTGCGTCGGCCTCTTCGACCTCTTCTGTGGAAAGAGAACGCAAATCCAAATTTTTAAGAAATTCAAGATAACTGAATCCCGGTCTTCGTTCCTCGGATCGAATTTTTTGAATCAGCTTCCACAAGTTGGCCTCACGCCTTCCGGACGGATCCAGATGATGGGCGTATTTGAAATAACCTTCATCCACCAGAAGGTCCCGCCAAGTGGCTCCTGCCCCCGTGCTTTGAGCTTGAATCAGATACTGTTGAAGCTTGCGAATGGCTGGCTCTGGATGTTTTGAAAAGCTCAGCCAGTAAGAAGCGCCGGCTTCCTGACTCCATTCATAAAGCGACTGATCTGGAACGCGAAACAGCGGCGATCTCAGAATCTGCAAAAGATTTCGATTGTCATGGGGATTGCAGAGAAATTTCAAAAGCGAAAGAGCATCGACAATTTCTCGTCGTTCAAAAAATCGACCTGCCGAATGAACTTGAACTGGCACACCGATTTTTTGCGCAAGCCAGGCCAGATCTTCCAAATCCCGATTGCTCCGAGAAAGCACGCAGACGGTCTCTAAAGACGCCCCTTTTTTAACCAGCTCCTGGCAGCGATAGAGGACAGCTTCAAATTCAGGATCCTGCTCAGCTTCTGCGTCTTTGCACACTTGAAAAATTTCAGCCACAGGTTCGGTCGGCCTTTTCTGAGGCTCAGACTTTGGCTGCATTTTTCGAAATTGGGAACTTAAGGACGTAAAGATGAAATTAAAAAATTCCAAAAGCTCGGGCTGTGATCGATAATTGATTAATTTTGAAAAGAGAATGCCATTTTGTTTTTGAACCAGCTTTTCTTTCTCTGCGAAAACCTCGGACCGAGCTCCCCGGAAAAGATAAATGCTCTGCTGAGGATCGCCGACAACAAAACTGCGAGAGCTCTGCGACAGAGATTTGATCAATTCCACTTGTGCTGGCGAAGTGTCTTGATATTCATCCACCAACCAATAATCCCATTGTTTCGAAAAAGCTGCTGCTGTCTCGGGATGCTGACGAATCAAGCGCAGAGACAAAGTCTCTAAATCCTGCATGGTGATTTCACCACTGAATAATTTGG
Source organism: Pseudobdellovibrionaceae bacterium (assembly GCA_041288045.1). Classification (GTDB taxonomy): domain Bacteria; phylum Bdellovibrionota; class Bdellovibrionia; order Bdellovibrionales; family Bdellovibrionaceae; genus 21-14-0-10-47-8. The sequence continues at coordinate 10,722 of JBGGMM010000098.1, read as the reverse complement.
TGGCAAAAAGCTGATTGGCAACTTCTTCGGCACAAAAAGCGAATTTCTCACAGAGCTCAGTGTGCATCTGCCAAAATTCCAATGACACTCGCCAGCTTTGAAAAAATTCAAATTCGTCTTTCAGACGATCGCGAGCCTCGGCCACTTCATCCGGAACTTGCTTGCTTTTTCTAGGAGCTGGAAAATTCTCAATCACCCGAAGCCAAAAATTCTGCAAATCTTTGGATTGATCATGGTCACCCAAGACCTTTTCACAATAAAAAGCCAGCTCTTGCCAAGCTTCCGGCAAAGAAGCCCCGCGAATCAGAACTGCGACCTCTTTCATTTGCCTGACAAGGTCTTTTGATTTTTCTGAGAGAATTTTAAAAAAATCAGCTTCGGACAGAAATGGAATTTCACCAAATTGCATTTTCAATTTAAAAAACTGAGCAAATGCTCCCAACAAATCTGAAAATTCGGAACTTTCTAAAAGCGCTTGAAATTTTTCATTGAAAACAGCCTGGTTCTGACAGAGCTCGCGAATGATTTTCTTAAGCTGAAATTTTTCTCTAGAATCTGAAACAATCGAAATCTGCGGACTGAGACCCAAAATCGAGCCGAATCGACTCAGATAAGAACTTAAAACCCCGTGGATTGTAGAAATGTGCAGCTGGCTGGGCCTTTTAACAAAATCCACCAGGCCTGTGTCATTTCTTTTCATTGCCTCAGTCAAGAGTCTTTCTTTCAGCTCCTGAGTGGCTTTTCGAGTGAAAGTGGTAACGACAAAATGAGGATAGAGGCCGGTTTTTGCCTTTTGCACTTCGGCCAATCGAAGAACTCTGTGGGTGAGTTCAGTGGTCTTACCTGCCCCTGCCCCTGCACGAACGACAATGTCGATCAATTCAAATGGGGGGCTTTGCATAGATTCTTCCAATTGCATTCTCCACATTTTTCAGGTTCCAAAGGATTGGCATTGAAATCCCCGGATTTGATTTTAAAAACCACTTCTTGCACGACAGCTTTCACAGTTTGCAGCAATTCCATTTTTTTTGCTTCATTGATCCGATTTTTCTTTTTGTCCAAATGAAAAAGCGATCCAGCTCCTTCTTCGACCTTCAGTCCCCGGTCCCGGTTCATGTTTTTAAGAACGTAATAAAATGCACCGACCACATCTTGTGCTTCCAGCTCAGGGATGACCCCTTCTTCCAACGCCAGCATATAAAGTGCCAGTTGCAGCTGATTGTTTTCAATCCATTTGGAGTGATTTTTATAATCTCCGGCGGTCAACTTGTAATCGATCAAAACCAAACGACCTTGTTGATCATGATCCAAGCGATCAATACGGCCACGGATCTTCCAATCACCCGACCGGGAAACCGTCTGATTTTCAAGATCCCAATAAAATTCAAAATCTTTTTCGCGAGCCAATGTCTGCGTCTGCGGAAAAAGCAAAAACCACTCTTTTTCAAATTTTAGAAATCGAAGCGCCATTTGCAAATGCCGCTCTTTCAAACCATTCCAAATAAAAGGATCAGTCTTAGCCAAACCCAATTCGTCTTTGAGCTCTTCCACAATTTGACGAAGCTCTTCATCGGTCCAATCAAAGCGTCGAGGCTCTTGGCAGAGCTTTTCTAAGAGAGCGTGAGCCAGCTGGCCCCGCGTTCTTCGATCCACATCCAAATCCATGATGGGCAGATCCTGCAAACGAAAAAGTTTTTGGCTCGCAAACGCAAAAGGGCACTTTCTGTAAGTCTCAATTGAGGACGGAGAAAGCGACAGAGGCTTATTCAATAAAATCGTCTTATTCTCGACTGCATCTTCAAATGATGAACATTTTGCTTTCGCCCGCAGCAAAGAGTCCCAACGAATTTTTTGGGGCTGACTGAGGCTTTCGCTTTCAGCTCCCGCTTTGCGCAGCCAAAGTGCGCAGGGCGCTTCTGCCCCGCCAGAAAAGCCAGTCTGCGGGTAAAAATAATAATTCTTCATCCCCGGATTTTCGGAAAGCCAGGCTAGATCAAACTCCCAGGAGCTGACTTCGGGATGCTCAAGCGAAAATCCAAGTTCATTGGAGATCGAGAGAATTTCTTTGGGTGAAAGCAGACTTGAAACCGGCGATCTGAGCATGGATTCAGTGAGACCCAAAAAAATCCGATGGCGAATCTGCAAAGAATCTCCTGCAGAAAGATTGGTCAGCTGAATCCCCCGGCGCGATCCCTTCTGCAAACGAATTTCTTTCTTGGCGACAATTTGTTCCAATAAATGAATCCATGCAGAAACTCGCATTTTCAATTTGGGGTCCGTGTTCATGAAAATATCTTTAAAACAAATTTCAAGCGGTTCCAAATCCTTGGGGTCTTTCCAGCAACTGACCGAAAAACCCAACCATTCATCACGAGTGATCTCATCATTCATTGCATAGCGGGATTCAAAGGAACGCTGGACGACTTCGTGCCTATTGAGATCCTGGTCACTCAATAGTTCGGCAAATAGCGAATAAAATTCTTCATAGCGAAGAATCGGAAATTCCTCACGAAACAGGGCCATCTCTAAATCCGAATACTTCACATCTTTGGCAGCCAATCGAAGACCTGACATCCAACCGGCAACGGATGGTAAAGTCTGCAGTCGGCTGAAAATATCTTTAGCGACTGGAATGCCCTCGGCTTCAAACAAAGGTTGCAGAAGCGGCCAATATCTTTCAATATCTGGAGCAATCACGGCGATTTCTTCAGGTGGGATTTTTTCTTCGAGCCAAGCGCGAACAATTTCACAGGCTTTTTTTGTCTCTGCTAACACTCCAGAAAATCTTAAGGCGATTTCCGAACCGTCCAACATAGACTGCGAGATCGGCAGAGAGATTTTCTCATGCGCCTGCGAACGCAGGAACTGAGACGGCTTTAAAAGGTATTCAAATTCTTTCGCCCAGCTGGGCTCAGGAAGCAACACAAGCACTTCAAGGTCTCTTGACAGAGCACGGATCAAATCCGCCTCCACCTGACTGAGCTGGGATCCAAGATCAAAAATCAAAGGACGATCCCAAAAGGATTTCCAATTGTCTTTATTTTGCAGATCAGAAGCAGCCCATTTCGGAGCCAGAGTTTTGGCTTCGGTCAATTTTTGAAACATTTCCTCTGACAGCAAAAACCAACCGCCCCACCTCTGTAAACTTTCCGGATTTTCCCGAAACCATTCCCGAATTCTTTGCGCTCCGAGAGAATGAGTATGAACCGACGCCATCAAATCCATCATTTCCAGAACCACTTGATGGGCCTGCTGCCCCAGCTGCACAGAATCGCCAGACTGACCAAGATTGCGGATTTGTTCTTTCACCCAAGTGGATATGAATTCTCCTGAGATCATCTTGGTTTCAGGCGATTGACGTTTGTGCAGAATTCGCCACAATTCGCTGGCTCTGAGAACACTGTTGTCTTCATAAAAATTTTGCTGTTTGAGAATTCGCTGTTGAATTTCAAATTTGTTGCGCAGATCTGAAACCACCCAGGTCGCGGTGTTCGCATCAAAACCTTCAAGATAAGCAGACTTTTCAGAAGGATGGCGGAGCAAAGCAACTTTGAGCATCGCTCAAGTATAAGAGTCTAGCGCCGTTGTTTCAATCGACGTTTTCTTCCACCAGCGTCAACCAATCGAAAGTTGGGATCAAATTCAAGATCGAGCATCAAGCCAATTTGTCCTCGTTGCTCTGGAGTTTGCCCGGGGTAAACACCTCGCTCCACAGAATAAAGAGCTGCATCCAATTGGAAAATCCAAAGATTCAAACCCACGCCATAGGTGGGATATCCCTGATGGAGTCCGGCTCTGAAATCCAGGAAGGCCAAGCTGAGTTCTCCTCCAATATGAAGCTTCTTTCCGATTTGTTCACCTGTGTCGGTGATATGCCGATATTCGATGCCTGCCGCCATTCCCAGGAGAGGCAATGAGCCATCAATTGTCATTCCCAAAACGAAATTGTCTTTTTGTCGAGCAGGCTCATCCTCACCTTTTGTTTTGACAAATGACATGGAACCCACGTCCTGCCATGACATTGAGATCGTCGGATTGAATGGAAGCATATCGAATCGTGTGACCAATCCGGCATCCAGACCGTAACCGACACCTTCATTTTGATTGTTTTCAACCAAAGTGGAGAGGGCATCGTCGCCCTCAAGCTCTGTGAGCTCACTCGCACTGAAAGTGTAAGGTCCACCTTTACGTGTGACCCGCTTCACATCAAGGCCAATTGCCATGAAAGGCGATAGATTGAATCCACCACCAATCCGCACTCCATAATCGGTGACATAGAAAGTATCCATTTTTGGGTAAGCTGGGTTTTGCAATTCAAAGTGAGTATTGGCCGAATAAAATCCAGCCATGCCAAAACAAGGAAGAGTCACAGATGTGAATCCACCCGCCTGTAAGCCGAGACTTTTTCCATAAAAAGGATCTAAATCCGCAAAGCTTTCCGGAGTCGGCAGCTGACCAGTGGCCTCAGTGAGATCCGTATAAGCATGGATGTCACCAACACCGACTTGAATGTTGAAAATATTGAAATTCATTCCACTGGTAAAACAAGTGTAAGCGGGATTTTGCATAAAGGACTGAGAATCGTTGCTATTAAAGACATAAACTCCACCCATGCCAAGCTGGCGGACTGTCTGAAATGGCTCAAAAAATTCAGCTGCATTGGCAGCAGAACTCCAGAAACCTAAAAAAAGAAAAAGAAATCTTATGGACAGCATAGATTGACTGCGGCGTTGACGCAGCTACCGACTCCCACTCCAGCCGATGGATTGGCTGATCCTGTATTTAAAAGATCTCGAAAGGCATCTCGATTGGCATCGGTGACAGCACTGGCATCAGTGAGCTCGCAAGGCGCCCCGATGCTGTCGCAGGTGTCGCGAAATTCAGTCAGTGAATCCGTGATATCTCCAGACTCTAAAACTTCCGTCAAATAATCCAGATTTGAAGAAATCAAACCCACACCCGTGATCAATTGATTCAATTCAGAATCATCCAGTGGATCGACGCCCGGACTATTGGTATCCGTGCAGGCACTTAGTTCGGCAGTTCCATCTCCGGCATTGTCGCTGCCATTGATATCAAGATTCGAACGCAAATAAACGCCGACTTTGACCATTCCAAGAATAGCCATAAAAAGATTTTGTTCGGAAGTGCGCTCAGCGGGGTCGATGCTGATTTCTTCCATTTTGGCTTGAGCGAGAGCACAGTCCGAAGGATTGACGGATTCCCCAGTCCAAGCATTCATTAAGTAATTGAAAATTGTTGAGCTCGAGAGATCGGCCGAACCTAAATTGACAAAGTAATCGATAAATTCCAAGCCGCATCTTCCAGCATAAGCTGTCGCCCAGTCCTGAATGACGGCCTCTTCCTGTTGCTTTGAATCCGAGAGAGCTTCGAATTTTTCAATTGCGCTGCCCCACTCTTGATCGTTCATGAACTTGCGCGCATCTTCCAGAAGCGCTTCATCGCTGGTTGTGTCCGCCATTCCCTCAAAGACGTTGGAGCAGCCTAAAAACGGAAAGCACAGGAACCAGGCTCCGATTGTGATCCATTTTTTCATTGTCATAAACCAACTCCTAAAATCGAAATGCAAATTTAAAAACAAAACGGCGATCTTCAACTGGAGTTCCATCGACCCCTACATCTTCGCCATAGCTGGCGATTTGAATCTGCGTATGCTCTCCAGCTAGCTCAATACCGCCAGTCCAATATTTCTGATTCATTCCAGCTCTCAAGAACAAGATGTCGGCATAGTTGAATTCATATCCCGCATGATAAAAACGGGATCTATCGGTGGCTTCGCTGGAGGCCTTCAGCTTGTCCCACTGAATCGTGAATTGCGAGCGCGATTTATTGGTGTGAATCGGAAAAACAGCGAATGCCACATCGATGTCCTGCTTCACTGTTTCGGGCCTGGTTTCAGAGACCATTCGAAGCCCACTGCCAGCAGTGAAAGCCGTGTCGCCAATATCCCGAATCACTCCTGTGATCGTCGGCAGCCAGACAATCGGTGCAGTCAGAATCAATCCGGCATCATAGCCAATTCCAAAACCTTCAGAGGCCAGGGCCTTGATGTCCATGGAGCTGGTTGCAGGATCAAGATCATCATTCAATTCAATCCTCGAAATGGCTTTTCCCACCACTCCCATCTTGATACGGCCATCAAAAAGCCGAAGATTGAAACCCAAATTCAAAGATACGTCTTCCTGATAGAAAGTCTGAAGAGAAGTCCCGGCCGTATTCATTTGCGCATCGAGAACGCGCTTGGCGTGAATTCCGATTCCAAAATTTCGCACGACAAAAGACGGAAACACTTGGGCTTTTGCATGATAATAAGTGTCTCTTGAATAGTCGGTGGTGTTTTTGACCTGCTCAAGGTCAAAAGGATCCGTGAAGGCTTTGGTGTCATACATTTTCTTCAGATTGGAGCTGCCCTCGACTTCGGGGTCAAAAATCGTTCCATAAATATCCCGAAGTTTTCCCAAACCGGCGGGATTGATCAAAAGGGCCGTCTCATCATTGACGACAGCAATCGAAGCTCCGCCCATTCCAAGAGCGCGAGTGCCCAGATAGTTCTCCCGCACTTCTTGGGCGAAAGAAACCGAGCTCATCATTGATACAAAAAGTAAGAACATCCTGTTCATCACATTTTTTATCGGATTGAGACGTTCTCAGCTTGAGACGTCCCAGTCAGAAACTCGCCTTTTAGCTAGCTCAACTCACCACAGACTGGACCAAGACCCGAGCAAAAGTTCATTTTCTCTCTCTGAGTTCTCTTATAAAATAGAAGAATGAAACAAAATTTATTCTCATTATGGATCGCAGCTGGCAGTCTCTTTCTTTCATCTTGTGGAGGTCCCAAAGACGTCGACAAAATCGCCGATGCCCAAGCCTGTTTGGACCGGGCCACAGCCTCTGAAGCAGATGAATGCGTTTCTAAAGTCGACGGTCTTGAATCCGAAGGTGCCTACCTGATTCGCTGTGCAGGAAAATTTGTGAAAGAAGGCTTTAATGACCCAGCCAAGCTCACCAGTGTGATGAGCGCAATTGATTCAGACACTGGAACCAATGGCAGCACTTCTTTAATGGCCGGGCTTGCATTCAAAGCAGAATCCTCAACGTCGCTCAATTTTGACAGTGCCAATGAAGCCTTTAATTATTGCACAACTGCCAATTCTAAAGGACTCATCACTCTTTCAGGATTTGCCAAGACCTCCAGTTATTTTGCGAAAATTTCAAATGACACGGATCTTTCAGGAGCAGAAATCCAAGCGCTTATGGCTGCTAATGCCAATGATCCGGTCGCCCAGGAAGCTGTCGGAACCGTTGTTGCGGCCATTTATGAAACCAATTGCACAAACGATCAATCGACCATGGGTGCCTATTGTGAACAATTTGAATCAGCTCTCGAGAACATCCCAGGTGGCTTAGAAAATCCCACGGAACTGGGAAAGCAGATCATGCTCTGTTACAGCGCTCCGACAACTCCAGGCTGCTCAGGATTCTAAATCTTTAAAAATCCAAATTGAGTTTTGCCATCCACACCCGATTTTCTTTCGGGTTGTAGTAGGTACCGACGTCTTCGCCGTAGGTCACGACATCCAAATTGAAGAAGAACAGAAGCGCAGAAGCTCCCAAAGTTGGATAACCTTGGTTGACGCCGAATCGATAATGACCTTTCCACCAGCTGGTCACTGTCCAGTCAAATTCAAAGCCTAAATGAAAAGCTCGTCGCCAGTTAAAGTTGGGATGTCCGATATCTCGGAAATCGACTTCTCCTCGGCCACCAAAAATCCAAATTTCTGGATACTCAAATTTAGCGCCAACATCGAGAACCCGATTGAGTTTTTCTGGTGGCTCCACAGTTTGATCTTTGTTGATGATTTTAAAACTGTTCTTAAATCCAGAATCGATGATATTTCGAACGACGGCCCCAAAAGTTGGCTTTGCCAATTGAAAGATTGAAAAAATTCCTTCCGTCGGAATTTTTGGAGAATACAAAGCACCCAAGTCAAAATCGACAGTGTAACCGTCCCTGGCATCTTCTTTTTTCACTGTCTTTGGATCAGCAACCAGGTCCACCGCATTGACTTCACGATTGATGTATCCTCGATTGATAAATTTTGCGGTTGTCCCCCAAGAAAGACGACCGGATGTCACTCCCTTGATATCACTGCCATAACCATAAGCCAAAGTGGTATCGGCGAAAGCCCGAACATCCAGAGCTGGGGTCCCTTGATTGTGAATCTGCCCTTCAAAGCTAAAATCCATCGGGACAAAGCCAATGGCCCAACCGGGACGAGCCCAAATGGCTTCGAAAGCTTTAACCCGAAAATTCAAAGGCTTTCCGTAGTACTCATTCAAAAATTCTGAATAGGCCTGCATTTTTTCTGAATCATTGGCGTATTCCGCTTTTTCGACTTCACTCATGTCTTCATAAAACTTATAAGTGTCAACCCCGCCTCCGAGCTCAATGGACAGGTTGATTTGTCCAGTGTCCCTGCGAGCCAAGCCCGCCGGATTGTAGAACAGAGCCGTATAATCATTGGCAGTCGCAACAAAGGCATCACCCATCCCCAAGGCCCGGCTCGATTGGTAATGATGATGAATCGAAGTGTGAATTCCCTCTTGAGCAAACGAAGAAATCGAAAAGAAAAGACTCAGAAGCGCACCAACGAGCAGATTTGATTTCGGCATATTAAAAAATTTTATTCTCAAACACCTAAATTGAGATATCATTTCTCTCATGCGTCTGGCTTTCCTTCTCTTTTTTTTGACTTTAGTCGTGGTTCCCGCAAGAGCCGCCCCCGACACATCTGTTCGACCAGCTCCAGTTCCATTGAAAGAAAAGACAGAAGAGATTCCGGCCAAAAAATTTGAAATGGACTCTTTGCAAACTACAGAGCCACTGCCTGTTTCTCCTGAGGCCCGAACTCAGCGAAAGGTTTCCGATGGTTCAACCAACTTTGGGCTAGGAACTGCCAACGGAAAGTTAGATGAAGACAAGGAAGATCTGAGCTTACCTGTCTTCGCAATTCAAAGAACTCAATACAATTTAGATGAAAGCGCCCAGGAGTTCGGCCTTTCTCTGCTGCCCAAAGTTTCAGAAAGTCTGATCGGAGTGGATTGGGGATTTAAAAAATTTTGCTGCTTCACAAATTTCGCGGCTTCTTACGATCCTTTTTATAAAATTGGCGTGGCGGGACTTTACGATCCCGAAGACCAATTGGGAAATCTCATCGATTACAAAAAATATTTCGCGCAGGTCAGTGTTGGTTTCGAAAGCTTCTTCGAATCCAGAAAACTTTGGCATTTTGAATTGGGCGGAAGAGCTGGTTACCCCGGTGCTCATATTTTTGCCACTCTTTATTACGCTTTGCCCGATTGAATTTTGCCAAGCAATTCCCGCACAGCTTGTTTGAGCTCTGCCAGAGTTCCTTCGTTTTTGAGCACCCAAGTTGCTTTGCCCACCTTGAGACTCAAAGGAATTTGCGATTTTAAACGATGAGAAATTTCTTCTTCGGAAAGCAAATCCCGTTTTTTCATTCGTGCCCTTTGTAGATCCTCTGAAGAAGTCACAACAATGATGGCGTCAAAACTCTTCTCCAGGTTTTTTTCAAAAAGCAGAGGAACGTCATAAAAAGCAAAGGCATGCCCCTGATCTGCAAAGATTTTTCGTTGATAAGCAGTTTCTTGTTGAATCATTGGGTGCAGAATTTTTTCAAGCTTCAGCAACTGGTCAGGTTTGGCAAAAACCATCTGGCCCAATTTTTTTCGATCAAGGCTGCCATCAGGCTTCAGAACTTCGTGTCCAAAAGCTTCGACCACCTTCAAAAGTCCAGGTTTGCCGGGCTCAACAACCGTGCGAGCAATGGCATCGGCATCGACGACAGGGTAACCGTCACTGCGCAAAATTTCACTGACACTGCTTTTGCCGGAGGCAATGCCACCCGTCAATCCAATCCATTTCATTTTCTGGCCTCGACCTTGGTCCCAAGGCGCCTCTTTCATCTTAAGGCGTCTTTTGATCTTACCGATAACCCTTCAGAAGGAAAAGAGGATTTCGGTGTCTCAGATTCTAGAAACCTTCGGAAAGTATATGCTGCTCGAGAAGCTGGCTGCTGGCGGCATGGCCGAGGTGTATCTAGCGAAATCCGCTGGTGCCAGTGGGATTAACAAATTCGTCGCCATCAAAAGAATCCTTCCCCAATACTCCGATCACCCTGAATTCATCGAAATGTTCAAAGAAGAAGCGAAAATCGCCGTCAATCTGAATCACAGCAATGTGGTTTCAATTTTTGATTTTGGGGTCGAAAAAAAGCAATTCTTTCTGGTGATGGAATACGTTGAAGGACAAAACCTTCGACAAGTTCTCAATCACCTGAAAAAAGAAAATCGCTATTTTTCTATCGATCAAATTGTCTTTGTCGCCAAAGAAGTTGCCGCAGGTTTGGATCATGCTCACCGCTGTTTGGATGGAACCACAGGAAAGCCACTGAACATCACCCACCGAGATATGAGCCCGCAAAATATTATGATCAGCTTCGAGGGCGAAGTCAAAATTGTCGATTTCGGTATTGCCAAACAAGCTGAAAGCCAAATCGAGGCGACTCGGGCCGGAACGATCAAAGGAAAATTCGGCTATATGAGCCCCGAGCAGGCCGATGCCCAATCGGTCGATCCTCGAACTGATATTTTCTCTCTTGGAATTGTTCTTTGGGAACT
>JBGGMM010000097.1:0-9714 GCA_041288045.1 Pseudobdellovibrionaceae bacterium | reverse complement strand
TCTCTCTGAGCGATCCCCGGTTCCAATTTGCTCAAGCCGCACATCAGAGGCCGCCTGTCTGGCTCGATCGTCTTCAATCTGTTGAAGCTTGGCGTAGAGAATTTGAAAGGCTCTTTCTTTATTGGAAGCTTGGGATTTTCCCTCTTGGCACTTCACTTCAAGGCCCGAAGGCAAATGCACCACACGAACTGCTGATTCAGTTCGGTTGACCGACTGACCACCGGCACCTTGCGAGCGCATGGTTTCAACTCGGACCTCGTTCAAATTGATTTTCACGTCGACTTCTTCGACTTCAGGAATGACTGCCACTGTGACTGTCGAAGTGTGGACCCGGCCCGCAGCTTCAGTTTTCGGAACACGCTGAACCCGATGGACACCGCTTTCATATTTCAGCTTACTGTAAACGGAATCCCCTGAAATACTCGCCACGACTTCTTTAGCACCGCCAACATTTCCTTCAGAAAAAGAAAGCATTTCCACTTTCCAACCTTGGGAACTCGCGTAATGGACGTAACCTCTGAAAAGCTCATCGGCAAAAAGACTGGCTTCGTCGCCACCAGCGCCCGCACGAATCTCAAGAATGATGTTTTTGTCATCGTTGGGGTCTTTAGGAATCAGTAAAATTTTGAGGCGCTCTTCAAGAACAGTGAGATCGCTCTCGAGCTGTTTGATTTCTTCTTTGGCCATTTCGCGAAGTTCTTCATCGGATTCGCTCGCTAACATTTCTTTGTTTGCTTGTAGGTCCGATTTCTTTTTTTTGAATTCACGATAGGGAACAACCACTTTTTCAAGATCAGAAAGCTCTTTCATGAAAGCTCGGTATTGCTTTTGATTTGAGGCAACATCCGGCCTTTGAAGCTGCATATTCACTTCTTCATATCTGGAATCGACTTCATCGAGCTTTGAGAACATGGGTTGGATCCTTCAATTCAGTTTTGAGCAAAAAAAATGCGGTCCTTGTTTAAGACCGCATTGCTTGAAACCTTCGAGCTGATTAAGCACAAAGCCGAAGGCTCTGTAGGTAGCTATTTCTTTCCGTATTTTTTCTTGAAACGATCGATACGACCTTCAGTATCAAGAACACGCTGTTTTCCTGTGAAGAAAGGATGAGAAGCGCTTGAAATTTCCACTTTCAAAAGCGGATATTCTTTGCCGTCTTCCCATTTCACCATTTCTTTTGAGGTCATTGTTGATTGACCCAAGAAAGTGTAATCGCAAGAGATGTCTTTAAATACGACATTGTGAAGTGTTGGATGGAGATCTTTTTTCATAACAGGTGTCCCTTTTTGCTAATAGAAGGAGCAGGGTTTAACATAACGCCATGCCCCTGTCGAGCCATTTTTTATCTAGTTAATTCAAACAGTTAGCCGCCACTCATGCTGCCTAAAAAGGCCTGATTTGTTTTAGAGCCTTGGACTTTGTCCAAAAGGAACTCCATCGCATCAACGACATTCATGGGAGCTAGGACTTTACGCAAAATCCAAAGTCGGTTCAAGTCCCCTTTGTCGATCAACAGATCTTCTTTTCGAGTTCCAGATTTGTTGATGTCCATACATGGGAAAATACGCTTTTCCATCAGCTTTCGATCCAAATGGATTTCGGCATTACCGGTTCCTTTGAATTCTTCGAAAATCACTTCATCCATTCGAGAGCCGGTGTCGATCAAAGCTGTTGCGATAACTGTCAAAGATCCACCCTCTTCAATATTTCGAGCGGCTCCGAAGAATCGCTTGGGTTTGTGAAGTGCGTTTGAATCCACACCACCAGAAAGAATTTTTCCAGAAGGAGGAACCACAGTGTTATAAGCGCGCGCCAGACGAGTGATGGAATCAAGCAAAATGACCACGTCATGTTTGTGTTCAACCAATCGCTTGGCCTTCTCAAGCACCATTTCCGCAACTTGAACGTGACGGGTTGGTGGCTCGTCAAATGTCGAAGAGACAACCTCTCCCTTCACGGTTCTTTGCATGTCCGTCACCTCTTCAGGTCGCTCATCAATCAAAAGAACGATGAGTTTGACTTCGGGGTGATTGGTGCTGATCGCATTGGCGATATGTTGCATGAGAACAGTTTTTCCTGTTCTGGGTGGCGCCACGATCAAAGCTCTCTGTCCTTTGCCAAGTGGGGCCATCAAGTCCACGACCCGAGTGGTGTAATCCCCTGGATTGTGTTCCAGCTTCAGACGCTTGGTCGGATAAAGCGGAGTTAAGTTATCAAAAAGAATTTTATCTTTATTCGTTTCAGAGGTCTCAAAATTGAGGGAGTCAACTTTGAGCAGGGCAAAGTATCGTTCACCTTCTTTGGGAGGGCGAACAGTTCCTGTGATCGTATCCCCTGTTCGAAGACCAAATCGACGAATTTGCGAAGGCGAAACGTAAATATCATCGGGACCTGGCAAATAATTGTAATCTGGCGATCTTAAAAATCCATAGCCATCTGGCAGAATTTCTAAAACTCCAGACCCATAAATGTCCCCTAATCGTGCGGCACGCTTAAGGATTTCGAAAACAAGATCCTGTCTTCGCAGTCCAGCTGCATTTTCAATTTTTAATTTTACCGCCAGCTCAGCCAGCTGTGAAATATTTTTGGATTTCAGGTCTTTTGAGCTCAGCCAGCTCTTTTCCTCGTCTGTGAGGTTGATATCACTGAGGTCGATCTCATGATCATGGTGCTGATGAAGAACGGCATCACTGACCTGCTCATCATGTCGGTGGGAATATCCGCCATCTCCGCCTCTGTCCCCTCGGTCATTGCGATCACGGCCCCCGCCGCGAAAATCTCTTCTTTGATTTCCCCGGTCTCGGTCTCCGCCGCCACCACCACCACCTTGGCGATAGTTGTTATTGCGTTTGTTATCAAAGTAGCGGTTGCGATTGCTATTTTGCTGTTGATTGCTTCGATTTTGCTGAGGTCCGCCACCGCCTCCACCGCCATCTGAAGATGAAGATGTTGTTGGGGCTGGGTCAGCGGCTGCAGTTGGAGCAGCTGGGGTTGGGGCAGAAGCTTGTGCGGGCGCTTCAACTGGCGCAGATTGTGGTTCAGAAGTGGGAGTGGAAGCTTCAACGGAGCCTTCTTCTTTTGCAGATGCAGACTTTCGTCCTCTTTTCTTCACAACTTCAACTTCGTCCTTATTGGCAGGCAAGCAGTACTCCTTTAGTTTTTTTGTTTTAAAATTTAATATTCAGAATTTTAAGTGATTTGGGGTTTGAGATTTTTTGTTTGGTTTTTGTCTTGGTTTTTTTCAGTGTTTATTAATTGTTAAAACTGGGTCCGTCTTTATATAGACGAGAATGACTTCGGATCTTTTCACGATAATGGAGGGGTCTAGGACTTTTGTCAATTCTGAAATCACTCTTTAAGGTCTGTTCGTGACCCCGTCTCAGAATGATATAAGCCATTGAAATTATTATGATATTTAGATCAAAGGTGATAGCCTATAGAAACTGTTACCAGCGGAACGTCATCTGTCTCAATTTGATTCAGTCTTTAGAAATCAGGGCTGAAGATTTGAGTGATTTGCTTTTTTTGCCGAACAAATTGAGAGCCACCTCAACGAGGACACTTCCAATTTAAGGAGACTTTTGTGGAAACACTCAAGACACCTGCACCTAGAACGCCACTTCATATCGAAGTGGAATACCGAAAAAATTATGCCCGTGAGGAGACCTCAGGTACTTTGAAAAACATCAGCATCACTGGCGCCTTCTTACAACATCATGGTGAGGCACTTCGCGCTGGAGAAAAGCTTTCTTTGAAGTTTCGAGTCAGCGGCCGAGAAAGAAATGTTCAGGCTATGGTCGTCTGGTCCAACAGCTCAGGTTCTGGAGTGAAGTTTCTGCCAATGAACAATCGCGACGTCCAAATCGTCGATGATTTGATTTACTTTGTTGAATCTAAGCGCACTGACACACGAGAAATTCTGAACGGCATTTTCAAAAAAGTCGCTTAATCGCTTTCAAGATATAGACAAAAAGTCAAAAGCCTCTCCGTTTGGAAGAGGCTTTTTGTTTTTTTAAACTTCATTTTTTGATTTTTTAAGTTCCGACCTGCGTGTCATTAAATGCAGTTGCCATATCACGATTCTGTCGGCGTTTTCGAATGATAATCATAAGCGCCAAGCCAGCTGCAACTATCCCCGCAGCACCAAGTGCCATCATCATATCCTGATCCATTCCCTCTTCCAATCCCATCGTCGGAGTTTTTTTCGCGACTGGAGGAGGCGGAGGTGGATTCACTGCCTCAGGAGGTGGCGGAGGCGGAAGCTCATTTGCTGGAGGAGGTGGCGGCGGAGCCATTTCGGACGGTGGAGTCTGTGGCATTTCGTTGGCTGCCATTGTTGGTGGCGGCAATTCGTTCGCCGGAGGCGGAGGTGGCAAATCCGGCATTGCCGTCTGCTCAGTCGGCGGCGGAGTCTGAGCCGCAATTTCAGTTGAAGGCGCTGTCGGCATTTCTGTCGGCGGAGGCGCTACTGGAGCTGGGGCGGACTTCCAATATCGAAGCTCAGTTCCAGCTGCCAGAGTATCCTTTGATTCGACAGAGTTCATTGCCCAAACTTCTTTCCAAGCATTGTCGTATCCAAGAAGATTTTTAGAGACTTTTTTCAGATTATCGCCTTCTTGGGCGACGTAAACTTCTGGAACCATTCCGGCATCTTCGTAAAACGTCAGCATTTTTGTGTCGTCAGTTGGCCGAATTGGAGAATTATAATAAATTTTATCGCCAGGACGAGGCTTGGAAATAGATGAATTAACTTTTTTGAGTTCTTTTTGCTTGCTGGTGTTTCCATAGATCATTTCGCTGATCTTTTTATAGGTGTCTCCCGGGCGGGCGACGTAGACTGCGTTCAAAAGAACTTTGCTTCTGGTCATTGGTGAAGCTTCCACTTTTTTCAATGAAGCTGTGACCTTGGGTTTAGTTTCGGCAGGCGGCTCTGCTGATTTTTCTTCAGTTGATCCCATCGCTGTCAAAGATGAGCTCGAAGAATCTTCAATTGCTGGCGATGGAGTGCCCGTGTCCAATGCAGCCATTGGATCTGCTGATGATGTTGAAGCAGCAGGTTCTTCAACCGGCGGCGGCGGAGTGGATTCTGTCGATGTTGAATCCGAAGTCGTGGCAGGAGCATCTGCTGCGGCCGTTGTTGAAGAAGTCGTGCTATCGTCCAGATTCAGATCACTACTGGTATCTGGAGCCGGAGCCGCTTCGTTGCTGGCAGTGCTCGTTGATTCGCCGAGGGCATCCTCAGGAAGCTGTTCATCCAGAAAGCCTTCATTGGCGTTGTCCGAGGCAGCCACTGAAGAATCGGCAGCGGGAGCATCGAGATTTTCCAGATCACCATCTGTGCCTTCAGTTGATTCAGCAACTGCTTCGTCACCAGTCGAACCATCGTCTTTGGAATCATTCGATGTGCAGCTCACCAGATGGAGTGACAGGAGTAAGGTTGCAAGTAGAGAGATCAGTTTTCTCATAGCGTCTTCCTTGATGTAGATATGGACTTCTTGTCCCTTTGAAAAGTTTAGAGGGCTTTGCTCGCTGACGCAATCCCATCCCCCGACCAACGGCCCCTTTTAAAATGAAAATTTCTGCATTGGCTTAATTTTGTGTTTTTCAAACCAGCCCTTTGGCACTTCCAAAGCGTATTTCGCAGGACCCTTACTGACATAAGTCGGTAGGTCTAACTGCATTTCGCTCGTCACTGGTGCCATGTCTTGAACATCGATCAGCTCTTTTTTCGCATTAAAATAGCCAATGGAAAGGGGAATGAAGGTGTTTTTCATCCAGAAAGATCGGGTCTCTTCATTTGGAAAAACGAAAAGCATCCCTGTGCCCTCCGCCAACTGCTGACGAAACATCAGTCCACGCGCTGATTTTTCCGGAGTATCGGCAATTTCAACAAGCAGGCTCTGAGAGCCAATTTTGATTTGTTTCTTTTCAAATCGAATTTCTGCGGCGTGAAGAAAAAGCGAAAAAACGATAGCCAGAAGGCAAGAAAATGTTTTCATTCTTTGATGGTGCGCGATCTATTTTCGTTTTTCAAGTTCCAGCGCGACCCCATAACGAACTCCACGCGTAGACACGGTCAATTGTTGAAACTGAAGGCTGCGAATCACCTCCTGAAGAATCAAAGTCCCGGCCAAAATAATGTCGGCCCGACCTTTGGAAATGCCAAATTTTGAAACTCTTTCTTGAGGTGAGGTCTTTTCAAATTTTTCTAGCCAAATTGCCAGGTCGGCCGCTGTCAGCTGAAAGCCATCGATTTTTTGTGCATCAAAGCCTCCAAGACTGGCGGCCGCAAGCTCGGTTGGTGTTCCGGCGACAGCGACAAGCTCCTCAACCTGAAATTGACGAATCGTCTGAAGAAGCGATTGCAGCTTTTCACCGACAAAAGACTGAGCCCTCATTAATTTTTCTTCTGTGGGCGGTTGCTGTTGAAAGAATTTTTCTGTCAAACGGACCCCTCCCAAGTCAACACTCGCCCCGCCTAAAATTTGCAGATCGGTTCCAGCAATGATCTCCGTTGAGCCGCCACCGATATCAATGACCGCACGTCTCTTTTGATCTTTTGGAAATCCAGAGATCGAACCTTGAAAAGTGATTTGTGCTTCAAGTTCACCAGGAATGATTTCAATCGGAATCTTCAATGACCGACCCATTTCAAAAAGTTCTTCCGAATTGGCGACATCCCTTGCCGCAGAAGTGGCCATCGCAAGAATTTTTTCGGGCTGATGCAGATCAATTGTCCGTTTGAAATCCTGAAGGCATTGCTTGGCCCTTAAAAGTGCCTCTGGATGAAATTTTTTGTTTAGAGCAACTTCTTGCCCAAGCCTGACAATTTGGACTTCGTCAGAAAAAATTTGGCGGATTTCGCCGTTTTCAACTTCTGCAATCAAGCAGAGAAAAGAATTTGTTCCAAGATCCAGGGCCGCCACTTTCATGCTTTAGGCCTTATTGAGTTTTTCATTCAGAATTTTGTTCACTAGATCTGGGCTTGCCTGCCCTTTGGTCGCTTTCATTGCGGCCCCGACAAAAAAGCCCAGAAGTTTCGTTTTCCCTGATCGATAGTCGGCAACTTGCTGGGCGTTCGCATTGAGAACTTCGTCGATTATTTTTTCAATGGCGGATGAATCTGTGATCTGAATCAAATTTTTTTCTTTAACAATGGTTTCTGGATCTTTGCCAGTGATCCACATTTCAGAAAAAACTTGTTTGCCAATTTTTCCCGAAATTGTTCCTTTTTCAATCAGCTGAATCAATTGCCCGAGGTGCTGCGGTGAAATCGGGGATTTTGAAAT
Organism: Pseudobdellovibrionaceae bacterium; assembly: GCA_041288045.1. Classification (GTDB taxonomy): domain Bacteria; phylum Bdellovibrionota; class Bdellovibrionia; order Bdellovibrionales; family Bdellovibrionaceae; genus 21-14-0-10-47-8. Next base: position 2,425 of record JBGGMM010000097.1, on the reverse strand, counting down.
GGATTGATTGGCCGTATTGAGCTCTCGAAGAAGCTCCGTCATAATCCAATTTGAAGTTGCTTTTGAGTTTCCAGAAATTTTTGCAGCTAATTCGAAAAAATCCGCAGTCTCTTTTTCCGTCGTTAGAACTTGTGCGTCGTATTCAGGCAAGCCATGTTCAACGACAAATCTTTGGGCTCTGGCTACAGGCAACTCTGGAAGCTCCAACTTATAACGGTCAATTGTTTCCTGGTTGAGAATCACCGGCAAAAGATCAGGATCTGGAAAATACCTGTAATCAGCGGCCTCTTCTTTGGTGCGCATGGTAAAAGTTCGGTTCTTATCTGGATCCCAAAGTCGAGTTTCTTGAATGATTTTTTCACCTCGCTCCGTGCAGTCAATTTGCCTTTGAATTTCATATTCAATGGCTTTTTCGACAAAGCGAAATGAATTGATGTTTTTGATTTCGACTTTTGTTCCTAACTTTTCCTCTCCCGCTTTGCGAATGCTGACATTGCAATCGCAACGCAGGGATCCCTCTTCGAGGTTTCCGTCACACACGTCAAGGTAGCGAAGAATCTGCCGAACTGTGCGTGCATACTCCGCTGCTTCGGCAGGGGAGCGGATATCCGGACTTGAGACAATTTCCAGAAGCGGAATCCCGCTTCGGTTGTAATTGATCAGCGTGTATTCGCCATGATGGATGGATTTTCCAGCATCTTCTTCAAGATGGGCTCTTTCAATGCGAATGGTTTTTTCCACACCATTGAGTTTGAATTGGATCTGACCCTGTTCACAGATTGGCTGATCATATTGAGAGATTTGATATCCCTTGGGAAGATCCGGATAGAAATAATTTTTTCGGGCGAAAACAGATTTTGATCGAATCCGACAACCCAGAGAAAGGCCTGTTTTAACCGCGTATTCAATCGCTTTTTTATTAATGACGGGCAGGGTTCCTGGCATTCCGACACTGACTGGGCTGGTGTTTTCATTATCGCCAGCTTCAAATTCTGTTGCATCAGTCGAAAACATTTTGCTCTTTGTTTTTAACTGAGCATGAATTTCCAAACCAATCACGGCTTCAAACATGCGCCACCTGCCATCGCTCAGAGGAGGATTGTTGCAATGAAAATCCCACATTCAAAAGTTTCTGTTCTTCAAAATGTCCGGCTGTCAATTGAACCCCAATGGGCAAGCCCTCTTGAGATTTTCCAAATGGAACACTCATGCTTGGAAGTCCTGAAAGGTTGGCAGAGACCGTGAAAATGTCATTGAGATACATAGAGAGAGGGTCCGAAATTTTTGAACCGATTTTAAATGCAGGCGAGGTCGTGACTGGGCTTAAAATGACATCACATTTTTGAAATGCGGCAATGAATTGGTCTCTCAGCAGGCGACGCACCTGACAGGCTTTATTGTAATAGGCATCATAGTACCCAGAGGAAAGACAGTAGGTTCCTAACATGATCCTTCGTTTGACTTCTTTGCCAAAGCCTTCGCCACGATTTTTCATGTAAAACTCGTCAAGGTCGATCGCAGACATTGAATCTATTTTTGTCCGATAACCATATTTGACTCCATCATATCGGGCCAAATTGCTAGAGGCTTCAGAAGCCGAAATCAAATAATACATGGGTACTGCTTGGTCCGTGAGTGGAATCGAAACTTCGATAATCTCAGCCCCGCGCTTTTTCGCCACTTCAATGGCTTGTGCAAATACTCTTTGCACGTCAGAATGAAGGCCATCACTCTGATACTCTTTGACCAGGCCAATTTTTATTCCTTTCAAATCCTCTTTCAAATTTTTTGAAAATTGCGGAACTTCGCGATTGCTTGTCGTTGAGTCTTTTTCGTCTTGACCACAAATCACCTCGAGGGTGAGTGCCGCGTCTTCAACACAGGAAACCATCGGCCCAGCTTGGTCCAAAGAAGATGCGAAAGACACAATCCCATAGCGGCTCACCCGACCATATGTTGGTTTCACGCCAACAATTCCACAAAAGTTGGACGGCTGTCGAATCGACCCACCGGTGTCCGTCCCCAGAGTTCCAGCAACCAGCCGAGCTGCTTGCGCTGCGGCCGATCCACCACTGGATCCACCCGGCACATATTCGAGATTCCATGGATTCTTCGTAGCCCCAAAGTAAGAAGTCTCATTGGAAGATCCCATTGCGAATTCATCTTGGTTCAATTTTCCCAGAATGGTGATTCCAGCTGCTTTCAAGCGTGACACGACAGTTGCATCGTAGGGCGGAATAAAATTTTCCAGAATTTTTGAAGCTGCCGTTGTTTTCAACCCTTTTGTGCAGAACATGTCTTTGATTCCAAACGGAACTCCTGCGAGCAATCCCGGATCTTCACCGCGGGCGATTTTATCATCAACAGCACGAGCTTCGGTTTCGGATTTTTCATTCCAAGAAATAAACGCGTTGAGCTTCTTGTC
>JBGGMM010000096.1:0-4013 GCA_041288045.1 Pseudobdellovibrionaceae bacterium | reverse complement strand
TAAAGCCTTAGAGATGTGCAAAGCCATGAATAGCGAGGGCGACTGTGAAGCCATGGCGATGAAATGCAGCAGTGAGACTGATGTTGAGTCCTGCTTGAAACGCCAACAGTAATTTCAAGGTCTCTTTCTTGCTCCTTCACTGGATCAGAATCAAAATCCAGTGAAGGAGGTAACAATGACTCAGGCCTCGTCCCAAAATCGGGATACGCAGAATGGCATTGATCAATGTTTAAAGTGCTATGAAGTCTGCACCCGCACACTGGCTGCCGGCCTCGAAATCAACGAAGATCAAGATTTCATCACAGCTTTGCAGCTCTGCGCACAGACCTGTCAGTTGGTGGCTCAGGCCCTCCTTCTAGATTCTCCCTTTGCTGGAAAAACAAGTCTTCTTTGTGCTGAAATTTGCGAAGAAGTGGCGCTGATCTGTGAAGAATTTGAAGAAGAAGAAATGCGAGATTGTGGTGCTGTGTGCGCCGAATGCGCCAAAGTCTGCCGTCAAATCCACGAAGGCGAAAAAAAGAAATCACAACAGTTGGATCACCTGCTCAATTGAATTTTTGCTCAGACCAAAAGCTCAGAATCCGGTGGGGACGTCTGGAAATTTCACTCCATAAAATGCTCATTCGATCGTAATCGGAAATTCCCAGATTCTGCCATGGGAAAAAGGGAGAAGAGCGCTTCTCTGACGATTCAAAGGACATTCGCCCATTTCGAAATTGAAGACTTTTCCAGCCAATTTCACTTTCCCATGAAATTTCAGCGTTGAGAAGCCGGGTCAGACAACGAGATTTCCACAAAGACTCTCCAGAACGACAAAAAAGTCTTTCAAATTTCAATGCCACTTCTTGCGCCGTCAGTTCAAGTTCTTCCTCTTTTTCTCTCTCATCTGAAATTTCAATATCTTCATCTGGCTCCAGCAAAATTTCATTTTTTTCCAATTTTCTCTTTTTTCGATAAAAGCAGGAGCCCAGTGCCAGCAGAGAGCGAAAAGTGGAGAGCTTTTCCCTTGTCAGTCCCTGCTGAGTGCAGAAAATTTCAAACCCCTCCTTGAGCAGGGGTTCCGGAATCGGCCGATAAAAGAGAGGATAAAAAATTCCATCTTTCAGGGATTTTTCAAGAATTTTCAATTGATCCAGCGAACCCTGTGGCCTGAAGGGACCGATCGGATGGGCTTCGTTTTGCGCAGACGAGACACTTTCGAAGTTCTTGGAGAAAAAACGCAAGCTTCGATCTTTGGCCTTCAGACTGATGTTGTAGGGCGGATCCAAGCGCTTGATTTCATCATTTTCAAGCAGTGCCGCTTCCAGTGAAGTTGCAGTTTGAACAATTTCAAGATCCCAGACCTGGGTGAGCATTTCTAATTTTTTGCGATCTCGTCCTTTTTTTCCGCGAAAGTAGCTGTTGACTCTGTTTTTTAAAGATGTGGCTTTTCCAACATAAAGAATATCACCGGATTTGGCTTTCATTCTGTAAATCCCTGGCGTGCTTGGTAGCTTCAAGCGAGTTTCTTTTTCAATCCGGTATTCATAGCGAACTTGCGAAGGGGTTTTCTTCGTTTCAGCCAACCAAGCCTGAAGTTCTTCGAAAGTTTGCACTCCTTGGGATTTCAGTTCTTGAGTCAGACCCTGCCAGATTTGAAATGTGGCCTGGACATGGGAAGCAGCTCTTTTGAGTTCGCCAATAGGAGTGCCAAAATAACCGGCCAGTCCTCGAAGGTTGCGGCTGGGAAGCTGAGGCAAAAGTTTTTTAGCAATTTTTTGCGAGCAAATAATTTCAAAGGGCAAATTTTCAAGCTCTGATTGGGAATGAAAAAGATCCTGCAAAAATGGCTTTTCAAATTGACCATAATGAATAATCGCCAAAGCCTTTTGATCTTGAACTTGAAAATCGGCTAAAAAATTTTGCAAAAGTTGTGACTGCGAAATCGCCTTGGCCAGATCCCAATTTTGGATTCCAGTGAGATCTTTTACGGCACGTGGGATTTCTTGACCTTCGGGCAATTGGACCAATTCACTTCGCAAAAAATCCAAAGAGTCCCGGTCTGCTTGTCCCCAGCCCCAGGCCATTTCCAGTAAAGAACCAACGCTCGGGCGCATGCCTGTGGTTTGGCAATCTATAAAAAGAAGACGACTGCTGGAAAGAGTCATAGCTCTTTGAGAGTGACACTTTTTTTAAATGGGGGGAAGGGAGAGTTCAAAGAGCTCAGGTCATTGCCGTTAAAAATCAAAAAAGAAAGCAGGGTTCTCGTCTCAATGAATTGTTGACGGAGGAGTTTCTTCCTTATCGGGGACGATTTTCAAATGCGATTCTGATTGTGAGTTTTCTAGCAATTTCTGTTTTTGGTGGGCCACCAAAGCGGCTTCGCAAATGGCCTGAGCTGCATTGACATTGACGGAGGCCCCACATTTCGTAAAATCACCCAATCGCAAATAATCTGAAAAGGCCTCAGGGCTGGCCCAACCCTTTTCGCCTGCAAAAGCAAACCACTGTCCAGTTTCAATTGGAATCAACGAGACCCGCATTTTTTCAGCCACCATCCAGGCGGATTCCATTTCTTGAGAGTAATTGCGCAGAGGGCGATCCTCCGTCTCTGATTTCTCAAAGAGAACCTCGGCGTTGACGAAAATTTCGTGACCAAAAATTTCTTGAGCCACTCGGACATCAAGCTCTCGACCTGGATGCATGCAGACCTCGCTTTCACACTTTGAAATCAAACAGGTTTTTGCAAATGAAATGAGATTTCGTCCAGTAGAAGATGACATGAGAAGCGGTGCAGTTTAGATTTGAGTCAGTTTGACCCATGTTTTCCTGTCAATTGAGGAGCTTAGGAGGAAAAGTTTCATGGAATCCATCTTCAATTCATTTCTTTTGGTGGCTGCTTCTGAGATGGGAGATAAAACCCAGCTATTGGCCTTTGTTCTCGCCAGTCGGTTTCGCAAACCTTGGGCCATTGTTGCTGGCATTTTAGTGGCCACCATTTTCAATCATCTTTTAGCTGCTTGGGTGGGATCTTGGGTTTCTTCTTTTGTTGATCCTCAAATTTTAAAATATGCTTTGGCTTTTTTGTTTGTGGTTTTTGGCCTTTGGATCTTGAAACCAGATCAGCAGGATGAGAATCTGCCGGTCGGCCATTGGGGCGCCTTTTTGACAACCACAGTTGCTTTTTTCTTAGCCGAAATGGGGGATAAAACCCAACTTGCGACTTTGGCTTTGGGAGCTCGTTATCAGGATTTATTCTCTGTCACTTTTGGTTCAACCATGGGAATGATGTTCGCTGATGGCCTGGCTGTTTTTTTCGGGGATCGAATGTCTCATCGAATTCCGATGAAAGCGGTTCGAATTTTTGCCTGCCTTCTGTTTCTTGTTTTTGCACTTTTCATTCTTCTGGGAAATTTCTCCCCAGAAATCAAATGAAAATTCCTTTTCTTCCCAGTTGATCCGAACTCCTTTCAATCAAAAAAGTTTTATCAAGGGCATAATAATTGCTGATCAGTGAGATTGGAAATTTGAATTTCCAATCAACATCCACAGAAAGGACTCACTATGTTCGGAAAAAATCGTCAGGGAAGATCAGAAAATCAAGGTTCCAATTTCCGTCCTCAGCGTCGTATGGAAAATGATTCTGATTCTTTCAATTCCGATTCTCGCAGTTATTCCGATTATTCCTCTTTTGAAGGCACCTCCGATCGTCCTTACTATGGTGGCGAAGAGGGTCGGTTCCCTTATGGAGCTTCTTCTGAGTATCCTCAAAACCGCAATTCCTGGAATGCTGATGAAAGAAATTATTCTGGCAATTGGATGCGGGGTGAACATGTTGGCAAGGGCCCCAAAGGCTATCGTCGCTCGGATTCTCGTATCAACGAAGAGGTTAGCGACATTCTCACCCAACACGGGGACATTGATGCTTCTGAAATTGAAGTCGACGTCAAAGAGGGTGTTGTGACTTTGAGCGGGACTGTGCAAAACCGCCGGATTAAACGCATGGTCGAAGATCTTGCTGAAAACGTCAATGG
>JBGGMM010000095.1:0-38720 GCA_041288045.1 Pseudobdellovibrionaceae bacterium | reverse complement strand
TGGCGAAGCAAAAAAAAATAGCTCCCACGGAATTTCCCGCCTCTGTTACTTTGAAAGTGAATAATGGCGTGAGTCTCATTGCCAGAATCGCATATGCACCAGGGATGGACGACGAAGTCTCCATTGATTTTAAGAAACCTCTGATTTGGTCAAAAGGAAAAACAGAAAAATCCCTTCTTGGAAAGGGAGACGGACAGATCACGATCAGCAGTGTTGGCGATATTTTTCTCATTTCAGATGTCAGCCAAAGTGAAGAATTTTTGTTCCAAATGCAAACCGGAGAAGTGATTTTAAATTTAAGCTCCCTGAAAGGCCCAACTTCTTGGACTTGCCCTTTGGGAAATTAAAAGACCTTGAAAATGCTGTTTTTTGCTTCAAAAAAATGCCGCAGCGTTTTCTGAACGTTTGGGTTTGCAAAGACGGATGCATCATCGTTTCCACTCGGCACAGATGTGCTCGAGACCCTCAAACCCAATTGTCAATATATTGGCAATTTTGTCCAAGATACTGACATTCGAAAAAAGCTCACCGACTTTCGCAATTCCTCATCCACTGACCTGAGAGACTAACAGTCACCGAAGAAGGAATCGTGTTTTTATAAGTTCCCTCGGCTTCGCCTGTGAGATCATAGCTCTTTGCTGAGAATTTTCCCTTCAACTGCCCCGTTGCATTGACATCATTGTTCACACAAGCCAAGGAAGCCTGCAATTGACCTCCCTGAACTTTCCACTTGGTGATCTGACATCCCTTTTTTTTGAGCTCTTGGGTGATGGTGGTTTTTGCATCTTTGGCTTTTTCAGCTGAGACGCAATCTTCCTCTTCGCTTGAAGGCAAGGGCACACCATTGAGCTTTAAAGAGGTCTTGGCTTTCCAAAGCCCTGGAGTGAGCGACTGTGCCTGAAGATAGAGAGAGAAAAAAGAAACTGAGAAAATAAGAATGAAGAATATCTTTTTCATCTGGCAAGGATAGCACGCTGAAATTTGATGTCAAAGCAGGTTCCAGCCAGTGACTCTCACTGACGATTTTTTTGACAGTTGATCACCTTAAATTGCTTTATCGATTTTACTGGGCTCTAGATCCAACCCAAGGCAAGACAGCTGGCGCTTAATTTGAAAATTCATTCTGAGATGCAACTTGAAAAGCCTCTTCTCCTATTTTTTATTTTTCTCTTCCTCTCATTAAATGGGATGGCCCAAAGCGGTGACTCCTCAGTACAGTGTGAGCCAACAGGAATTTGCACCCTTCAACGCACTTTGATCAACGATCAGGGAAATCCTGTCATTGTACCCTACAAATTCAAATACCGTCCCGCCCAAAATGGAGCTCCAACTGTTGTCTATATTCCCGGTGGTCCAGGAGGCTCTTCAACTCAAATCAATATGAGTGAGGCATACAATATTCCAAAAAACTTCGGTGTGATTCAAACCGATCCTTTATTCGTCGGCGTGAATCAAAATAAAGACATGAACTCTTTTCGGAACACAACCCATTCTGAACAAGTGGCCAAGGATATTGAATTGGCCTTGAAATCTGTAGGCGCTTCCGATGTGATTGTTTTCGGCGTCTCTTATGGAACTGTGCCTGGAACTATTTTAGCCTCGCAATTATCTCAACAGGGGAAAGCTCCACGCGCTGTCATTCTGGATGGGACTGCCGGGAAATCTTTGACCAACGCTCAAGCGATTCAAGGTTTTGCGAAAGAGTGGTCTCTCTTGACTGCCAAAGTCGATTCGGGAGTTGTCGCCGCTTTCAATCAACTGATCAAACGAATGATTCAACGACACCAAATCACGGCTGAAGAAATGGGAACGATCCTTCAATTGACAATGATGCAGAGAAAAGACTCCAGGGGAGAATCACTCTGGGAGCCACTTCTTCAGCTAGCCGTCGACAATCCCAAGCAATTGATCCAGATTCTTCTGCGTCTTAAATCCAAAGTCACCGCCCCAGACTCTCCGGATCGCATGTGGTTTCATGGAATTATCGGCTGTCGAGAACTTTTTCCAGAGAGCAATGCCGAAACTGAAAACTTCAGTTTTGACGGAAAACTGAGTGCTACCCCTCTCATTCATGATTGCGCCAAATACGCCAAACCAGAAGAGATTCATCTTTACGATTCAAAAAACTATCAGATCTCTGCCCCAGTAATCTATCTTCAAGGTGAAAACGATCCCGCAACCCCAACCTGGCAAGCCCAGTATCACGCCAGCAATCAGAAAAACATGAACCGCCGACTTTTGATTGTTCCAAATGGTGGCCACGGAATGCTGAACAGTGATCTCAAAAATTGCAGTGAGAATTTCTTTTTGGCTCTCCAACAAAATCCCAGCACAGCTTCCAATTCGCTGATGCCCTGTATTTCGAACCAAGGTAAATCAAGCTCTCAACAAGAGCTCAGCGAGGGCGCCCTTTAGATAAAAGAGAAGTTTAAAACTCCTCTTCCTCTGTCATTCCGGAATCAGTGGTCATGCCGCGGATTTCGTCCACGTAGCTCTGTGCTTCGTCTTCGAATTCGTTTTCACCGGCGGACTCGTCGATTTCGAGTTCAGCGATGGCTGCGAGGAAATCTTTTTCCGTGCGCAAGTCTTTGCGGATCATTTCTAAGAATTTATCTGGATAGCGGGATGTGAGTTCATCCACGTAGCGCTCGAGCTTTCCGTCAGCCAGAATTTTTCGGCGGATTTGGATTTTCTTCCACAATTGCAGGTAATGATAGCGGCAGTAACCTTCAACCGCTGAAATTTGATCACAGTCGCGAACTCGGCAGTATCTGCGGCCTTCGGCATCGGTGAGCACGATTTCACCGTCTGTGGGCTTGGCTTCAGCGACAACCGACGATTCGTCGCTGTCATCATCAGCAGATTCGATCTCTTCTGTTTCGTTTTCATCGAATTCAGAAAGATCTGGAATGTCTTCGCCACCGATCATGTCATCATCGGTGGTGAGAAGATCATCTTCTTCCATATCAAAACCCTCTTTGCCTTTTTTCTTTTTGTCTTTTTTAGGCAAAGGAGCTTTTTTGTCTTTTTTCATTTCAGCCGGCATTGGTGCAGCGGCTGCTGGTTTTTGGGCTTTTGCGTTAGGCTTGGCTGGCTTATCTTTTCCCAGAAACTTTCCGACGGCCCCTGTCACTGCCTTCATCAAAGGGCTTTTTTGCGGAGCGGCTTTGGTCGGTTTTGCTGCTTTGGATTTTGCCGAAGCTGCTGCTTTTGCTGGGGTTTTTGCTTTCCCCGGAGCCGCTTTTTTTGCTGCAGCTTTAGGGGCTTGTTTCTTCACAGGTTTTTTTGACGCTTTAGCCATAGTGAAGCCATGCTTGAACGAATTCAGAGAGGCTGTCAACCCCCCATTTTCAAAATTTATCGCCAGTTTTATCGAATGATGATCGAGGCCGCCTGACTTCTCACCACCACACTGCCTTTTTGCGAATCACCCTTCAGCCGACCCTTCAAGGACTTCTGACTGCCATCCCGAATCACTTTCATATAATTGGGAGCTTGAATCTCCCCCTCTTGACTGAGCAGATTGAGAAAAGCACCCGAACCGGAAGGCGTGTTGACTGTCACTCGACCTGTTTGGGATTTGATATTCACATCTGCTTCCGGCGCCAGACTGACATTCACGGGTCCTTCTTGCGTCTGCCCTTCCACTCGCCCCTGAAAAGCTTGAACATTCAAAATGCCCTTCACCAAATCAAATTGCATAGAACCTGAGCTACCGGTGATTTTGCTGCTGCCCGCCCCTTGATTGAGCGAGAGAAATCCTTTGACCTTATCCACAACCGATTCTCCGGCGAAATTCTCTAGATCCAAATCGCCGTTGAGGTTTTTCACTGTCACCGAAGCTTTGTAAGAGTCCACATCCACACGTCCCTGGTGTTCCAGGATTTGAATTTCGCCATTTTGCATATGCGCCACCAAAGACCCCTGCCCATCGCGACTGACAAAGCGGCCCTTTTGCAAATGCACCAGCGCTTCTTTTCCCCATTTGTTCAGCTGAATTTGCCCATCAAAAGCATGGATCTCAAGTCCCACGGATGGGCCCGAAATTTCAATCAGACGTTTTTTCGAAGGGATCGGCCCAAAGCCGCCATTTTGTAAGCTCTCCTTAGCTTCAATGCGGATTTGATTGCCTTCCGTTTTCAAAGTGTAGTCTTCAGCAGCTCCAGCACTGAGAGTGACACGAAGAACTTTGCCCGATGTGGCCTGCACATTCACCACGGCCTCGGGCACGGAAATCAGGATTTTCTCTGAGCCCTTGATCGGAATTTCGCTTGTGGCCGCCAGAGTGATTCCAGCAGTGAGCATAAGTGTGGCATTGATCAGCGCAGCAAGTCTTAGCATTGACACCTCCAGAAAAAGAGTGTGCCTTGTGGGGGTTCAAATTCAAAGGAGAAATCGATTATGGAAAAGGTTGTCATTGCCTCTGCAGCCCGCACCCCCGTGGGAAGCTTTCAAGGAATCTACTCACAAATGCCGGCACCAAAATTGGGTGCAGTGGCCATTAAGGAAGCTTTGAAAAGATCCGGCGTCGGCGCTGGCGAAGTCGAAGAAGTCATCATGGGCGAAGTCCTGGCTGCAGGTGTCGGACAGGCTCCTGCCAGACAAGCAGCTCTTGGGGCTGGCCTTGCTCCCTCTACTCCTTGCATGACCATCAATAAAGTCTGTGGATCTGGCCTAAAAGCCGTGATGCTAGCTTCTGACAATATCGCCCTTGGCAACACCAAGATCGCAATCGCTGGCGGACAAGAAAACATGACTCTCGCTCCCCATCTTTTGGAAAATTCAAGGTCTGGCTATCGCATGGGACCCACTCAAGTGGTGGACTCTATGATCAAAGATGGACTTTGGGATCCCTACAACAATTGGCATATGGGAAATGCCGCTGAGCTTTGCGCGACAGAGTACAAATTCACTCGAGAGCAACAGGATGAATTTGCCATCAACTCTTATAAAAAAGCCCAGGCCGCTCAAGCTAGTGGCGCTTTTAAAAATGAAATTGCCCCTGTGGAGTATCAAGATAAAAAAGGCACTGTGGTTCTGGACAAAGACGAAGAACCCGGCAATGCGAAATTTGATAAGATGCCAGGCCTGCGTCCTGCTTTTGATAAAGAGGGCACCATCACAGCTGCAAACGCATCGAAAATCAATGACGGTGCTGCCGCCCTGGTTTTGATGAGCGAAACGGAAGCGAAAAAGCGCGGAGTGAAACCTTTGGCAACAGTGGTTGCTCACGGCACTTTCGCTCAAGATCCAAAATGGTTCACCACAGCTCCTGTCGGTGCGATCAAAGCCGCTTTGAAAAAAGCCAATCTAAAAGCCAGCGACATTGATCTTTGGGAAATCAACGAAGCTTTTTCTAATGTCACAATGGCGGCAATGAAAGAGCTGGAAATTCCAGCTGAAAAAGTGAATGTGCACGGCGGTGCTGTGGCCATCGGTCATCCGATTGGCGCCAGCGGCGCTCGTCTGCTCACCACTCTTTGCTATGCTTTGCAAACTCACAACAAACGCTATGGTCTTGCCACTCTCTGCATTGGTGGTGGTGAAGCCGTCGCTTTGATTGTTGAGCGCGCCTAAAAAATCAAACCGGGAGAGCTTATGAACCACAAAGTGTATCCTGATGCCAAATCGGCAATTGAGGGAATCAAAGACGGAATGACTTTGATTCTCGGTGGCTTTGGTCTTTGCGGGATTCCAGAAAATTCCATTCTGGCTCTAAAAGATTCAGGCGCAAAAAATCTCACCTGCGTTTCCAACAATGCGGGTGTGGATGACTGGGGTTTGGGGCTTTTGCTACAAACCCGTCAAATCAAAAAAATGATTTCAAGCTACGTCGGCGAAAACGCCACTTTTGAAAAGCAGTTTTTAGCTGGCGAATTGGAACTTGAATTCTGTCCGCAGGGAACTCTCGCTGAGCGCATGCGTGCCGGTGGCGCTGGGATCCCAGCTTTCTACACTCCGACAGGTGTGGGCACCTTGGTGGCTGAAGGCAAAGAAGTGCGCGAATTCGATGGTCGCAAGTACGTGCTTGAAAAAGGCATCGTCGGAGATTTCGCTTTCGTGAAAGCTTGGAAGGGCGATAAATTCGGAAATCTCATTTTTCGAAAAACCGCTCGCAATTTCAATCCCATGGCCGCAACCGCTGGAAAAATCACAGTGGCCGAAGTGGAAGAATTGGTCGAAGTCGGAGAATTGGATCCCGATCAAATCCATACTCCCGGAGTTTACATTCAGCGTATTTTCCAGGGCCGTGAATATCAAAAACGAATTGAACAAAAGACTGTGAGGAAATAAGCATGCCTCTCAATCGTGAACAAATCGCCCAAAGAATTTCTCAAGAAGTCGAAGACGGTTTCACCGTCAATCTCGGCATTGGCATTCCCACATTGGTGGCCAATTTCATCCCGCCCACAAAAAGGGTTATGTTACAAAGTGAAAACGGCCTTTTGGGTTTGGGACCCTTTCCAACAGAAGATAAAATCGATCCGGATCTGATCAACGCCGGCAAACAAACAGTCACGGCTCTTGCTGGTGCCAGTTTTTTTTCAAGCGCTGATAGCTTTGCCATGATCCGTGGAGGTCACATTGATCTCACTGTTCTGGGTGCCATGGAAGTTTCTGAAACTGGTGATATCGCCAACTGGATGGTGCCTGGCAAAATGGTCAAGGGTATGGGTGGTGCGATGGATTTGGTCGCAGGCGCTAAGCGCGTGATCGTGGCTATGCAACACACCGACAAAGAGGGAAACTCAAAACTAAAAACCAAATGCAGCCTGCCTCTGACGGGTGTGGGATGTATTCAAAAAATCGTTTCTGATTTTGGCGTGATCGACATCACCAAAGAAGGTTTCGTGCTTCGCGAGTACGCTCCGGATTTAACTCCTGAGCAAGTCGTGAAAGCCACAGAAGGCCGAATGAAAGTGGCGCCCGATTGCAAGAAAATGCAGTTTTAATTCTGAACGCCTAGGCGGACTTCGAAAGTTCCCTTGAGGGCCTCTCGAATTTCCTTGAGAGTAAAGGGAGTGACTTCTTTCTTTACACACCAAAGATAGAGTTTGAGATCCCGAAAGGCGATCACAATTCGACCCATCGGCTCTTTGCCTGTCTTGCTGACAAAGGGCTCTTCTTTGATTTCCACGACATCCAGTTGGGCGCCGTTGACGAGCAAAGTGTCTTCGGTGTCGTAAATTCCACAAAAAGCTGATTTTTGCTGATTGAAAGCTTCTCGAAAACTAGCCAGTGTTCCAACTTTTCCCTGGAAGAAAACTTTGTCTTCTCTTTGCTTCGTTTTCACTTCGTCAATGTTGGAATGAGAAAGAATATCAAACAGAATGGGTGAAGCTTTGTAGTCTTTCAAAGCCACTTCATCTCCGACTTGCGTGATCGGACCTTTCTCTTTATTTTTGGCAGTTCGATCCGCAAAATCCTTCAAACCCTCTTCAGGTTTGGGAACTTGAGCATCAGCTCCGTCTGTCGATAGATCCGTCGAGTCAGCTGATGAAAAGCTCAACTTTTCACATCGCGCCTTTAAAGACAGACCATCGATCGATTGTCCGCCACCAGCTTTGCAGGCTTTTTCGGAGAGATTTTGATATTGAGATTCGAAATTCTCACAGCTCAAAAGAGCACTGGCAATGGCCTCACTGTTAGCGCGATCCTTTTCTGCTTCTTTGACGGAATTCTCAGTCGAATTGTAATCACTGACAAACACCGCCGTGCAGTTGCCATCCACATCTGCCGCCGGCTTGAGATCTTCAGCTTCAAAGCAAGCTGTCAAAGTCAGTGCCAAACCTAAAGCTAAACCCGTCATGAACCGCTGTGTTTTGATCATCATTAAATCCTTTGCCATCCGAATGAAAGAGCAAAGCCGGGACCAACTCTCTAGTGGTTAAAATAGATTTGGGTTTTTTATGAGGAGAAAAGATTCAGGCCTGATCAGAGATTCGACAGCCCGTTTTCAGCTTAGTTTCCAGAGCAAGTTTGCAAAACCTCTTTCACTTCTGAAAGATCGTCACAACCCCAAGCACCTAGGCGCTGACAAACAGAATCAAAGCAGCTCATCTCATAATTGCCAACACAAGCTCTGGCCACTTCTTTCACTTCTGAAAGATTGTCACAACCCCAAGCTCCCAGCTTTGCACAGGCGGCTTTCAAACACTGACCATCGTAATTTCCACGACAAGCAGCGCCGACCTCTTTGATTTCAGAAAGATCGTCACAACCCCAAGCTCCCAGTTTTTCACAAGCCACATCAGTGCAAGAAGGTCCGACGGGTTCATCACAATGGGGAGGATGATGAAGCTCGTTCAGATTCAGGAGCAAAGATTGTCGCTCTTTCTGTTGGTAAAAATGATCGACCAGCTGACGAACACTCAGCTTGCTTGAAGAACCTGCTGCCAGTGCGAATTGTCCCCAACACAGAATGACCAGCGTTAACTTCATACAAAATTTCATTTTCTCCCCTTTGGAATGATTGTTTGATTTGAACAGTCCTTGATTTTGGTTTCAAAATGTCCCCAAAATCCTTGCTGATCCTTCATCATTTCAAGAAAGGTGCCTCATGATCGACGTCCTGAGGCACAGCGCTTCCTTGCCGATCACTTCAGGACACAGGTCATGGAGCCGTTCATGTCTTCGGTTGGATAGGTTTTTCCGTCGGCGCATTGAGCTTGGCCGCCGTGGGTTTCATTGATGCCGGTTTCGTTTTGTGAGAAACTGAGAGAGTAAATCAGATCCCATTTTTGTGGTCCACAGTCGGGGTGATCCCCTTCGCCGCCACCAAATTTGATGTTCACTGTGAGATTTTGGTCTTTGCAAGTGGCGGCCATGTCGTACTCCCCACCTTGAAAATTCACTTTGCGGTACTGGCCATCGGCCAAAACACTGGTGTCATCCAGAGAGTATTTGTGAACTCCATCAACCACTTCTGTCTTCACATTGAGAGTTTGCTCTAAGCCATCGCCCTTGCACAGGTATGCGCCGTTGAATGTCGGGCAAGCAAGCGCCGAAGCTGAAACCAGTGTTGCCAATGTTATAAGCATCATTTTCATCAAGTTCTCCTTTGAACCGGGTTGATCGAGGCAAGACTAGTCATGGCCACCTGCAACCCGCAATCGAAAAAGATTTGCTGATCTGGCGAGTCAGCTGAGCTTTCGTCCAGATTGTGCCGACTGTTAGACTTGCCCCGCGCGCATTGTTAAAATCATCTCGAGATGTCAAGCACCAGCGGCCCTAAGAAAATCGAGCGAGATCATTATCTTTTCCGCGAAGGCGACCCACCTGACGCCATGTACGTGGTTAAATCGGGTAAATTTGCCGTGGTGAAAACAAAACAGAACTCTGAAATTATCTTGGCAGAAGTTGGACCTGGCGCCATGGTGGGCGAAATGGCTTTTTTTGACAATAAGCCCCGCTCGGCCTCTGTCAAAGCCATGAAAGACTCAGAAGTCATTGCACTTCCCTACAAAGCCCTTCACGCTCAGTTCCAAAACTTTCCTGAATGGTGCAAAGCGATCATGCGCACTGTGAATGATCACCTCAGAAACGCCAATCAGAGAATCAAACAGCTGGAAAAAAATGAAAACTCAGAAAGTGATCTTTTCCCCCCGCACACGATCACCAAGCTTGTTTCGATCCTGAATTTCGTCGGTCACAAATATGGAAAACAAAGCGATGAGGACAAGGGAGTCGTCATCAACGGCGCCATGCTTCGCAATTACACCATTCAGGTGTTTCAAGAAG
This sequence comes from Pseudobdellovibrionaceae bacterium, assembly GCA_041288045.1. Classification (GTDB taxonomy): domain Bacteria; phylum Bdellovibrionota; class Bdellovibrionia; order Bdellovibrionales; family Bdellovibrionaceae; genus 21-14-0-10-47-8. The sequence continues at coordinate 28,979 of JBGGMM010000095.1, read as the reverse complement.
CTACGCACAAAATGCAAAAGCTGATGAATGTGCTCATGGAAATGAATCTTTTAAAAGTTGAAGACATTGGCGAAGGCCGACAGAAAATCGTGATTTATCAATCTGATTTTCTTTTTGCTTTTGCAGAGTGGTACAACGAATGGCTGTTTAAAAAAGAAACCGAACGCGCCGTGATCAAAGAAGAGGAAATCAAAATCCTCAAGGGCGTGCTCCATTTCGCCAAAAAGCAGCCCAAAAACGACAAAGGTGTCGTCAAAGTCAGTCTGACGGAATTGCAAAACGAATCGATGAAAGAGCTGGGCTACTTGATTAAAACCGAAGAGACTCAGCCACTGATTGAAAAAAAGCTCCTCGGTGAGCAAACCATGGAAGAAGGCGGAATCATCAGCTCCACATTGCAACTGGATGAGCTTGAAAAAATCACTCCCTTTTGGGAGATCATCTACGCCCTTGGCAAAGTGAAACGTTAAACTGGAATCTCTCTTTGACAGCGAAGCGGCAGCTGCTCATCTGGCAAGCGCTGATACTGATCCCCGCCCAAAGTGAAAATATAAAGACTGTTGGTTTTTGTTCCATCATAAATTGGATAGCCGTAAGTGATGACGACTTTATCCCCGGTCTTTGCCAGCCCATATTGAACCAGAATTTTTTCCACCTGATCCACCACTTGCTCCATATTGGAATAAGGCCGAATCGGCAAAGTCTGAAGACCCCAAATCAGCTCCAACCGATTGAGAGTTTCCCATTGATCCGTCACTGCCACAATCCGAGCTTTGGGTCGATAACCTGAAATGATGTTGGCCGTGCGCCCACTGGAAGTGAGACAAACAATGACTTTGGCATCTAATTTCAAAGCGCTCAAGCTGGCACTGGCGCCAATCGCTCCTGCTGGTGAGAGAAACTCACTGTCCATGTTAAGCTTGTAGAATTTCTCGACCTTATCTTCCACTTCCAAAATAATTTCATGCATGGTGCGAATGCATTTGAAAGGATATTTTCCGCTGGCCGTTTCCGCTGACAGCATCAAAGCATCCGATCCATCCAAAACCGCATTGGCCACATCTGTGATCTCGGCCCGAGTGGGGCGCGGATTTTCAACCATTGAATCCAGCATTTGAGTGGCTGTGATCACTGGCTTATTCAATTGATTGGCTAAAGTGATGATCTGCTTTTGCACTCCTGGCAGACGGCTCTGCCCGATTTCCACTGCCAAATCTCCCCTGGCCACCATCACAGCATCTGAAAGTCGCACGATCTCTTCAAGGTTATCAATGGCTTCCAGCATTTCAATTTTGGCGCAAATTCGAGCTGCTGGATGTTTGGCATCAATCAGCTCGCGCAGTCGGCGAATGTCCTTGGCATGACGAACAAAACTCAGCGCGATGTAATCCACCTGCTGAGAAAGACCAAATTGCAAATCCACCAGATCTTTTTCAGTTAAACATTCAACCGCCAATTCAACCCCGGGCACATTCATCCCTTTTCGATCTTTCAATGTGCCACCATAAATGACTTCGGCTTGGACTTCGTCCCCTTCCACTTGCAGAACGTTCAATTCCAAAAGCCCGTCATCCATCAGAATCCGGCTTCCTTTTTTGACACTTTTTGCAAGCTCTGGAAAATCAGAAGGGATCAAACCTTCCTTTCCCAAAATCTTTTTCATGGTGAGTGTGACTTTTTGCCCTGGAACGAGCTCAATCGCACCATTTTCAAATTTTCCGACTCGAATCTTCGGCCCCTGCAAATCCTGAAGGATGGTCACAGGCGCCCTTAATTCCTTGGAAAGTTTGCGAAGGTTCTGAATCACCTTGAGGTGATCCTCATGAGAGCCATGGGAAAAATTCAATCGAGCCACATTCATCCCCGCTCGAATGGCTTTTTCGAGAGAGGCCTCGTTATTTGTGGCCGGGCCAATAGTTGCAACGATCTTTACGCGGCGATTGACTAGCATAGGATCATTTAACTGTTTTTTCGGTAGTAGTTCAACTTTTGAGCGAGTGACGCCATCTGTTCTTGATGTCTTTTATTCAAGCGATCGATTTCCCGGTCATGTTGATCCTGAAGCTGGGAAACTTTGGTGTCAAATTTCATATCCTGGGTCTTGGACTCCATGGCCAAAGCTTTTTTCTGACCGCTCATTCTTTGCTCATAAGATTCAGCTTGCCTTTGCAGATCCTTTTTTTGTTGATCCTGCAACTGGGCAATCTTCGCTTCATAATTATTCACTGTTTCTTCTAAGCGCTTGGTCATCTTGTCGGTGGTCGTTTTGACTCTATCGTCCATGCGCAAATAAGTGTCTTTCAACTGCTCCATTTGAGCTTGTCGCTGATGGGAAAGCTCCTCTTGGTAAGAGTTTTTTAAAGCCCCCAAATTGTCCGTGTGGGCCTTGAGCTGATTTTTCTGCGCATCATTTGTGACTTTCATCAATTTATCGACGCGATCATCCGTTCGACTGGTCAGCTGACGAATTCGAGAGGTCTGCTCAACTTCTAGGCGGTTTCGATCTTCCTTGTGTTTTTCATTGCTGATCATCTGATCGGTTTTTGTGCGTCTGGTGAAATCCCGCAACATCGCTTCATTTTTGCGATTGTTATCTACCATTCTTTCGCGGTTGACCTCTTTGCTCACGTCAATCAGGCCATCTTTTGAATCTGACAATTTCGCCATGCGATCTTCATAGTCCAAAACCAAATTCTTTCGCTCCAAATCGCGAAGCCGTTTAGTGGTCATCACTTCAACCAAGTTGCTATTTTTCAACCGCCGGTTTTCGCTTTCCGCAGCTCGAACGTCCCGGTCAATTCGACCTGAGACCTCCTCTTTCAGAGTCTCTCTGGCACCTTCTAATTCATCGAGCTTTTTATCAACTGCTTTGTCGTAGTGAGTTTGCATTTTCTTTCGAGCAAACTGCAGCTCAGAGCTTTTCCCTGTCAGCAATTCATTCATCTCTATCTGCTTTTCGTCGTAAGCCTGTCGCCAATTGGCATCTTTGCGATCCAAAGCCAGATCACTCTGACGCTCTTGATCCTTCATTTTATTTTCCAAGTTCGAGCGAACTTCACCGACTTTCCGATTGGATTGGGCAATTCGCTCATCCCGATCCTCTGCCAGAACTTGCAGCTCTTGACTGTGCTTTTTCCCCAGCCTTTCGCTTTGCGCTTTCACTGTGTCTTGCATTTCAGATCGACTGCGGGTTGAGTAATCGTTGAATTCTCGATTTTTTTCCGCAATGTTGTTTTCAAAATTTTGCTGCAGAATATTTCGTTGTTCCTGGGCAATTCGTTTTTCTTTGGCAATTTGGCTTTGCAAGGCCTGGCGATAAGCCGCTTGTTTGCCATCGCTTTCTTCGGTTCGTTTTTTCAATGATTCCGTGTAAAGCCCTCGGAGCTGTTCGATTTTCTGATTGTTTTCCTGATCTCGGCTGGTGAGCTGTTCATTGGTTTTATCTTTAAGGCTTTTAATTTTGGATTCGTAATTGGCCTTGATCTCTTCGACTTCTTGATCCTGCCTCTCGGCAAGTCTTTTCATTTCTTTCTTATGCTTTTTGATTTGCTCAGTTTCGCGGTTTTGGTTCTCTTCGCGTTGGCTGCGCAAATCTTCTGTGTAACGAGCTCGATCTGACGAATTGACTGAAGACATCCTGTCCTCCTCTATCTAAAGATATCACGAGCTGACCTAGACCTCAAAAAATGGAAAGAGTTCTAGTCTCAAGTCTCATGGCGAAAGTCGAGACCGAGATGAAGGAAGGGAATCTCAAAGCCCGTTTTTCTTTCGAAACATCTGCCTGAAGTCCGATTGCTCCTGCTGTCGGGAGGCTTTCTGAGCTGCCAGCTTGCGGGCTTTTTCTTCTTGTGAAGCCAACCGCCTTTCGGCGACTTGCTGGTAAAATTTTGAGGACTGCTCAACAGTATTGCCCCAGGTCTTTTTGTAATCGGCAGTTTGTCGCTTCACTTCCGCCAGAGAAAGACCTGAAAGAGGAATCCATACTTGCAAAAAATCCTTGAGAACCAAAGGGCGGATCATCCCACGGGAAATCTGCCCACTTGAATCCATGGGGCCATACCAGTTTTGAAACCCCACGGGTAAAGACTCGTTGGTAAAAACGAATTTGGATTGAAAATCGATGCTGCCTTTGAGGTTTCGAAAAAGCAGCGAGGTATCCGGCCTTTTTTCCAAAAGCCACTCCCCCGATAACTTCATGGAGAGCGCCGAAGAACTCTTCACTTCCAAGTCCTTCGAGCTTTGAATCCAAAGCACACCTTGCATCAGTTGGATTTGCGATTCAGAGAGAAAAAGCAGAGCGCCATTTTCCCCCAGGTGATAGCGTTGAGCCTCTCGTTCGAAACTGTGCATTCTTCGGCTGACACGAAGGCTGCAAGGATATTTTCTTTGAGAAAAACATTTGGATGGAGAATCGATGAAACCTTCAGGACTGATTTCAGCCTGAGCTTGATGGACAATCAGAAAGAGAGTCAGTACCAAAAAAAATTTCATCATTCACTCGAGGGCATGACCCAGATGGGTGGCTTGAGCTTTGAGCTCCTGATTGGCTGCAAATTTCACTCGAACTGTGCGAAAGACTTCAGCCGCTTCTTCAGTCCTGTTTCGAGTTTGCAAAATTTGACCCATGCGAAGCATAATGAAGCCTGTGAGCTCATGATCTGGAAACTGCTGCATCATCTGATCGATGACATCCAAACACTCTTGCTGCTGGCCTGCCATGAAAAGACTTTCAGCCCAAAAAAAATGCGCCTGAATGACTTGTGGTGAAGTCGGAAATTTCTGAATCAGACTGGAAAAAGAAGCTGCCGAATTTTTAAATTCTCCACGACGAAATTCAGCCCGAGCTCTTTCACTGAGAGGTCCTGACATTTCAAAAACCTCAATCGGCTTCTGTGTCACGCTGGCCAAACTTCTCAACTGAAAGGTCTTGGGAGTTTTCTGCATTTTTTGAAGTGCCGGCAGCTGGGCCGCGACTTCTTGTTGAAAGTCGTACATTTGATTTTCTAGCTCGGCAATTCGAAGATTTTTTTCTTCCAGTTGTTTTTGCAACTGGCTGATTTTTCTAACGTCTTCCCAATGGGGACTGAAATGCGCTTGAAACAAAGAGTAGCTTTGCATCAGACCCATCACCAGAATCAAACAGAAACTGACAAACAAAAAATTTTGTTTTCCCATGCCTCACTCTTCGGCTTTCAAAGTTGAAAAGTGAATGAAATTCAAGCCCTTCCAGCGAAGCTTCTCAAGTTGAAACAGAGAACCTAGACTGGACCTTCAAAAGCCCTTTTATTGTCAAGCAAACAAACACATTTTGCGCCATTTCAAGGACCTTTCAGAATCGAGACGGAGCTCAAAAGGTCTTGACCAAAAAACAGCAATTTCTTAGTTTTTTGACCTCATCGCCGAGGATTTATGAACAAAGCTCAATTGGTCGAAAAGCTTGCCGAGAAAATGAATCTGACAAAAACTCAAACGGAGGCTTTTTTAGATGCCACTTTGGACATTATCCAAAAATCGGTGGCCCGAGGCGACGAAGTGAAACTAGTCGGATTTGGGACTTTTTCCCGCCTGAATCGCAAATCCAGAAATGGCCGAAACCCAAAAACTGGAGCCCCCGTCACCATTCCTGGAAGTAAAGTTCCGCGCTTTAAACCGGGGAAAGACTTTAAAGATCTTCTGAACTGATTTTTCGCCGACTACATTTTTTCCGTTTTGGACTGAAAAGGTTCCGGAAAACTTTCGATCACTTCGATGATTTCCCAATAAATATTTGAAAACTCTTCCGAGTCCAAAGGCTTTTTCAAAAGCGTCAAGAGAGAAGATTTTGAAAGCAGCTTTTTCCGATAAGCCAAATAAAGTTTTTCTCCCAAAATCCCGCCTAAAATACGAGCTGCTTCTGGATAGGCCTTCTTCTTTTTAGGCCGAAGCGCCTCGCGCTCTTTTTTAGCCCCCGAGAGATGCAAAAGTTCGAGCATTTTCTGACTGAGCGCCAAGCGCATGGCCTCTTTGCCTTGATCCGAAGGATTACGAGCTGACAAACTGGCTTTGATATCAGCCAAAGTGTCCGTCTTGCGTTTGGGATTGATCAGTTTGGAGCCAAAGTACTGAATGGCTTCCAGCCAAATGAGTCTGAGAAAATCCTGAGGCAACCGCAGAGGCGTTTTCTTTTGCTGACTGTAACCCGCAAACACAATGGCCATGGCCAACTGAGCGGCGCTGTTCACTGTGTTCCGACCCAAATAAGCCACGCCAGATTCAGGAACAAAAAAACTGCGACCCGATTCAATCCAATTTTCAATCAGCTCGAGATTTTTATCACTCAGCCCTGATTGCAACTGCACCCAACCCTGCCGATCATTGGCCGAAGCCAAAGTGAAATGATCCACTCGAACTGGAATGCCCAGATCCTCGCCAATGAATTTCATATAATTGGCAACATGATCGGTGAGATCCAATTCATCATCGAAGGATTGATCATAATGCTCCTCCAGGTAAAGCAAGTAATTCTGCCACTTCACCCAGGGCGGAACGCTCATCAGGCAGAACTGATGCGAAGAGAGCTTCACCACATCCACTTGATGCTCAATTTCTTTTTTCAGAAGCTGAAAATAAATTCTTTCCGAATTTTGATAGATGGATAGAAATTGACAATCGGGCCAGGACTTTTTCACCACAGCTGGCAAATGGCGTTCCGCAATATGCAAGTCCCCGAAGCTCACAAAGATCTGATGCCCGGGATGCTGACGAGCAATTTCCAGAATTTTTTGCCCTGCAAACTGATCTCTTTCTTTGAGAGCTTTGGCATTTCGATCTTTGGTTTTTAAATTCAGACCGAAGACTGGAACTTTGTTCTTTTGTGCCCAACGAAACAGAGGCCGATAATACTCCCAGGGAAAACCCCAGTTTTTTTTCCATTCAACAGCTTTGAGAAAATCTCTTTCTGAAAGCTTTCCCTGAAGAAAGCGCTCAAGAGATTTTTGCTGACTGGCTTCAATGCACTCAAGCCCTAAAATCACATTTTTTGGGTTCGGCAAAGCCTTCAAAACCCGAAGCTGGGCTTTTTGCGATTGCTGAAGGGCATGAAAATCGCCCATCCAGATCACCTGCGCCTTTTGAATTGCCTCGACCAGCGCTTCCTTGCTTGAAACTTTCCAAGCTTTTCTCAGTTCTTTTTCATATTCCCGCTGATACCTGGAAAGGCCTGCAGACCTTTCGCCTAAAAGCGCCTCCACATGGCTTTGCACTTGCTCAAAGAGATCCTGACGAAGACGAATCCAGCTGCGAGAAGAAGAGGTGGATGAAGTGGGCATTCTCTCACATTGTGGCATGATAAATTATTGATTTCAAAATTCTTTTTCGATCTAATGAGAGCATGAATCAAATGCAGAAATCCACATCTCGAATTTCGGAACAGACTTGGCTGATCCTTTTGATGGTCATCAGCGTGTTGACCATGGCCGTTCACCTTTACCTCACCCTTCAGCACTACCAACTGAAATTAGGATTGGCAGAGAGCCCCGCTGTCTGCAATGTCTCCAGCACTTTCAACTGCGACACCGTTAGCATCAGCCGCTACGCCACTTTATTCGGCATTCCAATGGCTCTTCTGGGTTTGATCACTCAGGTGATTTTCTTTACATTCCTGATCAGTGCTCGCTTCAGCTTGAGTTCTGCCGATTCTTCCATTCGCCGCTTGCTGTTTTGGATTTCTCTTTTCGTTGCCGGCGTTTCACTGGTGATGGGATCCTTCTCGGCTTTCGCCCTTGGCACTTATTGCCTTTTTTGCATGGCCGCCTATGGTCTTTCCGTTCTTCAACTGGTGGCTTCTTGGAAGCTCCAAGGCACCCCCCTTCTGTCCCGGTTGGGCAGTGACTTTGGAATTTTCATCAAACAAAGCCGCTGGGTCCCCATCCTGCTGATTCTCATTCCAGTGTTTGCGAAAATCAGCCATTCGATCGTTTTAGATTCCTATGGCTTTGGGAAGCTTGAAATGATTGTGCAAGATGCTGTCTCTTACTGGGAGAGCTCTCCAGTGGTGAACTTTAAACCCGAAACGGGATTGCAACTGCCCGCTCGCAGCGGCGAAGCCAAAATGACAATTGTTGAATTTGCTGATTTTCTTTGCCCGCATTGCAAATCTGCTTTTCCGACTTTGGATGCCTTTGCCCAATCTCATCCTGACATTCAATTGACCTACAAGGCTTTTCCTTTGGACAAAAAGTGCAACAAAGACATTCAACGAGAAGGCGACGGCCTGACTTGTCGGCTGACTTCGGCGGTTTTTTGCGCCGAAAGCATGAATCAAAAAGGCTGGGCCGCCCACCACTGGGTGTTTGAGCGCCAAGAGACTTTTTTTCGCGGGGCCGGTGATTGGGTGAGTCAGATCAGCCAGGATCTACAGCTCGATAAACAGGCTCTTGAAACTTGCATGAACTCAGATGCCACCCATGAATCTCTGCAGTCCATGGCTCAAGAAGGTGTGGACGCTAAAATTCAGGGCACCCCCACCATTTATGTGAATGGCAAACTTTTACAAAGAGGCCAGTTCCTTCCAATTCTGGAAGCGATCTACAAAAAACTGAATCCTTAAACAGATTTTTAAAGTTTTGAAAAAAACCAGGCCGTCATTTCATGAAAGACATCGTCAATGACGAGAATCGTGGTTTTTAAAAGGCCCGCATTCACATCCAGAAGAAATGCGACCACCGCCACAGCAAAAACCGCATTCACCGCAGCCTTGACGATCCAAACCGTGGAGCGCACATCTTCGATTCGAACGTCCTGTTGGATTCGCTCTATTTTTTTAAGAATGGATTGCAGTTCCGAAAAGTGAGCGACAAATTTTTCGTTGAGCTCTTGTTGCTTTGCCATTGTGAGCATTTGAGCTCCTGGAAAATTCCGCTTGGCCCGAATGGCATTGACGAGATCAATCGCGTGTTCAATGTATCTTTCAATCCGTTCACGAAATTTCGGATAGTCAAAATCCCGATTCAGAAAGATTTTCATTTCATGAATGGCCCGGTCATAATTTTCTTCAACCACATACGTTAAGACATTGAAGCGCAAAGTGTCTGCGCGACCCATGTCCTGGCGGTTGGCCGCAAAGTCCGGCTTGAAATCCTTGAGAAGATTCGGTGCACCCATGACTTTATTATCGGCTTTTCCCGGTCTTTGGTTAAGCTCGCTGATAGTCCAGTCTTTGCTCATTTTTACAATTTCCCTGCCGACATTTTGACTTTGGTCGCACCAAATTGAGACAATAAAATGAGAGATCAAGATGGTCTCATTTGTTGTCTGAAGGAGCATTGATGGAAAAAGGATCTTTCCAGAATCTCAACCTCACTGAATTGAATTTTACCGAAATCGAAGAACGTCCCCTGACCTCAAGAACTATGCGAAATCCACAGCATCAAGTTCTCGATTTCACTGAAATTCCAAGGGACATTCGAAAATCCAATACGGTTGAATCTCTCATTTCACAAAATGAAGATCTCATGGCGAGACTCAAGGTCACTTTTCGCCGCATGACTTCTTTGGAAGATGAAAATAAAACCCTGCATGATGAAATGAGCGAAATGAAGAGATCCTATGCTTCAATTTCGGATCAGATGCTGGTGTGGAAAGAAAAAGAGAAAGTCTGGAAAGATCGCCACAACAACTTGGAAAATCAAATCAAAACCTTTCAAGAGCGCTTTCCAGAGCTCGAAAAAATGGAAGCCACCATTGACCGCTTGAAGCGCTATCAAGACAAAGTGAAAACAACGATCAAGCCTTACTTGCAGCAACTCAAGGACTATGCGCATTCTCTGCACGAGCAGATTCAATTCTTGAATAAGGATCTGAATACCAAGGATTCAGAGATTTCAAGTCTCACTCACCGCCTGCAAGCTGTGAAAGAAGAACGAGATCAGCAAATTCATTTCTATCAAATGAGCCAGAACGACCTGGTCAATGGCTTTGAAAGAGAAAAAGCTCTTTTGCAAAACGAGATCTCTTCTTTGCAAGAGTTCACTCAAGCCCTGGAGCTGAAGACTCAGAATCTGGACCGAGCTTTGGAAAGACAGGATGAACTGGAAAACCTGGTCATCTCTCTTCGTCGCAACAAAGAGGATTTCCATAACGAAATTCAATCTGAAATGGATGATTTGCGAAACCAAAATCGTGAGCTGAAACAAAAGCTGACTGAGAATCAACTTTCACAGGAAGATCTCTCACAAGAGAAAGATCAGCTGAAAAAAGAACTTGTCTCAGCTATGGCTCGACGTGAAGAGCTTGAAGAGCAAATGACCAGCCTTCGCTACATGTGGACTGCAAAATCAGAAGAGAATGAAAAGCTTAAGATTTCAATAGCTTCACTTGAAAAGCTCAACCTTGAGTTGAGCTCAAAGCTCAATGAGGTTCGAAAACAAAACTAGAGAGTGCCACAGCTTCAGTTTCATGAATTTGAAGCTTTTGAATCTCGAGGTTTTGGAAAATCCGTTTGAATTCTGCCTGGACCCCAACCACTTTAAGGCCGTATTGATTCTCTTCACTGAGAGTGCGAATGGCCTCTAGGAAGGCAGTCAGCCCTGTCGATCCGACAAAAGCCGCTTTTTCCATATTGAAAATCACTTTCTTACCTAGCAAATGCCGCAAGCAGGCTTCTCGGAAGGGCTGAGTCGCTTCGATGTCGAGAGATCCTTGAATGGTGATGATTGTCACTTCACCCTGATTTTTGAGCCGTGTTTCCATACAGAGCCCTCCTCATACCTCACTTCTCGGCTCAGAATGAGAGAGTCTCGAGATCGACCGAAGACCAGATCTCACCTTGAAAAAAGACCTGACGTCGGGCCGGGATCAGTCTAAAATTTGCGAAAGTCCAAAACAAAGGATTGATTTTGTGAGCGACAAGCCCAAAAAGAAAAGCTCAGGAAAGAGCCTTCAGAAAATCATCGACATTTTCACTTCCCCGATCATGGTTGGCATTTTTGTCACTGTTATTTTCACTTTGATTGCCGCCAATTTTTACATCGTTCGGGGCCAGCAAGAAAGCACGCGAGCGCTTCTTCCACCGATCCGAAAGCATCTTTTTGAAGCGATCGAATGGGTGAATTTGAAAAATCAGGATTTTCGATTTCAAATCCGCGGTGAGAAAAAGCCAAACACCCCAGTGGCGCTTCTCACTATTGATGACCGCTCCATTGAAGAAATCGGACGCTGGCCCTGGAGCCGCGAGAAAATCGCTTTCATCATTGATGAAATGATGAAATATCAGGCCAAAGCCATCGGCTTTGATATTGTCTTTTCTGAAGCCCAGCTCGATCCCACTTTCGAAGTTCTGAAAAGAATTGAAACTCGCTCCGTCGGAGTTTTGCCAGGAACCGTGAAAGCGGCCATCGAAGCGGAAAGAGCCAGAGGTCAGCCAGACGATCTATTGGCCAAGGCCTTAGAAAAACACAAAGAGCGAATGGTGCTTGGGGCTTTTAACGAAGAATCCGAAGACAGTCGGCTTCGGCCTTACCAGGATTATTGCCGCAATGAGGCCTTTAAAAGAGCCAATGCCGATAAATTTGTGAAACTCAACACCACATTCATTGTCAATGACGAAGCCGACCCCTTTGTCGACCTTGAATTTGACAAAGTTTTTGAAAGCCTTTTTCCAGAGATTGAAAACGCTGAGGCCAATATCACCCTCAAGGAAGTCTTTAAGAAAAAAGAAATTTCAGAGCTGACGGAACAAGAACAAAGACAGCTTCGCTATCTTCAGCAGACGGCATCCATGCGTTACTGTGAAACTTGGCTCACCGACCGCGATCCGGCCATTGAAGATCTGAAACCTTCCTATGCCGAAGTTTTTAAAAAATCCAAGGACCTTCAAGACCTGCCGATTGATCAGGCCATCGAAAAATTCAAAAGCATGGTCAAACCCATTCCCATTCAGCAACACCAACGCTGGACAATCAACACGGACCAAATTCAAAATGGAGTTGATTACACCGGAAGCTTCAATGCCGAACAAGATGCGGATGGGACCATTCGCAAAGCTTCACTTTTTTTCCGAACTGGCAATCGCATGGGCACGAGCTTTATCCCCTCGATCGCCTTGCAAACCTATCTGGTGGCCACGGGCTACCGGGCCAATGTGGAAATCAACATTGACCCCGATCACCCAGAGCAAAAGCACATTTCAAAATTTGAAATTGTGGACCCGAACAAGGATCCTGAAGAATTGATCGGCCGCGTGCCTGTCGATGCTCAGGCCCGAATGAATATCAATTATGCGGGCGGAAAAAACATGTATCCTTATCTGCCTGCCAAAGAGCTTTTTAATGGCAAAGACACAGCGACGATCTCGCAAGCCGAATACAACCCGGAAACCAAAGACTGGGATGAAGTTCAATACGAAGTGAAGAAAGCCGATTTTATCAAAGATCGAGCCTTCATCATTGGAGCGACGGCAATTGGCGTTTACGATTTACGGGTCACTCCATTTGAAAAAAACTATCCAGGTCCAGAAACCCACGTTTCAACTCTGGGCAATCTGTTTGATCGGGATTTTTTGAAAGATCACCCGCAAGAGCAGAAAATCATGCTCTGGGCTCTTTTTGCCTTCGGTGTTCTTCTCTCAATTGCGATTTCTCAATTAACTGCGATCCCGGGTTTTTTGGTCACTTTCGGATCGGTTGTCGCCATTGTGGTCCTGGATCAGCTCTTTTTGAAAAACGGCTTTATGATCACGATGACTTTGCCTGGTGGTCTGGTGCTGTTTCTTTATATTTCTCTTTTCTTTTATAAATACCTCACGGAAGAAAGAAAAAAGAAGCACTTGCGAAGCACATTCTCAAAATACGTTTCGCCTGCCATTGTCGATGAAATTTTAAAAGATCCGGAAAACATCGAGCTCGGCGGAAAAAAACAAAGAATGAGCGTGTTCTTTTCAGACGTGCGAGGCTTTACCACCATTTCTGAAAAATTAGATCCACGGGTTCTTTCCGACGTTCTCAATAAATACCTGACGCCCATGACTCAGATTGTCTTTGCCAACAAAGGAACCTTAGATAAATACATGGGGGATGCGGTGATGGCCTTCTTTGGCGCGCCGATTGTCTTTCCGGATCACGCCAAATACGCTTGTCGCTGCGCTTTGCAAAGCTTGGAAAAGCTCAGAGAACTGCAAAAAGAATTCAAAGAGCAAGGTCTCCCTGAAATTGATATCGGAATTGGCATTAACACGGCAGAAATGAGCGTGGGTAACATGGGCTCCGATATTGTGCGTAACTACACAGTCATGGGAGATGCTGTGAATTTAGGCTCTCGATTGGAAGGAATCAATAAAGAGTACGGAACCAGAATCATCATTTCTCAATTCACCTTCGAGGACGTCAAAGACTCATTTACATGCCGCGAAGTTGATTGGGTCCGAGTCAAAGGAAAAAATGAACCCGTGCGCATTTTTGAGCTGATTTGCGAAGGAAAGGCCGATGGACCCACGAGCGGTCTTCTGCAGCATTTCTCAAGTGGATTTGAGCTTTATCATCTGAAGAAATTCAGCGAAGCTTTGGAATGCTTCAACAAAGCTTTAGAAATGAAAGCGGGAGATCCTCCGTCAGAACTTTATGTGGAGCGCTGCCAAGAGTATCTGGCCGCACCTCCTCCCGAAAATTGGGACGGGGTCTTTGTGATGAAAACAAAATAAGTTCAACTTGAAGGATAGCGACTTTTGATTCGGCTGCTTGTGCTGCTTCTCTCACTCTTACTCACTGCTACAGCATGGGCTCAGCGCTCGGGCGAACTCTCGGCTGTGATTCAGGGGATCACCATTCAAGCCGACTCGATGGATCGGGACACTGAAAACGAAACGGTGGATCTGGTCGGCAACGTGCAAGTGATCTATCAAGACCAACACATGACTTGCGAAAAAGCCCGTATCAATCTGCGGGCAAAATCCCTGGACGCCACAGGGAATGTTTTGATCACCAGTCCGAAAGCCAATCTGGCAGGTCAAAGAATCATCATGGACTACGAAACCAACACCGGCGTGATTCTCAATGGATATGTGCAATCTGGAAATGTTCTTTTCGAAGGCAGTCAGATTCACAAATTGAGCGAAGTCGACTATGTGGCCGATGATGCCAGATACACCACCTGCACCACATGTCCTGAAGCTTGGAGTTTTTCAGGCACAAAAATCAGAGCCGAAATCGGCGGCTACGCCTACATTAAAAATTCGACAATGAAATTTGCTGGAGTCCCCGTTTTCTGGCTCCCCTATCTAGCTGTTCCACTGAAGACCGATCGCCAATCGGGACTGCTCACTCCCACTATCGGACAGAGAGGTCTGGGGGGCTTAACCTATTCGCAAAGCTATTTTTGGGCCATGTCCAGAAGCCAAGATTCGACCTGGAATTTCACAAATTACGAATTTCGCGGACCCAAAGGCCTTTTGAATTATCGCTATGCCCTGACCGAATCCAGCGAGGGCGAAATGGATTTCGGCATTCTCAAGGATCGCGTCTTTTCGGATGATCAAAGACTGAACACTTTCCGCCCTCCCGATGCACGTGGCGATTCGATCCAGCGTTACTTCCTAAGATACAATCATTACTATGATATGCCAGATGGCTTCACTCAAAGAGTTCAGCTCAATACAGCCAGCGATCTTCAATACCCTGCGGATTTTCCGCTAGAAACTCTTAATAACGGAGATCCCGCCATGGAGAGTCGCCTCTCCGTGACCAAAAACAGCGACTATTATCACTGGGGCTTGGACTCCTCACTTTACACCAGTCTCATGCAATCCAATCCACTGGGGGGAAACGAATTTGCTGTGCACCGACTGCCAGAACTGCGCTTTTCGCAAACGCAGAGAAAAATTGGCAATTCAGAATTTTTGGGCTCATTTGATTTTCAGTATGTCAATTTCGCTCGCGCTGGAGGTGCCTTTGACAATATGGATTCCCCCTACGATCCAACCGGTGACACCAAAAGACAGGTCGACCACACCAATTCAGCTAAATGCAATAACCCCCAAGATCCTTTTGCCTGGGAAAAGGATCCGGATTGCAAGCCTGTCTATGATGGAAAATTTAATTCCGGCACAGATCTGATCCGAACGGGACAGCGTTTTGAATTTCGACCCAGCATCATTCGACCCATGAAATTTCAAAATCTTGAAGTTTTCCCGCGATTGACTTATCGAGAAACCCATTATGTTTTTCCTGACGTCTTGCCTAAAGGAATGGACACCCATAACACTCGTCGCTACTTCCGCGCCGATCTTTCCGCACGAACCACTTTAAGCCGGATCTACGGCGACTTTTCATCTCTGCAAAGTGAAAGAATCAAACATGAAATCCAACCCGAGGTCACAGCCACAACAATCCCTTGGATCTATCATCCACAACACGAATTCTTTGGCGAAGACAATCAAGAAAATGTACCCTATGAATCCAACCCGGCACTCAATGACGCTGTCATCAATGGACCTGCAGGATTGCAGTTTGATTATTTTGATCGCCTCGACAATCGAAAAGTCATCACTTTCGGGTTGACCAATAAACTCACGCAAAAGTTTTGGGAATATGGCTCACCCGTTTATTTGCAGTTTCTTTTTTGGCGCATTTCGCAGTCCTATGACGTTTACCAGGCAGAAAGAAATCCAAATGCTCGCCCACTTTCAGAATTGGTCTCAGATTTAAATATCAATTTGCGCTATTTGCAGATTTACCAAAATGCCAAGTATAAACCTTATCAAAAGGTAACAGACACATCGAGCCGCGTGCGTATTCTGAATTCCAAAAATGACTTTTTTCAAGTTAAGTACGACGTGACTTATCCTCCAGGCAGTGAAGGCGAAGCTGATATCGTTGGCCGAACGGAGGGCTATGTTATCAGCGCTCGGAAAGGGGTGAGCTTTTTTGACTTCATTGGCAAACTCAATTACGGGATTCGTCCACAGAATGCTTTATTAGCTTGGGGCTACGGCGCACAGATTCGCTTGCCTGGGGACTGTCTCTATATTGGGCTCACACACTTTAAGCCGGTCGATAAAAAACCGGAAATTGAACTGGGTGTGAATTTTGCCTGGGATGGATCGGCTCGTCCTCAACTGGACGAATCGATTCTCACCGCTTTTGGATTTTAAAAAGAGATTCGAGCCCAGTTCAGCTGAGCTCCTTCAATCCGCGAATTTTGTGCTGAAATCACTGGCGTGAGCCACATTTGTGTCGGCAATTGAGTGTAATCATTGGATGCTTTTTGTGACTGCCCGTAAACCGTATAGAGACCAAAACCAATCCCGGCATAAAGCCCGAGCGAAGCACCGCGGGCCACATTGTTGATTCGACCACTGGGATTTTCACTCCAGGCCAAAGAGGCCAATCCCAAGGCCGCACCCGCCGCTGTTCCATAAGCACAGCTCTTTAAAAAAATCGTCATGTTATCGGCCAAAGCCCGATTTGAAATTTGAAAAGCCAAAAGAAAAACAACAACAAGAGAGATTCTGTTTCCCACCATCATTCTATTTCAATGGGCATCGAGAATGGGGTCAACTAAAGATGTCATCGAAAATCAGGACTTCCCCCGACTGACTCACGACGGCAAGTTCGAGCCGGGCCGTGGGATCTTTTTCGAGGCAATGACAAAGGGCTCTTTCCAGTCGCCTTTTTTGAGGTCCTCGCAGTCGAAGATGCAGATACTCAAAAGAGGCGACACTTTTGACTTCGACCAAAACCAAATTTTTTTCTGGCGAGCGAAGCAAAAGGTCAATCTCGGCAAAAGGCGATTTCCACCTTCGCTTCAAACACCGATAGCCTTTTAAAAGATAGAACTGAAGAGCAGCCTCTTCACAAAATAAGCCGCGAGAGATGTTCCTTAACCCCAGCGAAGCTCCGTCGGTGGATCCCCGCTTTGGGTCCATGGGCTTCAATGGCTTTTTTATGAGTGGGGCTGGCATAACCTTTATGAGATTCCAATCCGTAAAAAGGGTGATCCTCTGACATCTGCTTCATCAATCGGTCTCGGGTCACCTTGGCAACAATGGAGGCAGCTGAAATCGCTGCACACCGCAGATCGCCTTTCACCAATGTCGTTTGCTGGCGATCCAGGCCAGGCACTTTGAAACTGCCATCCACCAGCAAATGCCCTGTTCGCTTTTGCATTTGCTCTTCCAAATTCTCAACTGCCCTTTTCATTGCCAAAAGAGAAGCTTGAAAAATATTGATCCGATCGATCTCTTCGACTGTGGCAAATCCCAGGCCGCACCAATGGTGCTCTAAAATCAGCGGAAAGAGCTCTTCACGTCGCTTCTCGGACAAAAGTTTTGAATCCGTGAAGCGCTCCACCAGCTCATCGGATTTCAGACAAACGGCAGCGGCATACACCGGTCCCGCCAAACATCCCCGCCCGACTTCATCGACGCCAACCACGGGGGCTGGTGTGAAGCTTCGCCAATCGACAGGTTCTAATTTGAGTTCTTTTGATTTTGCCATGGTCAGTGATTGAAGCGCAGAGGGGGCCATTTCAGCAAGTGAAAAACAAAAAACCCCCAAGCAAAGGCCTGAGGGTTCTTAGAAAATTTTGAATTTTTTAAAATTAAGCTTCGGTCTTTGCGGCTTGTGCTTTTTGAGTCGCTTCACTGACCGGAGTGATCAATTCAGATTCGATCTTCGCTGCTTTTCCTTCGAGTGATCGGAGGTAATAAAGTTTGGCGCGACGAACTTGACCTGCTGTCAGAACTTCGATGCGGTCAATCGCTGGGCTGGCAAAGGGGAAAGTTCTTTCGACGCCAACACCGGCAGAAATTTTTCGCACAGTGAATGATCGTGAAGAGCCCGAGCCTTGAAGCTTGGTCACGATGCCTTTATAAACCTGAACCCGCTCTTTTTCGCCTTCTTTGACCTTGACGTAAACATTGACAGTGTCACCAGCGCGAAATTCGCCTCTTGGAGCTGTCTTTTTCGCAGCAGTTACGCGGCGCACGAGATTGGTTTCAACAGCACCCTGAGAAGCTGTTTTCTTTGTTTTTGTCTTTACTGTCTTCTTTGCAGGAGCTTTTGCCATATTCCATCCCATTGAGTTTTGAACAAGAACGAAGGGTCTACCATGGCCCCATGATGCGGTCAAGATAGATACTCACCGCCGACCTCACACTCAGATGCCGATAATCATGAGGAGGGGCCCCTCGAATGCTCTCTAAAACTCCATCACAAGCTTTCATGTACTCTTCTGTCATCCCAAAACCAGTCCCAAACAGCAAAAAACAGGGTTTCGCATCGTCCTTTCGGATCTCTGCATGCAGCTCAGGGCAAGAGAAAAAACGAGTCCCGGGCACGGGTCGGGCATGAGTGGCCACTGTGAAACAATCCACTCCCCAGTCTTTTTTGGCAGCTTCCAGACTGGGAGCCGTGAAGACATTTTTCAAAGCCGTTCGCCGAAAGGGATTGAATTTAGAGCCTGCCCCCACCCGCCAATGATCCAAAATCCGATCAACAAACATCAACTGCTCTTGCATGGGATGAATGATGTAGTACCTCTCAACACCGTAAACAGTGGCCGCTCGGGCGATGTCGTGGATATCGAAATTGGTCACGTTGGTGGCGACGACTTTTTTTTCGCGGTCTAAGATTGGATGGTGCACAAGCGCCAAAGCCAGCCTGGGCACTTTTTGAATTTGAGAATCAGAGGCTGAGGTCGTCATTTTTCAAGAGCTCCAAATCAGCATCGGTCAAAGCCAGAAGTCCTAACACTTCTTTTTCAGAAGGTCCAAGCCCCTGCCAAAATTTTTGCAGCTCAAGATACTCTTTGCGCGAAAGTTTTTTGTCCAAAGCCAAATCCGGGCGCTTCAGGAGTGTAACAAGCCAAGAAACCTGGGATTTCCATTTCTCGATTTTGGAGTGGTTTCCAGAAAGCAAAACCTCAGGCGCCGCTTCGCCCATCCATTCCCGCGGTCGAGTGAAGCTCGGAGCTTCAAGAAGGCCTTGAAGTTTTTCTGAAAAACTATCGGAGTTGGCGGAATCCTGATGACCCAGGACCCCCGGGAGCTGACGAGAAACAGAATCTATCACCACACTGGCTGCGAGCTCCCCACCAGACAGAACATAATCCCCCAGCGAGATTTCTTCATCGATGAATTGATTGAGGACTCTTTGATCGATCCCGCCATAGCGTCCACAGACCAAAACCAGATTTTCATTTTGCGCCAGCTCTTTGACTTTCTTCTGATCCAAGGGCGCCCCTTGCGGAGTCAGATAAACAATCCAGGGATCTTTCGAGCTTTGCTCGATGGCTTCTCGCAGGGCCTTTTGCAGAGGCTCCGCCATCATCACCATTCCATCGCCACCACCAAAGGGGCGATCATCGACGGTCTTATGGTTATCGATGGCAAATTCACGGGGATTGATGCAATCAATTTGCACTAGAGATTTGTTGCGAGCTTGGCCGATCACTCCTTCAGAGATCGTGGCTTCAATCATTTGCGGAAAAAGAGTGATCACTTGAAATTTCATAGAGCTGTCAGATCCCAAATGCCTTCAGGCAAATTCATTTTCAGATGATGAGAATCGAAATTGAGTTCGACAATGAAATCTTCAACAAACGGGATCTCGGCTTGGCCTCCGCTGGATTTTTCGACCACCAGCAGGTCTTGTGCATTGTTAGAAGAAAATCCGACAATTTTTCCAAGCCTAAAGCCTTCTGGATTTAAAATTTCAAAACCTTCAATTTCAGAGAGGAAAATGGTGTCGCCCTCTGTCGATTCGAGCAAATTTTCAGGAATCCAAAAATGATGGCCCTTGAATTTTTCGACAGCGGTTCGATCCGGATAATTTTCCAATTGCAGCAAGAGGCCCTGTTTGTAGGGCTTCCATTTTTTGATTTTGAGAAGCTGGGGTTGATTTTCTTGTTCAGGGGGAGTCAGAGTGATCTCTGTGAGATCTTTGGCCCAACTGATATCCTTGGAAAAAACAAGGATATGCAGATCGCCTCGCAGGCCATGGGCTTCTTTGACTTTTCCGACTTTTTTCCAGTTTTCAGGCATGCTGGGGTTATAATTCAATTCGGGCAGCGTGTCAAAAACGCTCAAAAGAAAAGGGAGCCCTAGGACTCCCTTTTAGAAAATACTTTAAATTCTGAAGACTATTCAAGAATTTCGAGGACGCTGCGCTTTTGAAGCTTTGTCGATGCGGCATTGAGAATGGTGCGCATTGAACGAGCGGTTCGACCTTGCTTGCCGATCACTTTACCGAGGTCGCTTTTGGCAACTTTCAACTCGACAACTGTGGTCTGATCTCCAACCACTTCTTTCACTTCGACCTGCTCCGGCTCATCCACCAGGGACTTTGCCATAAATTCGACCAGATCTTTTAAGCTCGAGTGATCCATGTTCCTCAACCTCCACTATCTCAAAGACAGCTTTTGATTCGACAACTTGTCATTTTGACACAGATTAGATGTTACAAAAAATTCAAGTTTAGCCAAATAAATGTTCAGTTAATTTTTTGGATTATTTCTGAGCTTGAGCCAGTTTGAGCACGTGTTTCACGCGATCTGTCGGCTGGGCCCCTTTTTTGATCCAGTCCTGGGTCTTCTGCAGATCGACAACAACCTGTTTGTCCTGTCCCTTTGGAGTGGGAATATAAACACCTAAAATTTCCAGGTATTTACCAGTCACATACCGGCGGTGATCCGCCACTGTGATACGGTATTTAGGGGCATGTTTAGTTCCAAATCGTGCTAAACGGATAACAACTGCCATGAGAGCATTTCCTTTCGAAAACAAGAAGCCAAGAGTATTAACCGCAGCGAGCGTCATTTGCAAGCAGGAGTTTCGTCTTGCTTTTTAAAAAGGAAGGCGTCCCCGTCCCATCTTCATCATGGAGGACATCATCTTTTTCGACTCATCAAACTGGCGGACAAACTTATTGATATCTTGGACCTGAGTCCCTGATCCTTTGGCGATTCGCTCTCGACGCGATGCATTTAATACTCGCGGATCCCGCCGCTCCTGGGCGGTCATTGAGCGGATAATGGCCTCGATTTTTTTCACTTCTTTATCTGGCGGGGCCATATTTTTCATCTGCTTTTGCAACTCTCCCATCCCGGGAAGCATTTTCATGATGCTCTCAAGCCCCCCCATTTTTTTCAGCATTTGAATCTGAGAGAGAAAATCATCCATGGAAAATTCGTTTTTCATCATTTTCCGGGCGGATTCTTTGGCAGATTTTTCATCCATAAATTCTTGAGCACGCTCCACCAGCGAGAGCACATCGCCCATATCGAGGATTCGAGAAGCTAAGCGGTCCGGGTGGAAGACTTCAAGGTTTCCGACTTTTTCACCGACTCCAAGGAATTTGATTGGCACTCCAGTGACTTCGCGAATGCTGAGAGCGGCTCCGCCCCTGGCGTCCCCGTCGATTTTGGTGAGGACTAGGCCTGTCAGGCCCAATTTGGAATGAAAGCCCTCGGCCACGTTGACGGACTGCTGTCCCAGCATGGCATCGGCAACAAGAAGTTTTTCCTGCGGAGCCCAGATGTTGCTGATGTTTTGAAGTTCGTTCATGAGCTGCTCATCGATTTGCAAGCGACCGGCGGTATCGATGATCACCACATCAATCATGTTGGCTTCAGCCCATTTCTTGGCGGCTTCGACAATTTGTTCTGGTTTTTGTGTGGCTTCTGAAGGGAAAACCGGAATGTTGTTTTGCTTGGCCAAAGTTTGCAGCTGCTCGATGGCTGCTGGTCTGTAGATATCGGCTGGGATGAGACCTGGTTTTTTGCCGAACTTTTGCCGGATGTAGAGAGCGAGCTTCGCACTTGTCGTGGTTTTACCGGCCCCTTGCAATCCCACCATCATGATCACGCTGGGTTTTTCTCGCACGTTGATGTCAACGGTTTCTCCTCCGAGCGTGGCTTTGAGTTCGTCGTGGACGATTTTGACAAATTGCTGACCGGGGTGGATGTTCTGCAGGACTTCAGCGCCCAGAGATTTTGCTTTCACTCGGTCGATAAAGGATTTCACCACTTTGAAATTGACGTCGGCTTCAAGCAAACTCAGGCGAATTTCGCGCAAAGAGTCTTCGATATTGGCTTCGGTGATTTTGTTGAGGCCGCGAACTTTCTTAAGACTGCCGAGAACTTTTTCTGAGAGGTTTTCAAACATGGTCTACCACCTTGAGAAAGAGATTTTTGAAAACAGACGGTGTGCCAGCACGTACATAATGGCTAAAGACAAAGTGGCCAGTCCGGCCGCTTGCCAAACCTCCACATCGGCTTTGCCAAGCACACTGTATCTGAGGCCATTGATAAAATAAAAAAGCGGATTGAGTAATGAAATGGTCTGCCACACCGGATGCAGTTGATGAATAGAGATGAAAACTCCGCCCAAGTAAGTGAGAGGCAAAATGACGAAGGTGGAGACTGCGCTCAGCTGATCGAAGGTTTTTGCCCAGAAAGCAGTCATCATTCCCATTTGTCCGAAGACCAAACCCCCGATCAAAAGAAAATAGAAAAGCCAAAGGGGATGCTCGACGGAAAGCAGGTGTCCGTACTGAACAAAGAAAAAGATTTGGCCAGCGAGCAAGGTCATGGCGGCGACCAGTGTTCCGCGAACGACAGAGGCGAGACTCAGAGCCCAGATGATATTGTTGCGGCTGAGAGGCACGGTGCCGAGATCTTCGATGTCGCCGGTGAATTTGCTGGAAACCAGTGATGAGGAAGAGTTTTGAAAGGCATTGTTCATCAGACCCATCATCATCAGGCCTGGGATGAGAAATGCCAGGTAATTCTCACCTGTCGAGCCATCGGGCATTTGGATTTGGCTGCCTAAAGAGACGCCGAAAATCAAAAGGTACAGTGTCGAGCTGATCAGTGGTGTGAGCACTGTTTGCACAAGAACTTTCATGAAGCGGTGACATTCTTTTCTGAGGAGAAATAAAAAAGCTGTCATTTGTGCAGTACTTTCACGAAAGCTTCTTCAAGGGAGCCCTCGGTTGTTTTGAGGTCTTGGATCTGATCCATAGAAATTTTATGTTTCGCTAACGATAATCCCAAATTATCTTCTTTCTCAACGAGGAACTTCACGGCTTCGCCAGTCTTCAAAGTCACTTCGACTTTCTTCTGCGTGAGTTCACGGATGATGTCTTTGGTGGGACCGACGTATTTGAGATCGCCGTGATTGATGATTCCGACTCGGTCGCAGAGGGCTTCGGCTTCTTGCAAGTAATGGGTGGTAAGAACGATGCTGACACCTTCGCTTTGCAGTTCGCGCACAAAGGCCCAGAGATTGTTTCTGAGCTCCACATCCACTCCGGCGGTGGGCTCATCGAGCAGCAGAACTTTCGGTGAGTGCACGAGAGCTTTGGCGATCATCATTCGTCTTCGCATGCCGCCGGAAAGCTGTCTCATCATTTTGTGGGCGTGGGGTTTGAGAGAGAGTCTGGTGAGGAGTTCGTCGATTCTTTTTTCGTTGTTTTTGAGGCCATAAAAGCCAGAGTGGTATTTCAGAAGTTCTTCGAGATCGAAAAAGCCGCTAGCGACGATTTCTTGCGGGACGACTCCGACTTTCTTTTTGGTGCTCAGAGGTTTTTGCAAAACGGAGTCGCCGAAAACTTTCACGTCGCCTGACGTTGGTTTTTCTAAAGTGGTGATGATTGAGATCAGGGTTGTTTTTCCGGCGCCGTTGGGTCCGAGCAAGCCGAAAATTTCTCCGGGTTTGACTTCAAAAGAAATTCCTTTGAGGGCCTCGACGGGTTTTCCTTTTTGCGGAGTGAAAGTTTTTTTGACGTTTTCGATTTGCAGTGGAGAGATTGTGGTCATCTGTTTACCTGGCCCTTGAAATGCTGGTCGCAAATTCGATGTCTGGATTTTCTTTTTTCGCCCAATTGAGATCCCACTCTTGATTGAGCAGGATCACTGGCATATCGATCATGTCGCGGTAAATGGTGAAATTGCCCTTCAATTGATTGACGGGTTTTCCCTCCGATGAGCGCGGCCAACGGGCCACTGTGAATGGCAAGCGGTTCAGTCTGACTTCGAGGTTGTATTCGTCCTGCATGCGATGAACGAGGACTTCGAACTGCAGCTCCCCGACCACGCCGATGATGGGATCTTGAGCGCCGATCAGGGGATCGATGAAAAGCTGGATAGCGCCTTCTTCTGAGAGATGATTAAGAGCTTCTTGCATTTTTTTTCGCTTCATCGCATCGCCCACACTCATGCGAGCGAAAAGCTCGGGAGCGAATTTAGGGATGTCTTCAAATTTGACGAGCTTGTCCGAGGAGATGCTATCGCCAATGGCGAAATTGCCGGTGTCGGCGACCCCGACGATGTCGCCAGCGTAAGCTTCATCGACAGTGGCTTTTTCGTTGGCGACGAATTGATTGGAGTAAGAGAGGCGCAGTTCTTTTTCGTGACGAGAGTGTTTGACTTTCATGCCGCGCTCGAATTTTCCGGAGCAGATGCGCACGAAAGCGATACGGTCGCGGTGACGGCGATCCATGTTGGCTTGGATTTTAAATACGAAGCCGGTGAAGTTGGCATCCAGGGGGTCGACGTCGGTGGCCGTTTGGTTTTTAAAAGCTTGAGTGTGCCGGGGTTGGGGGCCTGGAGCGAACTTGCAGAAAAATTGCAGGAAAATATCGACTCCGAAATTTTGCTTGGCGGATCCGAAAGTGACTGGCGAGATTTCTCCGCGCAGGAATTTTTCAACGTCGAAGGGCGGCAGGACTCCTTCGATCAAATCCAGTTCTTCTTGGACTTGGTTGTAGATTTCTTCTGACACCAAGTGCTTCCAGGAGGGATCATCGTAGCCAGTGACTGGGATCACGGTGACTTCGTCCCCTTCCCGTCTTTGATCGTAGAGAAGCACTTCTTTTGTCAGGCGGTTGTAAATGCCTTTGAATCTTTGACCGATGCCGATGGGCCAGGTGACGGGGTAGCAGCTCATTTTCAAAGTTGTTTCGACTTCGTCGATGAGATCCAAGGGTGCCTTGCCTTCGCGGTCCAATTTATTGATGTAAGTGAAGATCGGAATGTTTCTCAGGCGGCAGACGTCGTAGAGTTTTTTGGTTCGCTCTTCGACCCCTTTGGCGACGTCAATCAGCATGCAGGCCGAATCGACGGCCATGAGAACTCGGTAGGTGTCTTCGGAGAAATCTTTGTGGCCGGGGGTATCGAGCAGGTTCACTCGCAGGCTCTGGTAATCGAAAGTCATCACGGAGCTGGTGATGGAGATTCCTTTTTGGCGCTCCAGCTCCATCCAATCGGAAGTCACGGCTTTGGTGCCGGATTTGCCTTTGACTTCGCCGGCTTCGTGGATGACTCCGCCGTGATAGAGAAGTTTTTCGGTCAAAGTGGTCTTCCCCGCATCCGGGTGCGAAATGATCGCAAAGGTGCGACGGCGTTTAATTTCTTGGGCTGGGGGACCTGATAAAAGCATGAGCGGATTCCTTTTTGAAAACCCCTGTTTTTACCTGAAAATACGGATTGATGTCCAAAGGCTTTCCGTATATATATCGCGTCATATCCCCTGGGTTTGGAGCCCAACTAGGAGCTAAAAATGACGACACTGCCACAAAAATATTTTGTGACCACTTTTTATCAATTCAAACGTCTCACTGATCTGGAATCTCAGCAAAAAAATCTGGAGCAAAAAGCTGAAGAGCTGGGTCTTCGCGGGCTGATCATCTTGGGCTCTGAGGGGATTAATTCCACGGTGGCGGCTCCTTCGGAAGAAGCACTTGAGAATTTCAAAAATTTTATTCGCGCGACTTATGAAGCTCCGAATTTGATTTTTAAAAATTCTTTTGCGCCGAGTGCACCTTTTCGCAGGTTCAAAGTGAAGATCAGGGATGAAATTGTGACTTTGGGCACACCGGATCTTTTTCCGGATCAGAGCAAAAATCATCATCTGACTCCGGAGGAGTGGAACCAGGTGCTGAAAGAAGAGTCGGATTTTCTTTTGATCGACACTCGCAATTGGTATGAAACCAAAATTGGAACTTTTAAAGGGGCGGTGAATCCTGGAATTGATCAGTTCACGGAATTTCCGCAGTGGCTGGAGAAGCAGAATTACAGCAAAGATCAAAAAATGCTGATCTTTTGCACTGGCGGGATTCGCTGCGAGAAAGGGATTCTGGAGCTGCAACGCCAGGGTTATAACAACGTCTTTCAATTGGAAGGCGGAATCCTGAAATACATCGAAGAGCGGCCCAATGATCAATTCGAAGGCGAATGCTTTGTGTTTGATCACCGCGTGGCTGTGGATCAGACTCTGCAGCCTTCAAAAAAATACAAGCTCTGCCCGCACTGTGGTCAGCCAGCAGAAGTGAAAATCACTTGTTCACGCTGTGATTCAGAAGCTTTGATCTGTGATGACTGTAGTCAAAAAGATTGGGCGAAAGAGACTTGCACCAAGAACTGTGCTCATCATTATGAACTGCATCCTGGGAAAAAGGGACCTCGGCAGGCGCTGCCTTTTGAGGTCGAGAAGAAACCAATATCTCTTTCGTCTCCTCCCGCCTCAGTTTAAAAATTTTTAGCGAGAAACCAAGGGTTTGAAACCACCGTAGATCATTCGAGAGGCATCAAAGGGCATCGCCTTTGGACCCATGCTGGTGATGCGTGGGTCGGACATGACCTTTTTTAGAACTCGATCGCGGTGGGCTCGTGATTTATAGACGATCCAAGAAAAGAAAACGACTTCGCCGGTTTTCAGTTTCACGCTCTGAGGGAAAGAGGTTTTCTTTCCTTTCTTGACGTCATCAGCGACGCACTCGTAGTACTCGAGAGCTCCGTGCTCTCTCCAGACTTTGCCTGCTATTTTTGCGATTTTCACATACTTCTGGATGTTTTTCCGAGGGATCGGAAGAACAAAACCGTCGACATAATTTGCCATTTCAGACTCCTTTCGAATCTTTCAAAAGTTGCAACTACTCTGAGCCTATCGAAAAAAGTCTGAGCAATTCAAGACACAGAGCTTTTTAAAATTCTGAGTAAAGATTGGGCGAAACAGAATCTCACATTCTCAAATCAATGGAGGCCCGCTATGAGGAAGGGAAAGATGCCAAATAAGGGGTTGACCTCACTGGGCCACAAAGGTACTGTGCCTTCAATTCTTAACTGACGCGGGGTGGAGCAGTCTGGTAGCTCGTCGGGCTCATAACCCGAAGGTCGTAGGTTCAAATCCTGCCCCCGCAACCATTTTTTGACACATGAGACTTCTCTAAGTCATTGAAACTAAAACATAAAATTAAATTCAAAAATTAACATTTGGCACTCGCATGTCCAATGTCCAAACCTGGCATTTCCGCCAAACCAATTAACAAAAACAAAATAGGATCAGATCATACTTCAGTCACTTAGCCTAAACCATGAAGGTCAGGCAGAACCTCTTCCAGCAAAAACACCAATCCAACTTAACCAAATAGAAAAAGACATATTAAAGATACTGCGCCAATCGAGATTTGCAAATCTTGGCCAGATTTATAAAAACTTTTACGCGCAATCAAACAACCCTAAAGGAATTCAGAACCTGTTTGCGAACCGCGACTCCTTTAGCAATGAGAGGAAATGACGATAGATGATAAAATTAATACCAATGACCGATGAGACTTTCGAAGAGTTTAAGAAGATCTCTTGGGCTGAATATGGCTCGAATTTTTCAGAGGTTGAAAACATACCTGGAGAGATCGGAATTAAAAACGCTATGGAGCAATTCGCAAGGTTGGTTCCCAACGGACTCGATAGTGACGGTCAGTACTTTTTTGATGTTGTTGAAGATCAATCTGGCGAGATGATCGGTTTTCTTTGGCTTGGGCTTCAAACCCGCTTCGGTAGAGCAGTCCTTTCAATTAACGACATTTCTATTGTCGAAAGCCGCCGAGGGCAAGGTTTCGGAAAAGCACTAATGAAATGCGTTGAATTAGAAGCAAATAAATACGGAGCCAAACGAATTCGGCTTCACGTCTTTCAGCACAACGAAGCCGCTCGAAAATTATATTCAAGTATGGGGTTTCAAGTTTCAAGCGTTGATATGTTCAAGTTAATTTAGCTCATTCAATTTCTATTTTGACTCGTCCTTGTTCTCGACGCTTTTGTTCGAGACCAATTTGTTCAGCCAGATGCGCGCCCGTCAAAAAATACTGATAAGTTTGGCATCGATTAGCCAGCTGTTCCGCCTGCAAAGGCCCAATTTCAGCAAATGAAAATGGGCCCATTAAAAACACCGCGATCCATAATGCTAATTTCATTTATGACCACCTCTGCCTAGTTTAACGGTCTTACAACGCAACGTAATTGGTTGCTCCAACCCTGTTCAGTAAAAATTAAAGAAGAATGACTTAGAGGAGTTTCTTGATCCACAGCCTTCAGAAATCCTACAGTTTTTCCATTTTCGATTAATCTGTAGATTGTATAAGGGCCACGTTTAATCGGATTGGAACCAATGTCTCCTGAACGGATGAATTCATCATGCTGGTCTGGAGTTAGGGTTAAAAGCAGCTCATAAGCCATTTTCTTAAGATCAAGATTGATTCGCAAACTGTTCATGTATTTAAATTCACCGCAGCTTACATCGGCACTCAAATTACGTGCACGGTGGTTTTCACTGTATGAACCGTTAGGAATATTCAGTGTCAGCTGCGGATGGTGCTGACATTCTTCCATATATTTAATTGGTGGAATTAAGCGATCACACGAAGGATTATTAAGGATGCATTGATTTCCAAAATCATCGCATGCCAACACCCCGCCAGCATGACTCTGAACTGAGTTCAAAAGCAAAAATACAAATATAAGTTTCATTTTTTAACCTCTCTTTTCTCGCATTTTAACATTATTTTTTCTGCAACTTTTTAAAAAGCGGGAATTTGATTGGATTCTCGATAAACCGCTTTTCAGATAGCATTTCTTACAATCTTTAGAGCTTGTTCCATAAGACTAATGACCCTTTCTAAATCAGCTTCCCGACTTGTTTTACGATCCGAGAAAGCAGTTATAGGAACATCAAA
>JBGGMM010000094.1:0-15541 GCA_041288045.1 Pseudobdellovibrionaceae bacterium | reverse complement strand
CCCATAGCTCCCATGCCACCCATCATTGGCATCATTCCACCCATGGCTCCCATGCCACCCATCATTGGCATCATTCCACCCATGGCTCCCATTCCGCCCATCATTGGCATCATTCCGCCCATGGCTCCCATGCCACCCATCATTGGCATCATTCCACCCATGGCTCCCATGCCACCCATCATTGGCATCATTCCGCCCATAGCTCCCATTCCACCCATCATTGGCATCATTCCGCCCATGGCTCCCATTCCGCCCATCATGAATCCGAAACCGCCGCCGGCGACCATGCCCATTGGGTAACCGGTGTACATTCCGCCACCATAAGGAGTTTGAAAAAACCCAGGAGGATATCCGAACGGACCGCCCACCATGCCGCCATAGCCATTGCCACCCATTCCATTTGCGCAGCCAAAACCGCCCGCTCCCATGCCGCCACCGATGGATCCGTAAAATCCACCACCAGCACCACCGCCAAGAGCTGCACCCACTGCTCCCATAATAAATGGATAGCCGTAACCGAAGCTTGGATAAACTTGGGTTGGAACACCTAAGCGAGCGTTCTGAGAGGCTACATGCTCTTGCATATTGTTACCGAGGTACATGGAGGCAATTCCAAGACCCAGATTGGTGACAACTCCGCCCCAGTCTGTTTTTGGCTTTTGAGAATAATAACCAGATCCTTGAATCATACAGTCGATACAACCACCCTCAGTGGCCTGCTCGCGAAGTTCTTTTTGATGATCACGAACAGCTTGTTTGTAATCGCCGCGAAGAGCTGCGATTTCAGCTTTCAGAGCATCTTTGCGCGCATTGAGAGCTTCCAATTTAGCTTTGGCCTGATCCAATTTTTCTTTAGAATCTTGGTAAGTCTGAATGTTTGTCGTACAAGAAGACAGGTTGAATCCAGGCTTAGGAACTTGCGCACTTTCGATTTTGCAGGCGCCAGAAAGGACTCTGCCTTTTTTTGTTTGATCACAAAGTTTGAACCAGTCAGAAGCCGTGAAGGGGGTCGTCTCATTGGGCTTTCCGCCCTGAACAGAAGCCAGCGCTGGAGCTTCTTCTTCGGACTGTGGTCTTCGAGTTTCAGGAGCCGGCGTCACAGGCGATGAAACGCCTCCAACATACTCCGAACACTTTCGACCTTCAGTGATATGGTCGATGATCTTCTCCAGATACTCACTTGCAAATCCTCGGCGCTCTAAGTCGCCGCGAGCTCGATCCATTTTTCTTTGCAATTCTCGCTCTTTGGACTTTGCCTCGCGAATGTCAGCTTCGACATCCCGGAGGGCTTCTCGTCGTTCATTGATGTCGTCTTGGATGTTTTCAGCATCGTCGCCCACTTGCTGTTGGTAGGGGCAACCCATCATTCCACCCATCATTCCGGTGCCGTACATTTGGCCGTAACTTGCAGAAGAAAAGCCAAATAGCAAAGCTCCAAGAATCCATGGTCGCATGAACACTTTTTTCATTGTTTACTCCTCAAACACTTATCCATCATCCTGATCGACAAAAAGAGGTTCAATCTTAATGCTAAACCCGAGAAATCTTGCGTAGATACTCACTTCAATCTTACACTAATTCAGATGCAGAAACAGACCATTCTTTGCGTGGATGATGAAATCGATAACGTTCAAGCCCTTGAACGGATCTTTCGTCATAAATACACTGTCCTTAAGGCCACCTCTGGAAGAGAAGCTTTGCTGGTTCTCGACCAACATCCAGGTCCAGTGGCTTTGATCATCACCGATCAAAGAATGCCTGAAATGACTGGCGTGGAATTTCTTTCTCGCACCATTGAAAAGTTTCCGGACACGATTCGCATTCTTTTGACGGGTTATACGGACATTGAGTCAGTTGTCTCGGCAGTGAATACCGGACAAATATCCCGTTACCTGACAAAGCCATGGGATCCGGTGGATCTTCAAGCCACAGTTGATCAAGCCATCGAACGCTTTGTGATGTCGCGTGAGCTGACGCAAAAAAATATTGAACTTGAAAATGCTTACGCCGAATTGAAAACATTGGATCAGGCAAAAAACCAATTCATGGTCCTTATCAATCATGAACTGAAAACTCCGCTGACGGCTATCATCAGTTTTTCGGATCTTTTGAAAGAAACTCATCTCAATGAAGAACAAGCGCTTTGTCTGGATCGAGTGCAAAAAAGTGCCGAGCGTTTGCGAAGCCTGATTGATGATGTCTTGATCGTTGTTGGAGCTGAAACCAAAACACTGAAATCCAAACCTCAGCCTTTTGAAACAAAGTCCATGGATTTCACTTTGCCACCTCCACTTGCCAAAATTCTCAAAAGCAAGTCCCAGTCCTTGGAATTTCAGATCGAAGAGACAAAATTGATCGCCGACCAGAATCTGATTCGCCAAGTTTTTCTGCGTCTTCTTCACAATGCGATGAAATTTGGACGGGAAGGATCCGTCATTCAAATGAAATCCGAAATGATCTCTCCGCATCGAATTCGCTTTTCAGTCTCCAACGAAGGCTCTCTTATTTCACCACAGGTAATCGATAAGATTCTCAAACCCTTTTTCATCGATGAAGACGTCATGAATCATTCGATTGGGATGGGGCTTGGCCTCACTGTTTGCCAAGCGATTCTCAAAGCTCACGGAAGCCAGCTTGAAATTGAAAATCTGGCCGATGGGGTGACTGTCAGCTTCGAACTTCCCTGTCTTTGATATTCAACATCCGAACCGGACGCCTCTTTCCTAAAATCGGCTACCCGACCCAGCGCAATTGTTATGAATCCCGCCTCTGTCTTGCTTTTGCTTCGGCTCGGAGGTCATTATGGTTTTTCTTTCGCTCTTACTGGCATTGTCTCTTTCAAATATTTCGAAGGGAGCGGAGCTGACTTTAAAACCGGGAGAAACCAAAACTGTCCAAGCCCGTGGACGAGCCTGGGTTGAAAATTCGAAAGTGATTCGATTGAGCGATCTGGGAAGCCGCTATTCTATCAAGGGATTGAAACCAGGAAACTCTTTGCTCAAAGTCGGCTCTGAATCCTATGAAGTTTCTGTCCTTTCTCCTTCACAAGAAAAGGCTTGGCGCCAGATTGAGAAAGCAGTTCATAAAACTCTCAACCTTTCGATGTCTCTGGAAAATGGCCGGGTTCGAGTGACTGGCCACTTGGTCCGCTGGGCGGATTGGGAGACTCTTTATCAAACTTGCCGAGGACGAGATTGTGAATACTCGATGGAAGTAAGCATGCAGCCCACTTTGAAAGCGACAGCACAAAAGAAAATCGCGCAGATATTTCAGCAAAATGGTTTGCCTCCGCAAAATTTATTATTTGACCAACAGATTCAGGCCTTGGTTTCCCAAGGCGGCGAAGTCGCCCAACGAGTGACGAAAGTTCTAAAAGCCTTCGGGATTGAGCCAATCCACACAGCTTCAAATTTGGACCTTGAACCATTGATCAAAGTTCAAATCACAGTCGCTGAGGTCCGCAAGGATGAAACCCTCAATTACGGGATTCAATGGCCATCTTCCTACACAGCCCAAGTATTACCAAAGCTGGCAGGATCAGAT
This sequence comes from Pseudobdellovibrionaceae bacterium, assembly GCA_041288045.1. Taxonomy (GTDB): domain Bacteria; phylum Bdellovibrionota; class Bdellovibrionia; order Bdellovibrionales; family Bdellovibrionaceae; genus 21-14-0-10-47-8. The sequence continues at coordinate 11,998 of JBGGMM010000094.1, read as the reverse complement.
CGCCAAGAAATCAGCCTGCAGTTCCTGGAGAAAAATGGAATTGCGAAAGTCCTTGCAAGTCCCAATATTCTCTGTCGAAGCGGCAAAGAGGCGAATTTTTTTGCTGGTGGAGAGTTTCCGATTAAAATTCTCAATTACGAGGTTCATGATGTGGTTTGGAAAAAATATGGAATCATTTTGAAAATCAAACCAAAAGCGGATTTTTCAGGGAAAATGAGCATCTCAATTGAAACAGAAGTCAGCAGCATCGACGGCAGTCAAAAGGTCGATGGGATCCCGGCCCTTTTCACCAATCGCATTCAAAGCCATTTCGATCTGACTGAATCCAGACTCATTGCTCTTTCTGGTCTGATCAAAAGTGAACAAGCCGAGAGCAGCTCGGGATTACCAGGTCTTTCCAGAATCCCTGTTTTGGGAGCACTCTTTTCAAGTAAAGAATTTCGTGACAATCGAACCGAGCTCGTTGTTTTCGTCAAGCCCGAAGTCATCTCGCCTGGAACGTTGGAGGCGAATCAATGACTTTCCTTCAAAAGGCCTTGAAAATCCAAACTGAAATCCAAAGCCTTCCACTTGAAACCATTGGATTTCAAACTTTGGATTCAAAACAACAGAGCTCGGTTCGGATTTCACAACTGATTGCCGATGAAGCCAAGAATATGGATCAAGAGCTTCAAACCCGTTTGCAGGACGAGTTCGAAGGCGATGGGCCACTTTCACAATTGTTTGCCGACGAGGAAGTCACGGAAATCATCGTCAATTCCTTAGATGAAATCTGGTATGAAAAAAAAGGACAGCTCCATCGTCTGCCGGATCGCTTTGCCAGCTCACTCACTTTCCAAAATTTTATAGAACGACTTTGTCAAGAATCCAAAGTTCAGGTGAGCCTTGAAAGACCTTTTTGTGACGGAAGGTTTCGCAACTTTCGATTGCACTTGGTTTCCTCTGAGCTGACGAAAAATGATTTTATTCTCACTTTGCGAAGGCAAAACAAGAATCCTTGGACATTAGATCGGCTTCTTTCACAGGGTTGGACTTCCGAGCGAGGGTATTCCGTTGTGAAGGATTGGCTTCACCAGAAAAAAAGTTTTTTGGTTGTGGGCGAAACAGGTTCAGGGAAAACGTCCGTACTCAACGCCTGTTTACAGGCTCTGCCCCAAAATGAGCGAATTGTGGTTTTAGAAGACACCTCTGAAATTGTGGTTCCCAATCAAGCCAGTACGAAGCTTCTGACTCGGCAGGATTGTCATGGCCTGTTACCGACGGTGGATCTCACTGAACTTTTACGCCAATCCCTGCGCATGCGCCCGGATCGTTTGGTTGTCGGCGAAGTCCGAGGTGCGGAAGCGAAGGATCTTTTGTTGGCTCTATCGACGGGTCATCAAGGCAGCATGGGAACTTTGCATGCTTCATCCGCTCATCAGGCTATTCTGCGATTGGAAATGCTGGTGCAGTTGGGTGCGCCTCATTGGAGTTTGGCGACGATTCGTCGATTGATGGGCTTGAGCTTAAATGGAATTTTAGTGGTTGGCAGAAATCAAAAGGGAGAACGGCGCTTGAAATCCATTTATGAATTGAGCGCAGTTGAAGAAACAGGAGTCCTCTTGGATCCGATTTTCCAAGAGGACTCTGAAATTTTAAGCTTCAATTGATAATTTTGGCGTCAATGCCGGCTTCGGTTCATAAGCTGCAACGACCTCGTCTTGTGGCAAAGAAGATGTCTCAAACGAATTTGAGAGGTTATCGACGATCTCCTCGCTTTGAGGCATTTCTTTTTCAACTGGCTTTAAGCGAGTTTCAAAAAATTTCCGATTGATCTCTTCAACCATCTTCGCCCGTGAAGCCTCTTTGGGATTCCGAACCATCAAGGTGTCTTGAGCGGCAATTTCTTTAGCCTTTTCACTGAGAGTCACACGGTCCAAAACAGTGTTTCGACCCGCTTTTCGACCCAAGGCCGGAGCTCCAGGTCGTGCCGGCGGAGCTTCATTCAGATCCACTGACGTCACCCGAGGATTCCCCTTAAGGATGCTGCTGATTTTATCCAAGTCACACCTCCATGTGTGGCTGTTATGAGATCTTCCTGATCTCTCTCATAAGTTTATCGGTCCTGTTTCGTTCCAGCTTGAGACGTCGGAGTGGAAACTGGACTTTGGGATTAGATGGAGAGGCCTTCGGATTCTTTTGCGATGCTTGCGGCTTTGCCTGATCGTGAACATCCATGAAAGAAAATGCAAACACAGCGGCGTTCAGAAAACGCTGCGGCATTTATTCGTCGAATTGTTCTCATCCATTTGAACTGCCGATCACGATGATCGGCAGTCCGGGGGTTCGGGGCAGGCCTGCCCCGATTGCATGGATGCAGACACCCCATGACCACTAACAAGCACTCAAGTTTCCGTACACCCATAGGTGTACGATAACCAGAGCATAGGTTCGCATCAAAAAAAAGGCGAGATCCGAAGACCTCGCCTTGAAATTCATTCTTTGAAAACCAAGCTTAGTGCTTCGTCTTCTTCTTTTCAGTGTCTTTCTCTTTCGACTCTTTTGCAGAAGCTGCTGGAGCTGAAATGGCCTTTGCCGATTTTGCAGCTGGCTTTCCAGTTTCTTCGGCTTCGATGTCCGCCAAAGATCCATCAGCACCGGTCACGGGAGCATCCATCAGGAGCTTGCCGATTCCGTGCGAAGCGAGAATCTTTTTGCGAATCTCTTGAGTGATGGCAGGGTTTGCTTTCAGGAATTCTTTTGCCTGATCGCGACCTTGACCCATTCTTTCTCCTTGGTAACTGAACCATGCACCTGACTTTTCAATCATGTTGGCAGTCACTCCCAGATCGAGAATGTCACCTTCCAGAGAAATCCCTTCACCGTACATGAGATCAAACTCTGTTTTGGTGAATGGAGGAGCCATTTTGTTTTTCACGACTTTCACAGCTGTTCGGTTTCCTGTGACATCTTCACCGCTCTTGATGGCGCCGACACGGCGAACATCCAAACGAACAGAAGAGTAGAACTTCAGAGCGTTTCCGCCTGTTGTTGTTTCAGGGTTTCCGAACATCACACCGATTTTCATACGGATCTGATTGATGAAAATCACCAGAGTCTGTGAACGGTTGATAGCTGCTGTCAGCTTACGAAGAGCCTGTGACATCAAACGGGCTTGAAGACCCATGTGACTGTCGCCCATCTCGCCTTCGATCTCTGCACGTGGCACTAAAGCCGCCACAGAATCGATGACCAGCACGTCAATCGCGCCAGAGCGAACCAGAGTCTCTGTGATTTCCAGAGCTTGTTCCCCAGTATCAGGCTGAGAGATCAACATGTCTTCTGTGTTCACACCCAATTTGCGAGCGTAGTTCACATCCAAAGCATGTTCGGCGTCGACGTAAGCAACCACTCCGCCTTTTTTCTGGGCTTGAGCGATCACTGACAAAGCGATTGTTGTTTTACCAGATGATTCAGGGCCAAAGACCTCGACGATACGGCCTTTCGGAAGACCACCGATCCCCAGAGCGATATCCAAACTGAGAGCGCCTGTGCTGATGGTTTCAACGTCCTTGTGCAGATTTTCCTCTGCACCCAAACGCATGATGGAGCCTTTTCCAAATTGTTTTTCAATTGTCGATACAGCCAATTCCAAAGCTTTTGCTTTTTCGCCACTGACTTTATCTGTATTCACTGTTGCCATAATTTCATTTCCTCTTTCTTCTCCGCAAACTCTTGCGGACGCGTTAGTTAGTGTTTTTTTCTAGCTCCACCCTCTGACGTTCGGCTTTGCACCGAGGATTTGACGGCGTCAGATCCTTAACCCATGGACTTCAAAAGAAGTTCGATCGCAAAATCGACCGCTTGCTTTTGAATTTCTGTCCGACTGCCAGAAAATAATTTTCTTTCAGTCGTATCAAAACCGGGACCAATGACAGCGAACCACACAGTTCCTACCGGCTTGAATTCTGTTCCGCCTGTCGGACCTGCGATCCCCGTGATAGTCACGGACCAATGACATTTCAATTGATTGCGCACTCCTTGCGCCATTTGCCGAGCGACTGTGCCGCTCACTGCGCCCTCCACCTTGAGAACGCTCCAAGAAACCCCGAGGAGATCCACTTTCGCCTGGTTCGAGTAGCTCACCACTGAGCCCAAGAAAATATCCGAAACACCAGGCAATGCCGCGAGTGTTGCTGCTAGCAATCCTCCCGTACAGCTCTCTCCGAACCCGACAGTCTGCTTTCGAGAGCGTAATTTTTCAATGGCAGACTGCAGGTTTTGCGAACATACATTCATCGAATTTGCGCTCCCAACCAAGTGGTCTGAGAATACAAAACCTGGAGAAAAATATTGCTCACAACTCCGGCGACAATGTCATCGGCCATGACTCCAAAGCCGCCCGAGAGTTTCCTGTCTAGATATCCTATGAGCAGCGGCTTCGTGATGTCCAGCACTCGAAACAGGATAAAGCCCGCCACATAAGCCTGCCAGGTCATGGGAAGCCACGTCATCGCAATCACAAAACCGAGAACTTCATCAATGACGATTTCCTGGGGATCTTCAGCTTGAAGATTTTTGCAATGCCGATCACAAGCCCAAATGGCAACTGGAGTGAAAAGCAGAACGAATCCCATGATATAGAAAGGGCCTAAAAAATTAAGCCCTAAAGCCAAGGGCAAAGCTGCCAAGGTACCAAAAGTTCCGGGCGCTTTTGGAGCTTTGCCGATGCCAAAAAAAGTAGCAATTTGTTTTGCAATTGAATCCACGGAGAGAGGCTCTCTCACTTCTGAAGATGTGTCAAAAACCGCCGGTTTTGATGCGCCCCTCTGTCGCCGGATCAGCCAAAACGGCGAGCTGAAATCCAGGCCGGAATCTCACGACCAAAAATCGAATCCACCAAAGTTTTTCCTGTATGGAAAGCCAGACCAATTCCATGTCCGGTATAGCCCCCAGCGAAGAAAATCGATGGATCATCGGGAATGGAGCCAACCATGGGCTCCCCGTCTTTGGCAAAGCCCATCACCCCACCCCAGCGATGAGTGACTTTGGCTTCTGCAAGCTTCGGAAGATAAGTGACCACAAATTGATGCAAAGAATTTTGAATCACTTCGGTGACATGGTCGGAATAGCCGACTTCGGTTGCTTTTTCCATTTGTCGAAATCCACCGATCAGCAATTCACCTGACGGAGTTTGACGGAAATAATCCAGATAAAAATTGGCGTAACAAGGTCCCTCCATAAAGCGAGGAACTCTTTCCATCATCAGACACTGACCGCGAGTTGGAAAAATTTTGTCCTTGAAGTAAGGATGCAAGTTGGCCGAATAGCCATTGAGGGCCAAAACCACCATCGAAGATTCAAAATCTCCCTGATCGGTTTTTAGAATTTTCGTGCCGTCGCTCGTAGTTTCAATTTTGTAAGCTTCAGTGGATTCAAAAATGGGAGATCGCAATTTGCCACGGATCAGACCCAAAAGCTCCACAGGATTTGTCGAGGCATCATCACTGTATTTGATGCCACCAACGAAATTCACAGCTCCCAGTCTTCTTTCAACATCGCGTCCTTCTAAAATCTCGTTCGGAATTTTAAGGCCTGTCATGATTTCAGAAACTTTCTTGAGCTCTTGAAATTCATTTTCCTGAGCGGCCAAAGAGAAGGCCCCTTTTTTCTCGAACTGGATCTGATCACCGCGATCTTGAATGATTTCTTCTTGCAGGAGCTTCAGATTGGTCTCTGAAAATTTCCAGATCTCGAGAGCCTTCTCGAGACCATGCTTTGAAATCATGCGATTGAAGTGTTCCACCGAGCCACAAGTGATAAAACCTGCGTTTCTTCCAGAAGCCCCAAAGGCCACTCGATTTTTTTCCACAATTGCGATTTTGAGTTGTGGGTCTTCCTTCTCAAGCCAGTAAGCCGTCGAGAGACCTGTCACGCCAGCTCCAACAATGATGATATCGAAACTTCTCTTTTGCGATGAGGGCGTTCTGTCCAACCAGTATGATGTGCTCATCGAGCCTCCAATTTGAGATACATTTCTTGAGCCGTGCACTGGCACGGTGGTTTCCCACAGCGTGTGCAAATGTAATTCACGTGCTGCCAGTAAAGCGGATGTTCTTTGATGACTTGAAACCCTAACTTTTCCAAATATTTACCAGACGAATTGTTGGGACTTTCCTTCCAGGAATGGCAGACCACTCCTTTTGCCCCAACGCTTTTGAGAATTTCCAAAGAACATTCCGAGAGGCGGCCTCCCCAACCTTGTCCCTGAACCGCCTGCGAAAGAAACAAAGACTGAAAGTAAGCCGTCTGCGAAAGAGGATAAGGCCATTTTTCAATTGAGAGCCCTTCGCCTTTTCCATGGCTCCAATGGCCAGGAGGATAAGTGATGCGCACGCCTTCGATTTGCTCCCCTTTTTTGAGGACTAGAGAGCACATTCGATCCCAAATGCGGGATCTTTGATAAATATCCTCAAGCTCTGACAAAGTGTAATAACCAGCACCGATTTCACGGTCTGTGAATTCTTTCAATGCAGGTAAATCCGAGAGCTTCAGCTCCTGGATGGAATACTCTAATGCCGGTGTCATAAACTGGGTCCTATCCTACCTGAGAGAGTCTTTCTAATTATAACTAGTCGAGTTAGAAAACTTGTCCTCAAAAGAGGAAATTTTGATACAGCGAGAGAGAGTTTTCCACAGCCATTTCCTCATTTTCTTCAAACTGTCTCCACTCCCAGCGGACTTCCAATTGCCGACTGACATCGACGGCCTGCCCGGCTTTCCAGGTGACTTGAGTGTGGGATGGGAAAAAAAGTTTTTCATATTGAAGAAGAGTGCGGATTTCCGGCGTCCACAGAATCCAGGCCTTTGTTTGAAGGCCCGGCGCGAACTGAAAGTTCTGCTCCAGATCTTGCTGAAGTCCCAGGACGGCAAGACCACTTGCTCGCACTCGATCCGGGAGAAAATCATAACTGTATCCCAGACGTCCCGAAACTTGATTGCGCATCCGAGTGGGCTCCAAAGGCGATGCTTCTCCTCCAGCTAAAATCCCCCAGCTCAAAGGTTTTTCAAATTGTGAAATACTCTCTGTGGAAAGAGTCTCTAAAAGGCGGTATTTCTGCAGCAAAATTTGTTCGCCAGAAGTTGCGAGCGCTTGAAGCCCGAGGACTTCCAAATGGCTAAAAGGCGAAGCCCCCACGTTTCGCGAGAGCTGATCATGAAAAGCCGAATGAAAACCAAGCAGCAAAGATTTCTTTTCACTTTGCTGATGAAATCCCATTTGCACTGCTGATGAATGCGGCCCTTCATCCGGCGAAAAGGAAGGCCTTTGAATTTGGAATTTTTCCGAATCAGAACTCCTTTTAGCCCTTTCTCGCGAAAGAGCGTAATTCAGATCCTGCCATTTTTTCTGATTTCCTTTGAGGCTCACATAGTATTGAGCAGCCGTCAGGGCCTCTGTAGAAAGCGTCGGAAGTTCTTTCAAATCCTGGCTCTCATTAAGCTCCAGTAATTTTTTGATCTCGTCCTGAGGTAAGTGACTCTTTCTTTGTCTCCATTCAGTTTCCAAAGAGGGTCGAAAGTGAATATCCTTCACCAAAGGCAATGCCAATTTAACAGTGTCCAAAGGGATCACGAAAAATTCTTCTTCATCCGTCAATTTCAATCCGGGCCGAGCGACTTCAAGAATTTTCAAAATGGCGTAAGAACAATTGTCATCGAGAAAATAATAATCAAAATAATTTCGATCCAGCTCTAGCAAATGAAAAAGCATGCGCCTGACTTCTTCGGGTTGGAGATCCAGTTCATACTCCCAAATGTCGCGGCCCTCGAGATGGGTGTAGTCTTTGATCATTTGATGGTAGGGAGTCATCGAAAAAGCCCCTGGAAAAAATCCTGTCAATCCGTAAAGCGCATAAAGTGCGCCTCGAGTTTCTTCTGTCCTGGCGGCAAAATTGATCCCATAGTTCAGAAGATCTTTGCCGGCTTCATTTTCTGGATTTTGCAGTTTCAAAAAAGTGTGGCCAAAACTGGAAGCTGCCGAATTCAGATAGGCTGAAGCAAAAACCAAAGTCACTTTTGTGGCGTTGAGCTTTCGAAGCCACTCTTCAGAAAATTGGCAGATTTGGACCTGCGATTTCCATTTTTCTGGACCGGTTCTCAGAAGATATTCTCTTCGTGCCAGAAATCGACACTGAGCTGTTTGAGTTTGCTTAGAGTTTCCACCGAACATCGCTTCAATCGTCGCTTGCAGTTCCGCTTGTGGATCTTGGGCTCCATTTGAGCTCAGGAAAAACCCTTCTCCGAGGACGTCCGATGAATAATTGCTGAAAATGGACCGTTTCATATGCAGGAGGTTCAACCATTCCGGCGAAAATGCGTCGGGTTCCGCTTGAGCTGTCAGCGCGAAAAGGAAAATAAAAAAAGCCAGCTTCATCGCATGCATGACAGCTGGCTTTTGATTGAATTTCAATCAGATCTTACAAAGAAGCGACTTGGCAGAGGCCTGTCACTTTTTGATTCTGAGCCATTTCAGATTTCAGATTCTGAATCATGGCATCAGCTTTGGTTTCAGCTGAAGGAACGATTTTCTCAAAAGAAGTCTGAGTCATATCGGCAAAAGCAGATTGAGCTTCGGATGTTTGGCAGCCGTGAAGAACAGCCAGAGTGTTGAGCTTCTCGCCTTTTCCCTGAGCCATTTCCCGTGACAAATCGTCGTGATTGATTTCAACGAAGTATTCGATCTGACGCTCATTTTGAACAATTCCATTTGAAGAGCAATTGGAAGTTCCAGAAGTGATCCCAAAGGCCTGGGTCAGAAAAGAGCCATTGGTGGTCATTGCCAAAAGCTGCAAACCCTTTGAATTTTTCTGAATAATCACACTGCCCAGTCCACATCCGGCGTCTCCGGCAAATGCTGATGCTCCCATCATTGTGAGCACAGCAATAAGAATAGCTTTCATCAATCCTCCTTGTTGGTCGTCATGAATTTGCGACCTAAATAGGATGACTAAAGTGGGTGTTTCTGTCTATAACATCCCTATGGAAAAAGACTCTTCTCGACCTCGTCCCCAAGCTTCGGCCAGAAATAAAATGATGGACTTCTTGGCACGTCGCGATCACTCCGAGAAAGAGCTTCGAAAGAAGCTGAAAAGTCGCTTTACCCCTGAAGAAATTGAAAAAGCCATTCAATATGGGAAAGAAAATGGCTGGCTCCCCAACAGTCCTGAAGACACCCAGGCCCTGTCTGAGAAAACGGCGTCTGAGCTCCGACGAAAAGGCAAAGGCACCCATTACATCAATCATTATTTAAAAGAAAAGGGTCTTCCGCAAGTCGCCCCGGATTTTACTGAAGAGCTTGATAAAGCTCGTGAGCTTGTGAAGAATAAATTTTCCGATGTGAACAAAATGGATCGCAAGGACAAGGCCAAAGTCGGCCGCTTCCTTGCCTCCCGCGGTTTTCCAATGGAGATCGTACGAAAGGTCATTTATGAGCCAGAAGATGTCGAGTAACGAAGTTCGCAATCGATTTATCAAGTATTTCGAAAAAAACGGACATACAGCCGTGGCCAGCTCTTCGCTTATTCCTGAAAATGATCCCACCCTGCTTTTCGCCAATGCCGGAATGAATCAGTTTAAAAATGTTTTTCTTGGACTTGAAAACCGTCCTTACAAGCGGGCCGTCAGCTCGCAAAAGTGCGTGCGTGCCGGTGGCAAACACAATGACCTTGAAAATGTCGGCTTCACAGCAAGACACCATACTTTTTTTGAAATGCTCGGAAATTTTTCCTTTGGCGATTACTTTAAAAAAGACGCCATTCGGTTTGCTTGGGAGTTTTTGACTAAAGATCTCGGAATTCCGAAAGAAAAACTCTATGTGACAGTCCACCTTTCGGATGATGAAGCGGCCGATATCTGGAACAAACAAGAGGGAGTTCCCAAAGATCGTATTTTCCGTTTTGACCAAGATAATTTCTGGCGTATGGGCGATACAGGTCCCTGTGGCCCCTGCACCGAAATTTTTTATGATCATGGTCCCCATGCGGGCCGCGAATCCGATCCATTCAAAGGAATTGCCGCTGGCGAAGATCGTTTCGTTGAAATTTGGAACTTGGTTTTCATGCAATATTTTGAAAGTGCGCCTGGAAAAATGGAGCCTCTACCAAAGCCTTCAGTGGATACGGGCTCTGGACTTGAGCGAGTGGTTGCAGCCATGCAAGGAAAGCTCAACAATTATGATACAGATCTGTTCTGGCCGATGATCAAAAAAGCTGCTGAGATTTCAGGGCAAACACAGCTTCTTGCTGAAATTGAAAAAATGAATACGGACGGTGTGAATTCAAAAGCCTCAACCGATGTCAGACAAAAAGTCGCCGCGCTTCGAGTGGTCGCCGATCATGTTCGCTCCGCATCCTTTTTGATTGCAGACGGCGCTCTTCCTTCCAATGAGGGACGAGGCTATGTACTTCGACGAATTCTTCGCCGAGCCATTCGATTCAGCCAAATGCTTTCAGGTGGAGCCCCCTTCTTGCCTCAAATTGCAGAAGTTTTGATTTCAGACATGAGTTCAGTGTACCCAGAGTTGAAAGAGCGGCAAAATATCATTCTTTCCAATCTGCGCGATGAGCAGGAAAGATTCATGACGACTCTTGGAACTGGCACTGCAATCTTAAATCAGGAACTGAGCAAACTGAAATCCAAGAATCAAAAAGAGCTTCCTGGTGATGTGGTTTTCAAATTGTACGACACTTACGGGTTTCCTGCCGATCTCACCCGACTCATGGCTGAAGAACAAAACTTCACAGTGGATGAGAAAAAATTTGAATTCGAAATGGAAGCCGCTCGAGAAAAAGCCAAAGCCAGTTGGAAAGGCAAAGCCATCAGCAGCGATCAAGCCCACCTTGTTCAGCTTGCACAAGAAGCTTCCAATAAACAAAGTGCGACTGTTTTTACCGGATATGAAACCACGACAGATCAAGCACAGATTCTTTTTCTGTCGACGGGCTCTGCGCAAACTCCGATGTTGAAGGCGGGCCAAAGCGGTGTTGTGATTTTAGATCGCACTCCATTCTATGCGGAAGGCGGAGGCCAAGCCGGTGATCAGGGAATTTTGAAAAGCACAAAAGGCCAAGCCAAAGTTTTGGATTGCACCAAACAAAACGACATTTTCATGCATCATATCCAGCTTGAATCCGGAGAACTCAAAGTTAGTGATTCTGTCACTGCCGAGGTCTTTTCAAGCGAGCGCCGAAACACAGCGGCCAATCACTCGGCCACTCACCTCATGCACTCAGCTTTGCGAAAAGTTTTGGGCACACATGTGACTCAAGCCGGACAAATGGTGGATGCTTCTCGCATTCGTTTTGATTTTACTCATGGTAAGGCACTGACGTTTCAGGAACTTGAGAAAATCGAATCTTTGGTGAATGACGAGATTTCCAAGGCGATTCCAGTCACTGCGACCCTGATGGCTCACAAACAGGCGATCGCTTCAGGCGCCATGGCTCTTTTCGGCGAAAAGTACGGTGACGAAGTTCGTGTTCTGAAAATGGGAGATTTCTCAACTGAGCTCTGCGGCGGAACCCACGTTTCTAACACAGCTCAAATCCGACTTTTTAAAATCGTCTCTGAAAGTGGCGTGAGCGCCGGCGTGCGCAGAATCGAAGCTTTGAGTGGCGATACGGCTGTGAAATACGCCAGCTCAGCTTTGCATGACGCTCTTGATGCTCGAAGATCCGCAGGCCTTGATATCAATTGGGAAAAAATTCTCAATCAACAGGCCGGTTCTTTGATGGATTTCATTGAAAAGAAAAAAGAAGAAATCAAAAAAATCCAGGGCGGATCAATTAACATTGATGAATTGGCAAACAAGGCAAAATCATTCAAATCCAAAACCGGCACTTCAAAAATCGCCTTTGCTGACCTTGCTTTGGATGACCGCGAAGTTTTAGCACAAGTGACAGATCACCTGAAAAATAAAATTCAATCCGGAGTTGTGATCGTGGTCGGCCAAGGCACCGGC